>NZ_NPEX01000050.1:0-18388 GCF_003258865.1 Rhodoplanes roseus | reverse complement strand
GCGCCGGCGTGATCCACTCGGCCCCTCATCGTCAGGGGACGGCGCCGTGGATCTCTCCTACACCCAGAACCTCGAGGACTATCACGTCTGGCTCGCCTTCGGCGGACGGACGAGCGGGACCTATGTCGACATCGGGGCCGGACATCCGGTCGCCGACAACGTCACGTTCTGGCTGTACGAACGCGGCTGGCGCGGCCTGGTGGTCGAGCCGCAGTCGGATCTGCTCGCGCTCTACGGCCGGCTGCGGCCGCGCGATCTCGCGGTCGGCGCGCTGGTCGGGCGCAGCGACGGCGAGGCCGATTTCCACAAGGTCGACCGGCTGCACGGGTTCTCCACCACGGTCGAGGCTCACGCCCGCACGGCGGAGAATTTCGGCGCCGCCTTCTCGACCGAGCGCCTGCCGATGACGACGCTGGCGACCCTGCTCGCGACACACGGGATGACCGACATCGACCTGCTCAAGGTCGACGTCGAGGGTGGCGAGGCCGACGTGCTGGCCGGCAACGACTGGAGCCGGTACCGGCCGAAGCTGGTGCTGGTCGAGGCGGTCGCGCCGGTGACCAATGCGCCGACCTTCGAGGCCTGGGAGCCGCTGCTGCTCGCCAACGGCTACCGCTTCGCGCTCGACGACACACTCAACCGCTTCTACGTCGCGGCCGAATGTCCCGACGTGTTCGAGCGGATTCCGAAGCAGCGCGCCGACTGGCACGCGGTCCGCCACATGTACGAGATCGGCCGCGCGCCCGAGAACGCCACGCATCCGGACCACGCGCTGGCCGGAACCCTGGTCCGCGGCTTCCTGGCGAGCCTGCCCTGGCTCGACGACCAGACATTGGCCGCGATCCTCGAACGCGGACGTGCCGCCGGGACAGCCCCGCCGAGCCCCCTGCCCGTTCCCGGCAGCGACGCCTTCCGGTTCGCCCTCGGCCGCATCGCCTGCGGCTACGACGGCGGCCAGATATACGACGAGTGAGCTTTTCGCCTTTCGGCCGCGGCGCCGACGCGACACTCGGGAGACTCCCGGTGCTTCGCCCTACCCCGCCATCAGCATGGTCTCGATCGTCCCCTCCAGATTGAGGAGGAGGTGGAGCAGGATCACCAGCGTGGTCGAGCCGCTGCGCCAGCGCAGCCAGCCGAGCAGCAGGCCGACCAGGAAGATCAGCGCCATGCCGACCCAGTCGTACTGCACGTGCAGCAAGGCGAAGATGAACCCGGTGAACACGATGGTCGGCATCGCGCTGGTGTCGGAGCGGGCGCAGCCGCGGAACACGAAGCCGCGGAACAGGAGCTCCTCGCCGATCGGCGCGACGATCACCAGGGCGAACCACAGGAACGGCAGCACGCCCTGCTGCGCGGCGCTGCGATAGGTGGCGATCTGGACCGGCGGCACGAGGTCGCGGCCGGCGGCGAGCGTCGCCGCGTCGGCGACGACCACCAGGGCCACCAGGCTGGCGAGCCCGATCAGGAGATCACGGCGTGCCGGCAGGTCGAGGCCGAGATAGTCGAGCACGCTGTCCGAGCGTACGCGCGCCGCCAGCACCAGGGTGACGGTCTGGATCAGGTTGGCGGCGATCACCACGAGCGCGACGGCGATGCCGTCCGCCGGCAAGGCCGGTCCCGCCAGGGCGGCCGGGCTCAGCCACGCCGACAGGCCGACCGCCGCCACCGCCTGCCCCAGCGCGAACGCCAGGACCGCGATGGCGATGGTCGCCAGGATGCCCCAGGGCTGGGCCTGGGCGCTTTCGGGGGCCCTCAAGGCACCAGGATCGACGAGCCGGTGGTCGCCCGCGATTCGAGGTCGATATGGGCCTGCCGGGCGTCCTTCAGCGCGTAGCTCTTCTGGACCGGGATCTTTACGGCACCGCTCCGCACCACCTCGAACAGCTCGTTGGCCAGCCCCTCGAGGTCGGCGCGGCTCGCCGCGTAATGGTTGAGGGTCGGCCGCGTCGCGAACAGCGAGCCCTTGGCCTGGAGGATGTTGATGTTGAACGCGTCGATTTGGCCCGAGGCGCTGCCGAAGCTGACGAACAGGCCGAGCGGCCGGATGCAGTCGAGCGAGGCCGGGAACGTCGTCTTGCCGACGCCGTCGTAGACGACGTCGCACAGCGCCCCGCCGGTGATCTCCTTCACACGGGCGACGAAGTCCTCCTCCTGGTAGTAGACGACGTGGTCGCAGCCGTTCGCCTTGGCGAGCTCGCCCTTCTCCTTGGTGCCGACCGTGCCGATCACGGTGGCGCCGAGGTGGTGCGCCCACTGGCAGGCGATCTGGCCGACGCCGCCGGCGGCGGCGTGGATCAGGATGGTGTTGCCCTTGGCGACCTTGAAGGTCCGGCGCAGCAGGTAGCAGACCGTCATTCCCTTGAGCATCATGCCGCCGGCCTCGGCGAGGTCGACGCCGTCCGGCACCTTGAGGGCCCGGGCGGCAGGCAGCAGGCGCTCGGCCGCATAGGCGCCGAGCGGGACCACATAGGCGATGCGGTCGCCGACCTTGAAGCCGGTCACGTCGGGCCCGACCTCGGTGACGGTGCCGGAGCCCTCGTTGCCGGCGATGAACGGCAGCCCGACCGGCGACGGATACATGCCCTGGCGGAAATAGGTGTCGATGAAGTTGATCCCGCAGGCCGCCTGCTTGATGCGGATCTGGCCCGGGCCCGGCGCCGGAACGTCGACGTCCTCGTAGGTCAGCACCTCGGGTCCGCCGACCTTGTGCACGCGCACGGCAGCCACCATGGGAGTCTCCTTCGGATTGCATCCCGGGACGATCGGCCCGGGCCGATTGTGCGGACGAGCGACGGCGGAGGCCGCCGGGAGCGCGATCATAGGAAGTCGCCGCCCGGGTGCAAGCGGCGTGCGCGCCGCTCGCGTCGCGGCAATCCTGTCATGTGCCGAAGGCGCGACGGGACAACGTCCGGCGCCGCCGGACGCCGCTCAGTGTGGCTTCGGCTCGACCATCCGGCGGCGGCGGCGCTTGCGGACCGCGATGATGTTGAACGTCTCCACCGCCCCGGCGAACGCCATGGCGAAGTAGATGTAGCCGCGCGGGATGTGGAACTCGAAGCCGTCGGCGACCAGGGCGACGCCGATCAGCACCAGGAAGGCGAGCGCCAGCATCTTGGTCGTCGGATGCGCCGCCACGAACCGGGCGACCGGCCCGGAGGCGATGTACATCACGGCGACCGCGATCAGCACGGCCATCACCATGATGCGGATGTCCTGCGCCATGCCGATGGCGGTGACGATCGAGTCGATCGAGAAGACCAGGTCGATGACGATGATCTGGGCGATGATCATCGCGAACGAGGCCTTGATGACCTCGGCGGCGCCGGGCTCCTCGGCATCGTCGGCCGCCTCGATCTCGGCGTGCATCTCGTGGGTCGCCTTGGCGATCAGGAACAGGCCGCCGGCGATCAGGATGATGTCGTGCCACGAGAACGACCGGCCGACCGCCGAGAACAGCGGCTCCGACAGCCCCATCAGCCAGGTCAGCGTGAACAGCAGCAGGATGCGGAAGACCAGCGCCAGCCCAAGGCCGAGCTGGCGGGCCCGGTCGGCGATCTTCGGGTCGAGGCGGGAGACCAGGATCGAGATGAAGACGACGTTGTCGATGCCCAGGACGATCTCCAGGGCGCTCAGGGTCACCAGCGCGGCCCAGGCGGCGGGGTCGGTCAGCAGGTCCAGCATCGGCGGCTCGGCTCTCTCGGGTCGGACCGGCGTCGATCGAACGGCGGCGGGGGTGTGCGGGTACTCGGGGTTATCCGGGGAGGTCCGGCCGGACGCAAGAGTTCCGCCCTGCGGCGTCGGGCCGCGTCGGCCTGCCGCATCCGGCCGTGCCGCCGGCTACCCCGCCCGGGCCGCCGGCCAGTGGGCGACCACGGCGTCGCCGATCATCCAGGCGCCGATCAGCAGGAACACCACGCCGATCGCCTTGCTGAACCGCGTCGTCACGGCGATCTTCTCGGCCCCCATGACGATGCCGAGCAGCGCCATCCAGACCACGTTCATGACCCCGACCGCGAACATCACCAGCATCATGGCCCAGCAGCAGCCGAGGCAGAGCAGCCCCTGCCGCATGCCGAGCCGGACGACGCCGCCGGCCCGGCTGGTCCAGTGCAGCAGGAAGAACGGGAACGGCCGCTGGCAGCGCGTCACGCAGGCGTATTTCAGCGGCGAGAACTGGTAGACGCCGGCCCCGACGAACACGGCGCCGGAGAACAGCGGGCTCGCCGAGGACATCGCCGGATCGAGGAGCGCGAGGCGGGCGAGGCCGGCCTGGACGGCGGCGGCGACCAGCGCGAAGGCGAGCCACACGCCCGCATAGCCGACGATCAGGGCGACCGGTGAGACGGTCGGTTCGCCGCGGCGCGCCGCCGTGGCGGCGATCTCGGCATAGGTGAGGATCATCGGGCCGGCGGTCGGGAGCATCATGGCGAGCGCCATGGCGGACCACATGCCGGCCAGCGTGACGAGCTCCGCCGCCCCGCCGCCGTGGTGGCCGAAGCTCGGGCTGCAGATCGCCTCTGCCAGCGCCTTGGCGAAGCCGTCGAGCGGCACGCCGCCGGTGATCAGGTCGAACAGGCCCATGCCCGGGCCCATCGCGGCGGCCGAACCGGTGCCGGCCATGCCGGCGACCATCAGCCCAAGATAGACCCAGCCCAGCCCCGCGAGCACCACCAGGCAGGCGAGCGCGACGACGACCGGGCGGGCGAGCAGCGACACCTCGGGCGGGCCGCTCGGCGGGTCGACAAGGTCGGAACGCTGCGCGGTGTCGGTCATGATCGGGCTCGGGGCCGGCCTGGCCGGCGGCTGCGGGGGGTCGCCACACATCGTCCATAGCGCATTCGACCGGGTCGCGCATGCGGGCGGCTGCGGACCTCGCAGAAGACGGCGCCGGGCCGGCGCTCAGTCCACCAGCGCGACGAACGCCCGCGCCGCCATGCTGTGGTACCGCTCGCGGTGACGGAGCAGGTGGAAGTCGCGCAGCGGCAACGCGTAGGCGGCGCGCTTGAGCCGCCCGGACTGCAGCCCGGACGCGGCGACC
Organism: Rhodoplanes roseus; assembly: GCF_003258865.1. Classification (GTDB taxonomy): domain Bacteria; phylum Pseudomonadota; class Alphaproteobacteria; order Rhizobiales; family Xanthobacteraceae; genus Rhodoplanes; species Rhodoplanes roseus. Next base: position 13,350 of record NZ_NPEX01000050.1, on the reverse strand, counting down.
AGCTCGGACACCACCGTGACGCCCCCGCCCGCCTCGACGGCGGCTCGCACCGCCTCGTTGGACGGCAGCTCGAGGGCGATCCGCAGCCGCGCCGGGTCCTGGCCGGCCGCCCGCAGCGCCTCCTCGAACTCCGAGCGGGTGCCGGAGCCCGGCTCGCGCAGAATCCAGTCGGCATCTGCGAGGTCGGCCGGCTCGAGCACCGGCCTGCCGGCGAGCGGATGGCCGGGCGGAACCACGAGGATCAGCCGGTCGCCGGCGAAGCGCCGCTCGCTCAGGGCCGGCACGTCGATCGCGCCCTCGACGAGGCCGAGGTCGGCGGTGCCGTCGACCACGGCCTCGGCGACCTGGGCCGTGTTGCCGACCACCAGCCGGACCGCGATCCGCGGATGCGCCTGCCGGTACTGCACCAGGCGCGACGGCAGCCAGTAGCCGGCGATGGTCTGGCTCGCCGCGATCGTCAGGCTGCCGCGGGCGAGACCGCCGGTCTCGGCCAGCGCCAGCTCGGCGGCGGCGGCGCGGGCCAGCACGGCCTTGGCCTCGGGCAGGAAGACGTGGCCGGCCTCGGTCAGCTCGATGCGCCGGCCGACCCGGTGGAACAGCACGGTGGCGTGGCGCGCCTCCAGCGCCGCGACGGCGGCGCTGACCGCCGACTGGACGAGACCGAGCGCCTCGGCGGCGCGGGTCATGTGCTGGCGCTCGGCCACGGCGACGAAGATGCGGAGCTGCTCCAGCGTCACGGCCGCCTCGTCGCGCAGGCGGCCCGGCAGCGCCGGCCGGTCAGCCGAAGATCTCGATCAGCCCCAGGCTGAAGGCCGCGATGAACACCGTCGCGGCGGCGCCGAGCAGAAGCGGCCGCAGGCCCTTGGCGGCGAGCCTGCGGATGTCGGTTTCCAGCCCCATGGCGGCGAGCGCGACGGTCAGCAGCACCGTGGTGGCGAGCACGATCCAGCCACGCACCTCCGGATCGACGGCGATCACGCTGTTGAGGCCGCACAGCGCCAGAAACCCGAACACGAACCACGGCACCGGCGGGCGCCCCGCCGCCCCGCCCTGCTCCGCCCGGCCCGACGCGGCCCAGCCGCCGGCCCGCGCCGTCCAGACGCCGAGCAGCAGCACGACGGGCGCCAGCATCGTGACGCGCGACAGCTTGGCGATGGTGCCGACATGGCCGGCCTCCCCGCCCGCCTGGAACGATGCCGCCAGCACCTGGGCGATCTCGTGGATCGAGGCGCCGGCCCACAGGCCGTAGGCGCGCGGACCGAGATGCAGCACGTTCGGCAGCATCGGATAGATCACCATGGCGAGCGAGCCGAACAGGGTGACGCAGGCGACCGCATAGGCGACGTCCTCGTCGCTCGCCCGCGTCGCCGTGTTGGCCGCCACCACGGCCGAGGCCCCGCAGATCGAGGTGCCGGCCGCCACCAGCCGGGCGAGCCCCGGCTCGACGCCGAGCCGCCGGCCCAGCCACACCGTGAACAGGAAGGTGGCGGCGAGCGTCGCCGCCAGGATCGCCACGCTCGACCAGCCGAGCTCGACGATGTCGGCCACTGTGAGCTGCAGGCCGAGCAGCACGATCGCGACCCGCAGCACCGGCCGCATCGCGACGCCGAGCCCGGGCCGCGCCGAGGCAGGCGTGCCGACCAGGTTGCGCACTGCGACGCCGATGACGATGGCCAGGATCATCGGGCTGAGCACCGCGACGCCCGGCAGCCTGCGCAAGGCCATCGCCGCCACGGCGACGCCGCCGGCGAGCGCCAGGCCGGGCCACAGGCGGCGATGCGAGAGGATTTTTGGCGGGACGGACGGTGTCGAGCATCGGGCGGCATCCGGGACGGGCGGCATCGGCATCTCCTTCGCGTGGTGCGACCAGAGAAGCGTTGGCCAGTCGATCGATCAAACGGGTTATTCTGCTTGTTCCGTTCTGTAAATCCGATTAATCGACCCGCCGTCCCCGGGAGCGACATCCGGCGGCTTCGCCTCGCCGCCGCGGATCGACTATGATGGTGCCGACCGGGTCTCCTCGCGGCCCCGGAATAGAGGATGCCTTTCCATGACGGCAGACGGAGCCGGAGCAGTGGCGTGCGACGTGGTGGTGGTCGGCGGCGGGCCGGCCGGGCTGATGGCGGCCGTCGCGGTCGCCTCCACCGGGGCCGCCACCGTGCTGGTCGCCGGGCGCCCGGTCGTGCGCGACAACCGGACGACGGCGCTGCTGGCCGGGTCGGTCGATGCCCTGAAGGCGCTCCGGGTCTGGGACGGGTGCCGGGAGGCGGCCGCGCCGCTGCGCACCCTGCGCATCGTCGACGACACCGGGCGGCTGTGGCGGGCCCCCGAGGTGCGGTTCGAGGCGACCGAGATCGGCCTCGACGCGTTCGGCTGGAACATCGCCAACCGCGACCTCGTCACCGCCCTGGAAGCGCGGGCCGCGACCCTGCAGAACCTCTCGGTGATCCGCGAGGACGCGACGGCCGTCGCGGTGGCCGAGGACAGCGTCACGGTCGGGATGGCGGACGGCCGTATCGTGACGGCGCGGTTGGCGGTCGCCTCGGACGGCCGGCGCTCGGTCTGCCGGGAGGCCGCCGGGATCTCCACGCGCGGCTGGAGCTACCCTCAGACGGCCCTCACCTTCAACCTGAAGACGTCCCGCGACCACCAGGACATCTCGACCGAATTCCATTCGGGCCATGGCCCGTTCACGCTCGTGCCCCTGCCCGGCCGCCGGGTCAGCGTGGTGTGCGTCGTGGCGCCCCGTGAGGCCGAGCGCCTGCAGGCGCTGGACGCCGCCGCGCTCGACGCCGAGATGGAGCGGCGCTCGCACTCGATCCTCGGCCGGGTCACGGTCGAGCCTGACCGCGGCGTCTTCCCGCTCTCCGCCGAGACGGCCGAGTGCTTCGGGGCGAGCCGCGTCGTGCTGGTCGGCGAAGCCGCCCATGTTTTTCCGCCGATCGGCGCCCAGGGCCTCAATCTCGGCTTTCGCGATGCGGCGACGGTGGCCGAGCTGGTCGCCGATGCCCGCCGCGACGGGCGCGACCCGGGCGGACCGGAGGTCACGTCCGACTACGACCGGCGCCGGCGCACCGACGTCACCAGCCGGACGCTCGCCGTCGACCTCCTCAACCGCAGCCTGCTAAGCGACCTCCTGCCGGTCCAGGGCGTCCGCGGCGCCGGCCTGTGGCTGCTGTCGCGGCTCGGCCCGCTCCGCCGCGCCGTCATGCGCGAGGGCGTCGCCCCGGCGACGGCCGAGCCGAAGCTGCTGCGCGGCGAGCCGCTGGGATAGCAGCTTGGAAAGGGTCATTCCGGGGCGCCGCGCAGCGGCGAACCCAGAATCCAGCCGCGATCTCGGAGCGCGGGGCTGGATTCCGGGTTCGCGCTTTCAGCGCGCCCCGGAATGACCAGGGCCCCTACCCGAAGATGTTCAGCGGCAGGCGGTGGGTCTTGATCAGCCACAGCACCGCCGTGACGGTGAAGACCGAGATGACGATCCCGTACATCACCAGGCTCGACGCCTCGGCCACCCAGGTGTCGTACTGGCGGGCCAGCACGAAGATGCTGAGCGCGGTCGGCAAGGCGGCGAGCAGCACGGCCGTGTAGACCCAGGTCTCGGCGAACGGGCCGAGCAGCGACAGCAGCACCAGCACGATGACCGGGTGGACCAGCAGCTTCACCCCGATGGCGATGGGCAGCTCGACCGTGACGGCGTCGATCGGGCGCATCACCACGGTGACGCCGAGCGCGAACAGCGCGCAGGGCGCCGCGGCGTTCTGGAGAAACTGAAGCAGCCGGTCGAGCGCCACCGGCGGTCGGATCTCCAGCGCCGCCGACAGCACGCCGAGCACGCTCGCGACGATGAAGGGATGCAGGGCGATCCGGCGGACCACCAGCCAAAGCGTCGCGAGCGCGCCCTTGCCGCCGCCGCTGCGCGACAGCGCCATCAGGAAGGGCGCCAGCGAGAACACCAGCAGGGTGTCGAAGCAGAAGATCAGCGCCACCGGTGCGGCCGCCTCGGTGCCGAGCGCCGAGACGGCGAGGCCCGGCCCCATGTAACCGACATTCCCGAACGAGCCGGCGAGACCGATGATGGTCGCCTCGGGCAGGCGCCCGCGCTGCAGCAGCAGCGCCGGAACGAACGTCACCACGAAGGCCGCGAAGGTCGCCAGCGTGGTGCCGACGATGAACGTCACCTGGCCGAGCTGGTCGGCCGGCGTCTGCGACAGGACCCGGTAGAACAGCGCCGGCAGCGCCACGTAGACGACGAAGAAGTCCATCCAGGCGAGGCCGGAGTCCGGGATGCGGGCGGCGTAGCGGCCGCAGGCCATGCCGAGAAAGATGAGCCCGAAGAACGGAAGCGCGAGGTTGAGGACGTCGATCATGCGGCGGTCACACGCGTGGCTCGCTCGGACGAAGGTTGCACGGTGCGGCGACTCCCGCCGGCTTGGCGGACGCCGCGGCTTCCTCTAGGTTGGCGGGACGGTCTTGCGATCTCGCGATCCTACTTAGAGCATTTCCGGGCGTCCGGCGCAGCGGTCAGCGCGCAGGCATCCCATGCAGAACTTGCGGCGCGTCCGGCAGATGGGCGTCGCGCGCGTCCGCGTCCCCGAGGGGCCCAACGGCGGAACAGGGTCGATGAAACTCCCACGCAACTTCTACAAGCCGCTCGCCATCGGCGCACCGGCGCCGTGCCGCGAGCTCCCGGTGCGGCTCGAACGGATGATCCACTTCGTGCCGCCCCACATCGAGAAGCTGCGGGCCAAGGTCCGCGAGCTGACCGGCCAGGTCGACGTGGTGCTCGGCAATCTCGAGGACGCGATTCCGGCCGACGCCAAGGAGGAGGCCCGCCGCGGCTTCATCGAGATGGCGCGGGCGAACGATTTCGGCGCCACCGGCCTGTGGGTGCGCATCAACGCGCTCAACTCGCCGTGGGTGCTGGACGACCTCATGGAGATCGTCGAGGCGGTCGGCTACAAGCTCGACGTGGTGATGATCCCCAAGGTCGAGGGGCCGTGGGACATCCACTATCTCGACCAGCTCCTGGCGCAGCTCGAGGCGCGCTTCGGCCTGCGCAAGCCGATCTTCATCCACGCCATCCTGGAGACCCCGGAGGGGGTCAACAATGTCGAGGCGATCGCCACCGCCTCGCCGCGCATGCACGGCATGAGCCTCGGCCCGGCCGACCTCGCCGCCTCGCGCGCCATGAAGACCACCCGGGTCGGCGGCGGCCATCCCGAATACAAGGTCCTGGCGGACGCGACCGCCGAGGGCGGCCCGCGGACGGCGTTCCAGCAGGATCTGTGGCACTACACGCTGGCCCGCATGGTCGACGCCTGCGCGGCGGCCGGCATCAAGGCCTTCTACGGCCCGTTCGGCGACTTCTCCGACCCGGACGCCTGCGAAGCCCAGTTCCGCAACGCCTTCCTGCTCGGCTGCGCCGGGGCGTGGTCGCTGCACCCCTCGCAGATCGACATCGCCAAGCGGGTGTTCTCGCCCGATCCGGCCGAGGTCAAGCTCGCCCACCGCATCCTCGAGGCGATGCCGGACGGCTCGGGCGCCGTGATGATCGACGGCAAGATGCAGGACGACGCCACCTGGAAGCAGGCCAAGGTCGTAGTCGACCTCGCCCGCCTGGTCGCCGCCAAGGACCCGGAGATGGCGGCCCGCTATGGCCTGTAATCCGGGGCGTGACCCTGGGTTGCGGCGGACGACGGCCCGGGAGGCTGTTCCCCGGGCCGAAGCTGGGCTAGTTTTCCGCGATGAACAGAGCGCGCGTCGGCAAGTACACGATCGGCCAGGTTGTGAAGCACCGGATCTATCCGTTCCGGGGCGTGATCTTCGACGTCGACCCGGTCTTCGCCAACACCGACGAGTGGTACGAGGCGATCCCCGAAGAGGTGCGGCCGCACAAGGACCAGCCGTTCTACCATCTGTTCGCCGAGAACGCCGAGACCGAGTACATCGCCTACGTCTCGGAGCAGAACCTGCTGCCCGACGAATCGGGCGAGCCGGTCCGCCATCCGCAGGTCTCCGAGGTGTTCGAGCGCAGCGAGGACGGCTCCTACCGCCGCCGCTTCGAGGTGCTGAACTGAGGCGTGGCGGAGCAGGCGGGCGCGCTTCGCTCGGCCGACCCATGGCCTGATGTCGCGCCGCAGCCATCGCTCCTCATCCTGAGGCGCCCGGCCGACGGCCGGGCTCGAAGGATGTGGTCGAGGCTGCGCCGCTTGGGGCCGCAAGGTTCGGGACGGCCGCTTCGCGGCCTCCTCACCATGACGATGAAAGCGGACCCGGATCGCCCGCCACCAACAAAAAAGCGCGCCTCCCGGCGCGCTTCTTCGAACTTGCTGAGACTCTGGGTCAGCGGCCCGGCTGGGCTCCCGCGGCCGGGGCGCCGCCCTGGCCCTCCAGCTTCTTGCGCGCCTCCTCGGCCCGCTTCTGGAGCTCCTCCTGGAGCTTCTTCTGCTGCTCCTCGAACACCTTCGGGTCGGTCGGCGCGCCCTCGTTGGCCTTCTTGAAGTCGGTCAGCGGCAGCGGGAAGCTGATCGCCGCGCCGGCCAGATTGATGGCCTGGATGGTGAGGAGCTGGCCGCCCTTCAGCTTGGTGACCATGTCGGCGGTCGCTTCGTAGTCGGCCATGCAGCCGTTGGCGAAGCAGGTGAAGAACGGGCCGGTCATCGGCTGCTGCTGATCGATGATCAGGCGGGTGCCGTACTGGAGCTGCAGCGGCGACGGCAGGGTGATGCGGAACAGCTTCTTGGGCTCGCCGTCCGGCTCGATCAGCGCGGCGGCGACCACGGGCTGGCCGGCCTCGGTGCGGGCGTCCTTGCCGGTGAAGCAGACCTGCTTGGCGTTGGCGTCCTGACCCTTGCCGCAGAACTTCGCCCACGGCGAGTAGATGAGCTGCGGCATCTGCTGCTGGCCCGGCTGGGCCTGCTGCTGGGCCGGCGCCGCCGGGGCCGCGGGCTGCTGCGCCTGCGGCGCGGCCGGGCGCTGCGGCTGGGCCGCGGCCGGCGGGCGAGCCGGCTGGGCGGGCTGCGCCGGACGGGCGGGCGCCGGACGGGCCGGCGCAGGCTGCGCCGGTTGAGCGGGCTGCTGCGCCTGAGCCAGGACCACACCGGCCATCGTGACTGCGGAGATCGAGACGAGCGCCGCCGTTGCCTTCAAAAGCGATCGCCGCACCGGGCGAGCCGGTGCGAGTGGGCTCAGACGGGTCATCGAAATCCTCTTTAGTTGCCGTGTCGCAGCTGTGGCCGTGTCGTAATGTACCGGCGGGCGACGCGCGTCCCCTGGCGAGGGCTGTAACACCGTCTAAATGCGGCAGTAAAGTGACCTTTGCCGCTCCGGGGCCCTGTCGCGATCGAGGCTTTCGGGTTTGGCGCGCTGCATTTTCCCACCTCTCGCCACGGGGGTGCCCGAGTGCGTGTGATAGCCTCGGCCATGCGCCGAATCGGATCGTTGCCGCGCCCTGTCCCTGCCACCTGGGCCTCGATGGGCCGGCGTGCCGCGCTGGGCCTCGCCGCCCTGGGGCTGGTGGTCGGGCCGTCGAGCAGCGGGCGCGCGGCGGAGCCGACCCATGCGATCGCCATGCACGGGGCGCCGGCCCTGCCCCCGGACTTCCAGGCGTTCCGCTATGCCGATCCGGCGGCCCCCAAGGGCGGCCGCCTCACCCAGGCCGTGCTGGGCAGCTTCGACAGCCTGAATCCCTTCATCGTCCGCGGCGTGCCGGTGCAGGCGGTGCGCGGCCACGTCTACGAGAGCCTGCTCACCCGCGGCTACGACGAGCCGTTCACGCTCTACGGCTCGCTGGCGAGCCGGGTCGAGACGGACCCGGGACGGACCTTCGTGACCTTCACGATCGATCCCGCAGCGGCGTTTTCCGACGGCACGCCGGTGACGGCCGCGGACGTCCTGTTCTCCTGGCAGCTGTTGCGCGACAAAGGCCGGCCGAACTACCGCACCTACTACGCCAAGGTGGCGAAGGCCGAGGCGCTCGACGCCCGCACCGTGCGGTTCGACCTCGCCGGCAGCAACGACCGCGAGCTGCCGATGATTCTCGGCCTGATGCCGGTCCTGCCGCGCCATGCGGTGGATCCGGAGCATTTCGAGGAGACCTCGCTCAAGCCGCCGGTCGGCAGCGGGCCCTATGTCGTCGCCGAGGTCGACGCCGGCAAGAGCGTGACGTTCGCGCGCAGCCCGCGATGGTGGGGCCGCGACCGGCCGGTCAATCGCGGGATGTGGAACTTCGATTCCGTGCGGATCGACTTCTATCGCGACGACAACGCGTATTTCGAGGCGTTCCGGAAGGGCCTCTACGACATCCACCCGGAGACCGACCCGGGCCGCTGGGAGACCGCCTACGGCTTTCCGGCGGCGCGCGACGGTCGCGTCGTCAAGGAGGAGTTTCCGACCGGGCTGCCGCGCGGCATGCAGGCATTCGTGTTCAACACCCGCCGGCCCGTCTTCGCCGACATCCGGGTGCGCGAGGCGATCGTCCGGCTGTTCGACTTCGAGTGGATCAACCACAACCTGTTCTTCGACCGCTACCGCCGGACCGGCAGCTATTTCGAGGGCAGCGAGCTGTCGCATCGCGGCCGCCCGGCCGACGCGACCGAGCGCGCCCTCCTGGCCCCGTTCCCGGACGCCGTCACCCCCGACGTGATGGCCGGCACCTGGTCGCCGCCGGCGACCGACGGCTCCGGCCGCGACCGCGCCGGGCTGAAGGCGGCGCTCGACCTGCTCGCCGCGGCCGGCTGGGTGCTGGAGGGCCAGAAGCTGCGCGACAAGGCCACCGGGCGGCCGTTCGGCTTCGAGATCCTGGTCACGACCAAGGATCAGGAGCGCCTGGCGCTCGCCTTCGTGCGCACGCTGAAACGGGCCGGCATCGAGCCGACCATCCGGGTGGTCGACCAGGTGCAGTTCGAGCAGCGCCGCATCCAGTTCGACTTCGACATGATCCCGAACCGCTGGGACCAGTCGCTCTCGCCCGGCAACGAGCAGGCCTTCTACTGGGGCTCGGCCGCCGCCGACGAGCACGGCAGCCGCAACTACATGGGCGTCCGCTCGAAGGCCGCCGACGCCATGATCGCCGCCATGCTGGAAGCGACCTCGCGCGAAAGCTTCGTGTCCGCCGTGCGGGCGCTCGATCGCGTGCTGATCTCGGGTCAGTACGTCGTGCCGCTCTATCACCTGCCGAGCCAATGGGTGGCGCGGTGGGACCGCGTGCGCCACCCCGCCACGACGTCCCTGTATGGCTGGCTGCCTGAAACATGGTGGCGCGAGCCCGGCCGCTAGATACTCTCGTTGCGTGACGATTCGGGTCGGCCCACCGAGGCCCGACGCGCGCGCAAGGATGCGGCCATGATTCTCGGCGATTCCTCACCCGACGAGCTGACGCTCGCCCAGCATGCCGGCCGGGTCACGTTGGACGACCTGATCGCCCGCGCGCTCGCCCGCGCGCCGGACGCGCTGGCGCTGGTCGACGGCGGCCATCGTGAGACGACGGCGGGTGGCGCGCCGCTGCGGCTGACCTGGGCCGAGGTCGATCGTATCGTCTCGGCGATCGCGCATCGCCTGCGCATGCTCGGCCTGTCGACCGACAGCGTGGTGGCGCTGCAGCTTCCCAACACGGCCGAGCAGATTCTCGCGATCCTCGGCGTGCTGCGCGCCGGCATGATCGCGGCGCCGCTGCCGCTGCTGTGGCGCCGCGCCGAGCTCGCCGCGGCGCTCGGCCGGGTCAGCGCCAAGGCCGTGATCGCGGGCGGCCGCGTCGGCGACACGTCGCCCGCCGAGGTCGCCGTGCTGGCGGCCGCCGACACCTTCACGGTGCGCAGCGTCTGCGTCTTCGGCTCCGATCTTCCGGACGGCGCCGTGCCGATGGATTCGCTGCTGACCACGACGACGCCGGGCCGGATCGCGGCCGTGGAACGGCCCGTCAATCCGGCCGCGCATGTCGCCGTCGTCACCTTCGACACCGATCTGGGCGGACCCGTCGCGGTCGCGCGCAGCCATGTCGAGCTGCTCGCCGCCGGTCTCTCGATCGCGCTGGAATGCCGGATGGAGCACGGCACGACCGTGGTCTCGACGCTGCAGCCGTCGTCGCTGGCCGGCCTGTCGACCGGGCTCGTGCCGTGGCTGCTGCTCGGCGGCACGCTGGCCCTGCACGTGCCGTTCGACACCGCCGAGCTGGGGCGCCAGCTCGAGAACCTGGACGGCCGCGTCGTCACCCTGCCCGGCCCGCTCGCGCATCGCCTGCTCGAGGCCGGCATCCTGGCGAAGGCGCCGAAGCTGCAGGGCGTGATCGCGGTGTGGCGCACACCGGAGCGCCTCGCGGCCGCCGCCGACTGGCCGAAGAGCGCCTGCAGCCTCGTCGACCTGCAGGTGTTCGGCGAGACCGGGCTGGTCGCCTCGCGGCGCGGCGCCGACGGGCGCCCGGCCCCGGTCTGCGACGGTGCCGTGACGGCGCCGCGCACCACGCCCGGCGCCACGCTGGTCGCCGAGATCGCCCGCTCCGACACCGGCACGCTGAAGATGCGCGGCTCGATCGTCCCGCGCTTTCCGTTCCCGTCGGGCGCCGAGCGCGGCTCTGCCCCCTTCCTGCAGGTGGCGCCCGACGGTTGGGTCGACACCCGCCAGCCCTGCCGGGTCGAGAAGGACAGCCGCGCCATGACCGTGACGGCACCGCCGTCCGGCTTCGTCTCGATCGGCGGCTACCGCGTGACGCTCACCGAGATCGAGCGCGTCACCGACGAGATCGCGCCCGGCTCGACGCTGCTCGCCCTGCCCGACATCCTGATGGGCCAGCGTCTGTTCGGCCATGCGGGCCACGGCGACGCGACCCGCGACGCGCTCGTCTCGCGCGGGATCTCGCCGCTGGTGGTCGCGGCCTTCCGCGAGCGCCGCACCGCCTCCGAGCCGTCCGAGCCGATGGCGGCGACGCGCGTTCCCTCGGTTCACGGAAGCGTTGACGCGCCGTTAACGGCAACCGCATAGGCTGCATGGCATCCTGCGAAGGGAGTGCCGATGTCGCTTCAAGGTCCGATCGTGGTCATCGCCGAGGACGTCGATCCGATTCTCGCGCATGCCCTCGAATCCGCGGGCGCCGGTCCGGTGGTCGACACGCCGTGGTCGAAGGCGGCCGCCGTGGTGACCCGCACCGAGCCGGTCGGCATCGTGATGCCGCAGGCCGGCGACGTCGTGCCGGCCAAGACCTTCGAGAAGATCGCGCAGGCGATCGCCGCCTTTCCGGTGTTCACGCCGGTGCTGGCCGCTCCGCTCGACGGATTGCGCGAGCATCTGCCCGACGTGCTGCCGATCGCCGCCGACGCGAGCTGCGAGCGCCTCGTCGCCCGCCTCGCCTCGGCGCAGCGGGTGCGCACCCTGCATGCGACCGTGGAGCGTCGCGCCGCCCTTCTCTCCGAAAAGGATCCGGATGCGCCGACGTGGCCGGCCAACGATCCGCTCGACGACGCGACCGTGCTGGTGGTCGGGCGCGGACGCACCTATCCGGGCCTCGGCACCGCAGTGGGCGAGCGGCTCGGCCTGATCGGCGCGCTCGGCATCGAGACGGCGGCCCGCCATCTCAACGCCCGCGACGTCGACGGCATCGTCATCGGCGACGGCTTCGGGCCGCGCACGCTGGAGGCCTTCCTGGTCGCGCTCGCCGAGGACGCGCGCTTCCGCGACCTGCCGGTGGCGCTGCTGCCCGAGCTGCCCGCGACCTTCGACGCGGTGCGGCTGCCCAATCTCGAAGGCCTCTCGGGCGAGCCGGCCGCGGTCGTCGCCGGCCTCCTGCCGCTGGTGCGCATGCACGCCTTCGAGGCGCGGCTGAAGCGCCAGCTCGCCTCGCTCGATGCGCAGGGTTTGGTCGATCCGACGACCGGCCTGTTCACCGTCGCCGGCTTCCTGCGCGACCTCGCCCGCGCCGTCACCGAGGCGCAGTCGCACGGTCAGGCGCTCTCGATCGCCCGCTTCTCGTTTCCACCGACCCTCGACCAGCGCGCCAGCCTGGATGCCGCGCGGCTCGCGGTGCGGCTCGTCCGCAATGTCGACTTCGCCTGCCGGGCGAGCGACGGCTCCATTCTGGTCGCGTTCTCGGCGACCCCGCTCGAAAAGGCCCACGCGGTCGCCCGGCGGCTCGCCAGCGTGCTGCGCCACACCATGCTGGCGCCCGCCGACGACCCGACGGCCCGCATCGACGCCTCCGTGACGCTCGCCGTACTGAAGGCGTCCGACACGGTCGAGACCCTGCTGGCCCGCGTCTCCGAGCCGACCCCGCTCGCGGCGGAGTGATGGTCTTCCTTTTACCTCCCCGGGGGGGTCGGCGAGCGAAGCTCGCCGGGTGGGGGTGACGAGGCGTAGCCCGCATGGAGCCAGCGGACTGCGGGACCGAACACGCCGCCCCGGATTTCGCTGACGCGCCATCCGGGCTACGGTTCCGTGCCTCACCGCAGGAGCCTCCGATGACCGACACCCCCGTGCTCACAAAAATGCCGATCGACGTCGTCTCCGACGTGGTCTGCCCGTGGTGCTTCATCGGCAAGCGGCGGCTGGAGCGGGCGCTGACGATGACGCCCGACATCCCGATCACGGTGCGCTGGCGCGCCTACTTTCTGAACCCGTGGGTGCCGCGCGAGGGGATCAGCCGGCGCGACTATCTGGAGCGGAAGTTCGGCTCGGTGGAACGCTACATGGCGAACGCGCCGAGAATGGTCGCGGCGGCCGAGGCCGAGGGCCTCGTCTACGCCATCGACAAGCTCACCCGCCAGCCCAACACCATCGACTGCCACCGGCTGATCAAATGGGCGGGCGAGGCAGACCCGGTGAAGGCCGGCGCCATGAAGCAGCGGCTGATGGATCTCTATTTCACCGAAGGCCAGGATCTGTCGCAACGCGACGTGCTGTTGCGCGCCGCTGCGGATGTCGGTCTCGACCCGCATGCGACCGCGCAGCGCCTCGCCACCACGGAGGACGAGGACGTGGTGACGGCCGAAGCCGAGGCCGCCCAGCGCGCCGGCGTCGACGGCGTCCCATGCTTCGTCTTCGGCGGCCAGATCGCCGTGTCGGGCGCCCAGTCGCCCGAGTACCTGGCCGAAGCGATCCGCCGGGCGGCGGACGCGTTCAACAAGAAGCTCGCCGCGGGCGAGATCGCCGATCCGGACGCAAGGCCGTATTGAAGCCTCGTGTCCCGGACGCGGTGCAGCGCACCGCGAGCCGGGACCCAGGGCGATCGTACGAGGTTGTGCCGTGTGGCCCCTGGGCCCCGGCTCTGCGGTGCACCAGGCCTACGGCCTGCTGCACCTTGTCCGGGGCACGAGGTCGGTGTCCCCGATCGCCGCATTTCACCCCGTCATGCCCGGCCTCGTGCCG
>NZ_NPEX01000508.1 GCF_003258865.1 Rhodoplanes roseus | reverse complement strand
CCGACCCTCCCCCTCCAGGGGAGGGTGAAGACTGTGAGCAACCGGGCTTCGAGCCGACCATCCATCCACAAGCGCCCGTTCCGCTGCCGCGGGGCGGGCGTTACTGTGTCGGCCCCGAGTCGCGGGCCGCTGTCGGCCGCGCGGCGCATGGACGGTCCGGCATGCGGCAATATCTCGATCTGATGGAAAAAATCCTCGCCGAGGGTGTGGAGAAGCGCGACCGCACCGGGACCGGGACCCTGTCGATCTTCGGCCATCAGATGCGGTTCGACCTGGCGCAAGGCTTTCCGCTGGTCACCACCAAGAAGCTGCATCTCAAGTCGATCGTCCACGAGCTGCTGTGGTTCCTGGCCGGCGACACCAACGTCGCCTCCCTGAAGGCCAACGGGGTGAGCATCTGGGACGAGTGGGCGGACCAGAACGGCGACCTCGGCCCGGTCTACGGCGCGCAGTGGCGGTCCTGGCCGACGCCCGACGGCGGCACCATCGACCAGATCGCGCAGACGCTCGATCTGCTGCGTCGCGACCCCGACTCGCGCCGCATCATCGTCTCGGCCTGGAACCCGGCGGATCTGCCCAAGATGGCGCTGGCGCCGTGCCACTGCCTGTTCCAGTTCTACGTCGCCGACGGAAAGCTCTCCTGCCAGCTCTACCAGCGCTCCGCGGACGTGTTCCTGGGCGTGCCCTTCAACATCGCGTCCTACGCGCTGCTGACCCTGATGGTCGCGCAGGTGACGGGCCTGCGGCCCGGCGACTTCGTCCACACCCTCGGCGACGCTCATCTCTACCTCAACCATCTGGAGCAGGCGCGCCTGCAGATTTCACGCGAGCCGCGGCCGCTGCCGGTGATGAGGATCGACCCGGCCGTGACGGACCTGTTCGGCTTCCGGTTCGAGCACTTCCGGCTCGAGAACTACGACCCGCACCCGCACATCAAGGCGCCGATCGCGGTGTGACGGGCCCCTCGCGCCGGCGGCCTCGTGGTTCGAGACGCGATCCTCCGGATCGCTCCTCACCATGAGGGGAACGGATGCACCGCGGCGCCCTGGATCGACCGTCCGCTGATGCGCGAGCTCTCGCCATGACCCTGCACCGCCTCGGCCTGATCTCGACGCGCCTGCAGGCGTTCCAGGCGGTGGTGCGGTTCGGCTCGGTCCGGCGCGCCGCGGAGGCCTTGGGCGTCGCGCCGTCGGCGGTCAGCCGCACGCTGCGCCAGCTCGAGGAGGGCATCGGCACGCCGCTGTTCGAGCGCGCCCGGCAACGCCTCAAGCTCACCAGCGCGGGCGAGATCCTCGTCTATCACGCCGGCGCCAGCCAGGCGGAGCTGCAGCGCGCCTGTGCCTTCATCGACGACCTCGCCGGTCTTCGCCGCGGCTCCGTCACGGTGGCCGCGGTCGAAAGCGTCGCCCGGGGCCTGCTGCCGGAGGTGTTGAGCCGCTTCTGGGCGCGCTGTCCGGATGTCGAGGTGCGCCTCCACGTCACCGGCTCGGGCCGGGCGTTCGAGGCGGTGGCCCGCGGCGAATGCGATCTCGCCATCGGCTTCGACGCCAAGCCGCCGAAAGGCACGGTGCGGCTCGCCGGCGCCGGGCTGAAGCTCGGGGCGCTGATGCGGCCGGACCATCGGCTCGCCCGCCGCCCGCGGGTGCGGCTCGCCGACTTTTCGGCCGACCGCGTGATCCTGGCCGACGCCAGCCTGACGCTCGGCGCCTCGCTGGAAGCCGCCATGCCGGGCGACGCGTCGGCCCTGCGCAGCTCCGCCGTCACCAACTCCATCCACCTGATGAGCGACCTCGCCGTGCGCGGCCACGGGGTGACGTTCCAGACCCGGGTCGGCGTCGAGCGCGAGCTCGCCGAGGGTGCGCTCGTCTTCGTGCCGCTCGCCGATCCCGGCCTCAAGCCGCGCAAGCTGATGCTCGTCACCCGCGCCAAGGCGCATCTGCCGGCCGGCCCGGCCGTGCTGGCCACCCTGCTGACCGAGGCCGTGCAGGCCCTGGACGGGCAATGACGGCCCTGGAGGGGCCGTGACGAGTGTTGCTCTGGGGGCAACAGCCCGATCACGCGCCTCCGTCTATCGCAACTCTCCGCCCGATGCGAAGGTCGGTCTCGGGCCGGTGTCGCGGCCGTGGAGGTGTGGGATGAGATCGAGGTCCGTGCTCGCGCTGGCGCTGCTCGCCTGTGCCTGGCTGTCGGCTCCGGCCACGGCCCAGG
>NZ_NPEX01000507.1 GCF_003258865.1 Rhodoplanes roseus | reverse complement strand
GGTGACAGCGGTGCCGGAGGGTGGGCGGCACCCCACCCCGGTCGTCCGCTTCGCGGACGCCCGACCCTCCCCCTCCAGGGGAGGGTGGAAGGAAACAAGCTCGTCAATGCCCGGCGACCGTCAGAACCGGAGAGCGTGGATGCTGAACAAGGACAACAATCGCACTGTCGTCTCGCGCCGCTCGCTCCTCGGCAAGGGGCTGGCGCTCGGCGCCGTGGCCGCGGGCGGCGGCGCCCCGAAGGCGGCCGAGGCCGGCAACCCGGCCAACCTGCCGCCCAACGTGCCGGAGTGGTCGAAGACGCTGGGCGACGGCGTCGCGGTGCGGGCTTACGGAAAGCCGTCCAAGCACGAGGCGCACGTGATCCGCCGCGACGTCGAGTGGCTGACCGCGTCGCGCGAGAGCTCGGTGTCGTTCACGCCGCTGCACGAGCTCGATGGCATCATCACGCCGAACGGCCTGTGCTTCGAGCGGCATCATTCCGGCATCGCCGAGCTCGATCCGCACGACTACCGGCTGATGATCCACGGCCTGGTGGACAAGCCGCTGATGTTCACGCTTGAGGATCTGGAGCGCCTGCCGCGCGTCAACCGCATCTACTTCGCCGAATGCGCGGCGAACTCCGGCATGGAGTGGCGAGGCGCCCAGATGAACGCCTGCCAGTTCACCCACGGCATGATCCACAACGTGATGTACACGGGCGTGCCGCTGAAGGTCCTGCTGGAGGAGGCGGGGGTCAAGACCAACGCGAAGTGGCTGCTGCTGGAAGGCGCCGATTCGGCCGCGATGACACGCTCGCTGCCGCTGCAGAAAGCGCTCGACGACTGCCTGATCGCCTTCCGCATGAACGGCGAGCGGCTGCGGCCCGAGAACGGCTACCCGGTGCGCATCTGCGTGCCCGGCTGGGAGGCCAACATGTGGGTCAAGTGGCTGCGCCGCATCGAGGTCGGCGACCAGCCCTGGCATCATCGCGAGGAGACGTCGAAATACACCGACCTGCTGGAGAACGGCAAGGCGCGGCGCTTCACCTATGTGATGGACGCCAAGTCGGTGATCACCAATCCGAGCCCGCAGGCGCCGCTGAAGCACCGCAAGGGCATCACCATCGTGTCCGGCATTGCCTGGTCGGGCCGGGGAAAGATCGCGCGGGTCGACGTGACGCTCGACGGCGGCCGCAACTGGCGCACGGCGCGGCTCGACGGTCCGGTGCTCGACCGCTCGATGGCGCGCTTCTACGTCGAGTTCGACTGGGACGGCCAGGAGCTGTTCCTGCAGTCGCGCGCCATGGACGAGACCGGCTACGTGCAGCCCACCAAGGACGAGCTGCGCAAGGTGCGCGGCGTCAACTCCGTCTACCACAACAACGGCATCCAGACCTGGCGCGTGTCGCCCGAGGGCGAGGTGGAAAATGTCGAAATCGCGTGAGCTCGTCGCCCTCGTCGCCGCGGTCGTGATCGGCGGCGCCTCCTTCGCGGCGGCGCAGAGCGGCAAGCCGGCCAAGGAGCCGCCGGCCAAGACGGCCAGGGAGGCCGCGAAACCCGCGTCGCCAGCCGCCCCGGCGGCAGCGTCCGCGCCGACGAAAGTGCCTTACGGGATCGGCCGCGAGGCCAAGCCCGACGAAATCGCCGGCTGGGACATCGACGTGCGGCCGGACGGGCAGGGGCTGCCTCCCGGCAAGGGCACGGCCCGCAAGGGCGAGGATTTGTTCGTCGCCCAGTGCGCCGCCTGCCATGGCGAGTTCGGCGAGAGTGCCGGACGCTGGCCGGTGCTGGCCGGCGGGGCCGGCTCGCTCGCCTCGCACGATCCGGTGAAGACGATCGGCTCGTACTGGCCCTACGCCTCGACCGTGATCGACTACGTCCGGCGCGCGATGCCGTTCGGCAACGCGCAGTCGCTGTCGGGCGACGAGCTGTACTCGATCGTCGCCTATGTCCTCTATCTCAACGACGTGATCACGGACCAGGACCAGGAGCTGTCGGACAAGAATTTTCCGACCGTCAAGCTTTCCAACGAGGCGAACTTCTTCGACGACGATCGCGAGGTGTCAGAGAAGGCCTTCTGGAAGAAGGATCCGTGCATGAGCAATTGCGTGGCGGGCGCGCCGAAAGTTCTCGGCCGCGCGCGCGCCATCGACGTTACCCCCGAGGACGGCAAGGGGCCGCGGGTCGAATGACGCCGCGCCCCGCGCCCGCCGTGCTCGCAGCCGCCGCCGCGTC
>NZ_NPEX01000506.1 GCF_003258865.1 Rhodoplanes roseus | reverse complement strand
CACGGCCGTGCGGTCGTCCGCCACCAGCCGGGCGAAGCCGCCCGCCGCCGCCACCGCGTCGAGGAGCCGCAGGGCGAGCCGCGACTTTCCCGATCCCGACGCCCCGCGGATCAGCACGGCCCGCGCCCCGACCAGCACCGTGGAGGCGTGCAGGGTGGGGGTCATGGGTGGCGGCCGTGATCGGAGGGTTTGGGAGACGCTCCGCGCCGCAGCCCGCTCCCGGTCGGGGAGGGGGGTAGGCCGCGAACGCCGAGCCCGGGGCTCGCCCCCCTCCCTGTCCCTCCCCCGCAAGGGGGGAGGGAACCCAGGAGGCGAGAGGCCACGGGATCAGGTCCGATCCGAGGAGCAGCGGTACGCTCGGGCCTGCCCACGGCTCACATCGCCGGCAGGCGGACGACGAAGCGGGCGCCGAGGACCAGGGGGGTGCCGGTGTCGGGGTCGATCTCCTGGCCGAGGCGGTTCTCGGCCCAGATGCGGCCGGCATGGGCCTCGACGATCTGCTTGGAGATCGACAGGCCGAGGCCGGAGTTCTGGCCGAACCCCTGGTCGGGGCGGTCCGTGTAGAAGCGCTGGAAGATCTTGTCGAGCGCGTCGGGGCCGATGCCGGGCCCGTCGTCGTCGACCGTGATCTCCAGCTCCTTGTCGCGGCGCCGGCAGGTCACCCGCACGGTGCCGCCCTCCGGCGAGAAGGAGCGGGCATTGTCGATCAGGTTGTGCACCACCTGGCCGAGGCGGGAATCGTTGCCGGAGATCTGGAAGCTGCGCGGTCCGCCGCCCTCGAAGGCGAGCGACACGCGCACGCCGTTGACGCCCTTGCCGCGCTTCACCTCGTTGGCCACCGCCACCACGGTGGTGAGCAGGCGACGCAGATCCACGGTCGCCGAGTCGTTCCTCTGCAGCTCGGCGTCGAGCCGGCTGGCGTCGGAGATGTCGGAGATCAGCCGGTCGAGCCGCTTGACGTCGTGCTCGATGACGGCCAGCAGCCGCGCCTGGCTCTCCGGCGACTTCGCCCGCGGCAGCGTCTCGACGGCGCTGCGCAGCGAGGTCAGCGGGTTCTTCAGCTCGTGCGCCACGTCGGCCGCGAAGCTCTCGATCGCCTCGATGCGGCTGTAGAGCGCATTGGTCATGTCGCGCAGCGCGCCGGAGAGATGGCCGATCTCGTCGCGGCGCCCGGTGAAGTCCGGGATCTCGACCCGCGACTTGATGCGCCGCCGGACCCGCTCGGCGCCGTCGGCGAGGCGGCGCACCGGGCCCGCGATGGTGCCGGCCAACAGCAGCGACAGCACGAACATGATGCTGGCGGCGATCAGCGACACTTTCAGGATCGCCAGCCGCTCGGCCTCGACGATCTGGTCGATGTCGCCGCCCTGGGTCGACAGCAGCAGCGCGCCGCGCACCACGCGGGAGCGCTGGATCGGGATCGCCACCGAGACGATCGCGTTGCCGCGATCGTCGATGCGCACGAAGCTCGCCTTCTGGCCGGCCAGCGCCTGGGCGATCTCCGGATAGGCCTTGCCGTTCTCCTCGGGGCCGAGCTCGCGGTAGCGCGGAAGGTCGCCGCGGCCGAGCCAGCGCCGCACCTCGCCGACGGTGCGGCCAATCGCGCCGGGCTTCTCGGCGGCCGGCGGCGGCAGGTCGTAGCGCAGCACGTCGCCGCGGCCCAGGAAGGTGCGGCTGTCCATGAACAGCGTGCCCTCGCGGTCGTAGATGCGGGCGCGCGTGTTGGTTGGGGTGACGAGGCGGCGCAGCAGCGGCGCCACCTGCTCGGGATTGAGCGGAAACTCGTAGCCGAACAGCACGTCGTCGGAGGGGCCGTAGCTCTCGCCGGCCTGCAGCTCGAGCAGCCGCTGCGGATCGATCGTGATGGTGTCGGTGTCGACCGTCGCCGACGACGCGATGGCGCCCGAGATGATCTCGCCCTGCACCAGCAGGCTGTGCACCCGCGCGTCGATCAGGCCGGCGCGGAACTGGGTGAGATAGAGGATGCCGACCACGAGCGCCAGCAGGCCGGCGACGTTGAGGAAGACGATGCGCCGCGTCAGGCTGGAGAAGGTCAGCGCCGTGAACAGCTTCCAGGCCGGCTGCATGGCGCGGTTGAGCCGGTCGAGGCGCAGCACCCGGGCCACCGGGGCGCCGACGGCGCCGAGGAACGCCATGTTGCGGCGATGCGCCGCGATCAGGAGAAACACCGCGAGCGCGCCGAGGACCATGGAGCGGTCGGTCGAAAGCCCTCCGAGGCTGCGCATC
>NZ_NPEX01000505.1 GCF_003258865.1 Rhodoplanes roseus | reverse complement strand
TACTGGGCTGGATTCCGGGTTCGCGGGCTGTCGCCCGCGCCCCGGAATGACCAATTCTGCGGTTCTCATTGTATGACCTCGAAGCACCCGCACACCACCCCGGTCGACGCCCTCACCGCGGACGAGGCCGCTGCGGAGCTCGCGCGGCTGGCGGAGGAGATCGCGGGGCACGACGCGCGCTACTATCAGGAGGACGCGCCGAGCGTCTCGGACGCCGAGTACGACGCGCTGCGCCAACGCAACGCCGCCATCGAGGCGCGCTTCCCCGCGCTGATCCGCGAGAACTCGCCGTCGCGAAAGGTCGGCGCGGCGCCGTCGCGCGGCTTCGCCAAGGTGCGGCACGCGGTGCCGATGCTGTCGCTCGACAACGCCTTCGCGGACGAGGAGGTGGAGGAATTCGTCGCGCGCGTGCGCCGCTTCCTGCGGCTGGCCGACGACGCGCCGGTCGCCTTCAGCGCCGAGCCGAAGATCGACGGCCTGTCGATGTCGCTGCGCTACGAGAGCGGACGGCTCGTCTCGGCCGCGACGCGTGGCGACGGTTTCGAAGGCGAGGACGTGACGGCCAACATCCGCACCCTCGACGACGTGCCGAAACTCCTGAAGGGGCGCGGAGTGCCGCCGGTCTGCGAGGTGCGCGGCGAGGTCTACATGACCAAGACGGCGTTCCTGGCGCTCAACGCGCGGCAGGCGGCGGCGGGCGGCCAGATCTTCGCCAATCCGCGCAATTCGGCCGCCGGCTCGCTGCGGCAGAAGGACCCGGCCGTCACGGCGTCGCGGCCGCTCGGCTTCTTCGCCTATGCCTGGGGCGAGATGAGCACCATGCCGGCCGACAGCCAGTCCGGCATGATCGCCTGGTTCGAGCGCTGCGGCTTCAAGACCAATCCGCTGACCCGGCGCTGCGACTCGGCCGAGGCCCTGGTCGCGTTCCACCGCGAGATCGGGCTGAACCGGGCGACGCTCGACTACGACATCGACGGCGTCGTCTACAAGGTCGACCGGCTCGATTGGCAGGAGCGGCTCGGCTTCGTGTCGCGCTC
The DNA here is from genome assembly GCF_003258865.1 of Rhodoplanes roseus. Taxonomy (GTDB): domain Bacteria; phylum Pseudomonadota; class Alphaproteobacteria; order Rhizobiales; family Xanthobacteraceae; genus Rhodoplanes; species Rhodoplanes roseus. The sequence continues at coordinate 1,219 of NZ_NPEX01000505.1, read as the reverse complement.
GCCGCGCTGGGCGATCGCCCACAAGTTCCCGGCCGAGAAGGCGACGACGGTTCTCAACGACATCGAGATCCAGGTCGGCCGCACCGGCGCCCACACGCCGGTGGCGAAGCTGGAGCCGGTCACGGTCGGCGGCGTCGTGGTGCAGAACGCGACGCTCCACAACGCCGACGAGATCGCGAGGCTCGGCGTGCGCATCGGCGACACGGTCGAGATCCAGCGCGCCGGCGACGTGATTCCGCAGGTGGTGCGGGTGGTCGAGGAGCGGCCGCGCGGGGCGACGCCGTACGCCTTCCCGACGATCTGCAAGTGCGAGCTGAAGACGCCGCTGGTGCGCGAGACCACGGCGGGCGGCGAGGAGGGCGCGATCGCCCGTTGCACCGGCGAGTTCGCCTGCCCGTATCAGAAGGTCGAGCATCTGCGGCACTTCGTGTCGCGCCGCGCGTTCGACATCGAGGGCCTCGGCGAGAAGCAGATCGCCTTCTTCTTCGCGGACGAGGATCTGCCCGTCGGCGAGCCGGCCGACATTTTCACTCTCGCGAGACGCGACGAGCAGAACTTCAAGAAGCTGAAGGACAAGGAGGGGTTCGGCAGCCTCTCGGTCAAGAATCTGTTCGAGGCGATCGACGCACGGCGCACCATCGCGCTGGAGCGGATGATCTATGCGCTCGGCATCCGTCACGTCGGCGAGACGACGGCGCGTCAGCTCGCCCGCGCCTACGGATCCTGGGAGGCGTTCTTCGCCGCGGCGAAGCGGATCGCGGCGGGCGACGCGGAGGCGCGCGGAGACATGGACGCGATCGACCAGATCGGCGACGCGGTCGTCGACGCGGTGGCCAAGTATTTCGGCGAGAGCCACAACGAGGGCGTGGTCGAGCGGCTGGTCGGCGAGCTGAACGAGATCGTCGACTCCGAGCAGCCGAAGACCACGACGCCGGTCGCCGGCAAGACCGTGGTGTTCACCGGCGCGCTGGAGAAGATGACGCGCGACGAGGCGAAGGCGATGGCCGAGCGGCTCGGCGCCAAGGTGGCCGGCTCGGTGTCGAAGAAGACCGACTTTCTGGTCGCCGGCCCCGGTGCGGGATCGAAGCTCGCAAAAGCGCGCGACGCCGGCGTCGTCGTGCTGACCGAGGACGAGTGGTTCGCGCTCGTCGGCGAGAGCGCGCCGTAGACGGCGAGTGCGTTCGAGATCTCCGTCATTCCGGGGCGCGCGCGGCAGCGC
>NZ_NPEX01000504.1 GCF_003258865.1 Rhodoplanes roseus | reverse complement strand
GTCTCGGCCGCCGACAGCGTGCCGGCCGAGGTGCGCATCTACAACCAGCTCTTCAAGGCGATCGCGCCGACGCCGGCCAGGAACAGCGGCACCGACAGCAGCATCCCCATGGTCATCCCGCCCCACAGGAAGCCGAGCTGCGGGTCGGGCTCGCGGAAGAACTCGCAGAACGAGCGGGCGACCGCATAGAAGCAGGCGAACAGGCCGACCACCAGGCCGGGCCGCCGGAGCGCGCCGGCCTGCACGGCGAGCGCCAGCAGCACGAACAGGGCGAGCCCCTCGAGGCTGGCCTCGTAGAGCTGGCTCGGATGGCGCGGGAACGGCCCGGCGCCGGGGAACACCATGGCCCAGGGCACGTCGGCGGCCGGGCGGCCCCACAGCTCGCCATTGATGAAATTGGCGAGTCGGCCGAGGAAGATGCCGATCGGCGCCACCGCACAGGTGAGGTCGCCGATCGTCGGGATCGACAGCCCGCGGGTGCGGGCGAACAGCACGACGGCCGCGACGCAGCCGAGAAAGCCGCCGTGGAACGACATGCCGCCCTTCCACAGCTTGAGGATCTCCAGCGGGTCGGCGACGAAATGCTCGAAATTGTAGAACAGGACATAGCCGGTGCGGCCGCCCAGGATGATGCCGAGCGTCACCCAGACGATGAAGTCGTCGAAGTCGACCACCGCCAGCGGCGCCGGGCCGCCCCACAGCCGCTCGCTGCGGATCAGGGCGCGGGCATAGGCCCAGCCGAGCAGGATGCCGGCGATATAGGCGAGGGCGTACCAGCGGATCGCGAACGGGCCGATGCTCACCAGCACCGGGTCGATCCGCGGGAAGGGCAGCACGGCGAGCGGCATGGGGGTCCTCAGCGGGGGGACAAGCGTGATGCGGCCGCGGCCGCTCCCCGTCAAGCCGCCTGCCCGGGTCGGGCGCCCGCCGGGTCCGTGGACCCGGATACGGTCCGGGTCAGGTCGGACCTTGCGTCGCCGCATCGCCATCGCCATTGTCTGGCGCGATTGACACCATTGCCGACAATGCGTTCCGGAGACGACATAACGATGGCCCAGACGAGCAGCCGGTTCTTCGACGAGATGGCCCGCATGATGAACGACGCGGCCGGCGTCGCCCAGGGCGTGCGCCGCGAGGCGGAAACACTGATCAAGGCCCAGGCCGAGCGCATCCTGCGCGACATGGACGTGGTCCAGCGCGAGGAGTTCGAGGCCGTCAAGGAGATGGCCCGGCTCGCCCGCGAGGAGAACGAGGTCCTGAAGGCGCGCCTCGCCGCCCTGGAGGCCAAGCTCGCCCCGTCGAGCCCGAACGGCCTCGACACCGGCACCACCGCGGTGGGGTGAGGCGGAAGCCCGCTGACGCCGGCTCCACCTCTCCCCCGCTGGCGGGGAGAGGTGAAGATGGGTGCGGCGAGCTGCCGAACAGCCGCTTCCTTGTCAATTCGGGCTTCGCTGGGCTATAAGCCCGCGATCCGCGGCTTGCAGACACCCCTGGAGGCCGGCCGCGAGGCCGCACGAGCGGCATTTTTCATCCGTGAATCGACCGGGTGGGGCCGCGCGAGCGGTCGTTCCCGGCTGTAGAGAGGACAACCACTATGGCGACCGCCAAAGAGCTGAAAGCGACGTCGCGTCCGCGGGCCGGCAAGGGGGCCGCCCGGGCCGTTCGTCGTGAAGGCCGCGTGCCGGGCGTGATCTACGGCGACAACCAGCCTCCCGTGACCATCGCGCTCGACGAGGCCGAGCTGCGCCAGCGAATCTTCGCCGGCCACTTCCTGACGAGCATCTACGATATCGATCTCGACGGGACGAAGCATCGCGTGATCCCGCGCGACTACCAGCTCGAGCCGCTCCGCGACCGGCCCGTCCATGTCGACTTCATGCGGCTCGGCCAGGGCGCCACCATCCGGGTGCGGGTGCCGGTGCGCACCATCAATGTCGAAGCGGCGCCCGGCATCAAGCGCGGCGGCACGGTCAGCGTCGTCACCCACTCGGTCGAGCTGCGCTGCCCGGCGGACGCCATCCCGGAAGCCATCGAGATCGACCTGACCGGCCTCGAGATCAACTACTCGCGCCATCTCAGCGACGTCGTGCTGCCGCCCAACGTCAAGCCGGCCGGCAAGGTCGACCCGACGCTGGTCACCATCGTGCCGCCGTCCGGCTACGCCGAAGAGATCAAGGCGGCCAAGGACGCGGCGGGCGCGGCGGCTGCGGCTCCGGCCGCGGGCGCGGCCCCGGCGGCCGGCGCCAAGGCTCCGGCGGCGGGCGCTAAG
>NZ_NPEX01000503.1 GCF_003258865.1 Rhodoplanes roseus | reverse complement strand
GACGCGACGAGCCGGCGCGGCGTCGCCGCGGCCTCGTCGAGCGCGGTCGGCCCGGTGAACGGCATCGTCGCCGACCGCAGCATGACCGGCACCAAGACCAACACGCCGCTCCTGGTGACGCCGCAGGCCATCACGGTCGTCACCCGCAAACAGATGGAGGAGCAAGGCGCGAAGACCGTCGCCGAGGCGCTGCGCTACGAGCCGGGAGTCGTTTCGGAGACGCGCGTCGGCGACCGCTTCGACAACGTCTTCATCCGTGGCTTCGGCGGCTTCGGCGCCAACGCCAACTACCTGCATTTCTGGGACGGCCTGCGCCTGCCGCGCGGCGTCTCCTACGCGATGCCGTCGATCGATCCCTATCTGCTCGAGCGCGTCGAGGTGCTGCGCGGACCGGCCTCGGTCCTCTACGGGCAGAACAATCTCGGCGGCATGATCAACCTGATCAGCAAGCGGCCGACCGAGACGCCGTTCCGCGAGGTGATGATCCAGGCGGGCGACCCCAAGCTGCGCGGGTTCGGCTTCGACGTCGGCGGCCCGATAGATCCCAAGGGCGAGTTCCTCTACCGCATCGTCGGGCTCGGCCGGAACTCCGACACCGACGTGAACTACACGGAGAGCGAGCGGCGGCTGATCGCGCCGATGCTGACCTGGCGGCCCAATCAGGACACCACCCTGACGGTGCGGGCGACCTACGACCACGACCCCAACAGCTACCAGCCCAACTGGCTGCCGGCGCTGGGCACGTTGCAGACCAATCCGAACGGCCAGATCCCGCGCAATTTCTTCGCCGGGAATCCCTATTTCAACAATTACGACCGCAAGCAGTCGTCGGTCGGCTACGAGTTCGAGCACCGCTTCGACGACGTGTGGACCGCGCGGCAAAACTTCCGCTACATGCACATCGATTCGGACTTCAAGGCGCTGTCCGCGTCCGGCTTCGCCGCCGGCAGTACCTGCGGAGCCGGCACCGCCACCAATCTGTGCCTGGCGCGGTCGAGCACGCGATACATCGAATCCCTCGACGCTGTGGCGGTCGACAATCACGTCCAGGCCCGCTTCGACACCGGGCTGCTCAAGCACACGGTGCTGACCGGCCTCGACTATCAGTGGACGTCTGCGGACGCCGTCTACGGCACCGGTTCGGCGACCTACGTCAACTATCTCAACCCGGTCTATGCGCCGATCACCGAGCCGAAGCTCACCACCCGCAACGACCAGACCCGCCGGCAGCTCGGCATCTACACCCAGGACCAGATGCGGCTCGACAACTGGGCCTTCATGCTCGGTGTGCGGCACGATTGGGCCAAGGCCGACTCGACCGTCCAGACCATCGCCACCGGGGCCGTCACCAATCATGCGACGCCCGACGACCAGGCGACGACCTGGCGGGCCGGCGTGACCTATCTGTTCGACAACGGGCTCGCGCCCTATGCGAGCTACTCGACCTCGTTCGAGCCGACCCTCGGCACCGACTACACGGGCGCGCCGTTCGTCCCCACCACGGGCGAGCAGTACGAGATCGGCATCAAGTACGAGCCGCGCTGGTTCCCCGGCATGGTCATGGTGTCGCTCTACGACATCACTCAGCAGAACGTGCTCACCACCGACTCCTCGCACACCAGCTCGGCCAACCCGCTGTGCTCGGCCTCCGGCGGCTACTGCCAGATGCAGCTCGGCGAGGTGAACTCGCGCGGCGTCGAGGTGAGCGCCAAGATCACCCCGGTGAAGGGGCTCGACGTCGTCGCGGCTTATTCCTACACGGACATCAAGGTCACGCAGAGCCCGGTCGTCACCAGCGGCATCCCGATCCAGGGCAAGGTGCCGGTCGGCGCGCCCGATCAGGCGGCATCGCTGTGGTTCGACTACACGCTGCAGATCGGAGCGCTGCGCGGCTTCGGGTTCGGCGGCGGCGTGCGCTATATCGGCCAGTCCTACGGCGATGCGATCAACAGCGCCGCCATGGTGGTGCCGTCCTACACGCTGTTCGACGCGGCGGTCCATTACGACTTCGCCGAGCTGTCGCCGCGGCTGAAGGGGTGGAACGCCAAGGTCAACGTGACCAACATCGCCGACAAGACCTACGTGTCGGCCTGCGCGTCGTCGACCCAGTGCTTCTATGGCGCCGGCCGGGTCGTGCTCGGGACGCTGGCCTACAGATGGTGACGGAGCACGACGCGCAGACGGCGGTCACGACGCGCCGGACGACGGCGGGACACGGCACGACGGTGCCGTTCCGGCCCTCCCGGGCCGAGCCCGTGACACTGCCGCACACCGAAGTCCGTACGCTGCGGCCCGGCGGCGGCCTCGAGCATCGCGTCTACGTGGCGCGGCCGCACGGGCCGCCG
>NZ_NPEX01000502.1 GCF_003258865.1 Rhodoplanes roseus | reverse complement strand
GCCCGCGGCACGTGACGGGTTTATGGCGATCGGACCCGGTTCTGTCAAGGAAACCGGCCGGATCGGCCCGGCCGCCGCCGGCCGCGCAACCCCGGCGCCCCGGCCGGGGCCGATACCCCGGCGCCGGCGGAACGACGATCCGGGCCGCCCCTTCCGGCAGGTCACCCTTGCGACGCCGGCCTTGTGTCGGGCGCGACGGTTCTGTAGAAGTCGCCGGCCGGGCGGCAACGCCCGAACTCGGCCCCGCGGAGAGGTGGCAGAGTGGTTGAATGCACCGCACTCGAAATGCGGCATACGGGCAACCGTATCGGGGGTTCGAATCCCTCCCTCTCCGCCAGCCGTCCGATTTGCGCGTTACGGGCGGCCTGATCTTGCCCTTCACGGATTCGACCTCAGCCGCCGCATTTTTTCCTTCGAAGCGGTTTCCACCGCGGCGCGGCGCGCTCCAGTCGACTAGACCAACGACCTCGGCCGCCTCGCCGTGGGTGAAGCTCCTGCTTTCCTGGTGATCGAAACTACACCAGCTTTCGCGTCACGCCTCTGATAGCACGCCATTCGATGATCGAGAGGCGCGGTCCCCCCGGGCGCCGTTCCTCACGCGCCCGGGCTTCAGGCCTGCTTCTCCCGTCTTCAGGTCATAAATTGCGACGATGTCTCCGGAGCCTCTGCCGCGGTCGCGACGGCATCCGCGCGGTATGCACGAGGCTCGCGCGGTTGCCCGGCTCAGATCACCATCAGGTCCGTACCGACGACGACCTCGCCGGAGAAGTGCTTTCTGGCCTCGGCCAGCCAAGTCTCGTGCGGGACCGTCAGGTTGCCGGGCACGATGTGGGATAACACCAGCGTCTTGACCCCGGCCCGGGCGGCGATGTGGCCGCATTCCTCGGGCGTGGTGTGTCCCTGCAGGAGAAACTGGCGCAGCGTCGGCGGAACATAGGGCCGCTGCGCCAGCATGCGATCGATCGACGGGATGTGGAGCACCTCGTGCACCAGCACGTCGGCGCCACGTGCGAGCGCGACCAGAGCGTCGCTCGGCGCGGTGTCGCCCGAGACGACGATCGAACGCCCAGGAGTGTCGAACCGAAACGCGAAAGCCTTCGCGAAAGGCGGGTGGTCGACCAGCGCCGCCGTCACGGTCACCTTGTCGTCGCGATGGATCTCGCCCGGCTCGGTCAGCTCGCGCACCGCGAACGACGCCTCGATCGGCTTGCGGCCCGTCGCCCGGATCCGGATGTCGGTGTCCTCGCGATTGAAGGCTAGCGCCGCCTCGTGGAGGCGGAGCATCGGCGGCGGCCCGAACACGCCGATCGACTGCGGGATGCCCTGGATCCACGCCATGTGGACGAGCGCCGGATAGTCGGCGTTGTGGTCGGAGTGGTGATGGGTGATGAAGATCGCCTTCATTCCGGCCGGCGCCAGACCGGCGCGCGTCATCCGCTCCATCGTGCCGTAGCCGCAGTCGACCAGGTAGGGCCGTCCATCGACGACGACGGCCTGCCCGGTCATCATCCGCCTCGGATCGAGCACCGGACCGCCCATCGTCCCGAGCAGCACGACATGCGTGCCGGTCGGCGGGACGGTCGCGGTGCCGACGTCGAGCGGCGCCGCGGCGCTCGACGCGATCGCAGCGGGCGCGGAGGAAAGGACGAGAGCCGGCACGGCCGATGCCGCTCCGGCGAGGACAGACCGGCGGCTCGGGTCGGGGGTGGTCATGGCGGGCTCTTCACACCGTCTCGGCGGCGGCCAGAACCCCGTCGAGCCAGCGGCCCGCGACGTCCTCCGGGAGATCGGGGCCGGAGGCGTCGTGCAGGCCGCGGGGGGCGACGGCGCGCGCGCCGAGGCTTTCCAGCAGCTCCTGAAACGTGCGGCCGCCGAAGTTGAAGGTCTCGGCATACTGACTGTCGCCGAGCCCGAACACGGCGAAGCGCTTGCCGGCGAGCGACGGCCGCGCCGCCACGAGCGCCGCGTGAAAAGGCTTGGCCGAGGCCGGGAGCTCGCCGTCGCCATAGGTCGAGGTGACGATCAGGAACAGCGCGTCGGCGTCGAACACCGACGGATCGGCCCCGTCCATGTTCACCATGGTCACGGCGTGGTCCGGCGACAGGCGGGCGGCCAGATCCTCGGCCAGCATCTCGGCGTTTCCGGTCTCGGTTCCGTACAGAATCACGATGGTCATGGGTCAGGCCGCGCGATGGACGTGGACGATCATGGCGGAGGTGGATGCGAGCTTGAGGCGCGGCCGGCCGGGCGGCGCTGCCGCCGTCTCGGCGGCCTCGATGTGCTTCCAGTGGGCATAGGAGACCGGCACGACGCCGGCGGCTGCGAGCCGCGCGAGCAAGCCGGTGCGG
>NZ_NPEX01000501.1 GCF_003258865.1 Rhodoplanes roseus | reverse complement strand
TACTGCCGCTCGTAGGTCGCGCGGTCGGTCACTTCGTCGCCGACGATGTCGTCGAACGCACGGTCCGAGATGCGCATACGCGCCTCCCCTGCTGGTGATGTGTGGAGTGGAGACGAACCGTGAAGCTGCGGCCTGTCAGAGGGCCGACGCATTTCTGCGGGCGTCGGGGAGCTGATGGGTCGAACGCCCCGTCGTTGATGTCGCCCGTGCCGGTCGCGGTTGGTGCGGCGGCATGGCGGAACGGGTCGGGACGTCGGCGGGGACTTGCCCGCGGCCTCACTCGTCGCCTTGCCTTAGGATCAAGATACCTATGCAAGGTCGTAGGAAGTAGTCACACCAATAGCTTGTGAGTACCGAAAGTGAATACTCGATATGCTCGTCATCCGATCCGGCCGAGCGCCCGCAAGTCATGATCGCTACGGCAAAGTTCCGGATGGCGGGCACGGTCCCAGAACGGACTGGGCCCAAGTCTAGGGAGGACATTGTACCGTCCTGCGGCCCTTGGTGGAGACTCGGGCGGTGCGAAACCCTCACATCGCCCGTGTCTCGGCGCTGCTTTCTCAAAAGGAACCTTGGCGCTTGCCGATCTTTAGCATCGGATGAAGCGGCAGGACCTTTACGATGCTCTCGTCGCGACGGAGGCGCGCATAACCTCCTGGCGTCAGCTGGTGGACCGTCGCCTCGCGCGGATCATGGAGCTCGAGCGGAGCGGCAGCGATGTCAGTGGAGCGAAAGCCCTGCTGGCGCACTTTCGAGAGTTGCTGCATCGCGACGTCGAGCAACGCGCCCGCATTCTCATCCAATTAGGTGAGCTCGACGTCGGGACCGATCCGTCCGGGATGGGCGATCGATAAGCTCGCGCCCAGGGCGGCACCATCACGACGCGCGAGCAGATCGATGCCGCCTTCGCAAGCCTCTGACGGGCATCGGCGAAGTGAAGCGGAGCCCGATCCTCCTCCGCAACACAGCAATGCTGATAGAGGTCTTCGACCGGCTCCACCGACGACTCGTGCCGGCTCGCGCGCCCCCCCTGCTGGTGATGTTTGGAGTGGAGGCGAGCCGAAGCTGCGGCCTCAGAGGGCCGACGCAGCCCGGAACGCGTCGGGGAGCTGATCCGCCTGCAGTCCGAAGGCGTCGGCAGCAGCGACCATCAGCGGATGGTCGTGCCGGAATATCGAACGATGACGCCACTCGATCCGCGCGATCTCACGATCGGTCGGATCCGGGATCGCCTCGATGAAGGCGTCTACGTCCGCCTCGGTCTTTCCGAGCTGGAGCAGCCAAAGAAGACATTGCGCCTTCGAGATCGCCGGAACGGGATCATCGGCAACCGCCACAGGAAGCGGCGCGTGTCCGTCGGCGACCCACTGCTCGAACATCTGCCGGTCCCGGTTGGCGGGATCGGTCGGGATCACCATTCCGTCGGAGAGGCGCACGATGGTGTCGAAAGGACCCGCCCGGTACATCGTTGCCTCACAGCTCGGCGTCGCAGACGACCTGGCTCAGATCGAGGAACTGACCGGACGGGATCGTCTGCTTGAAATAGAAGACCGTGAACGGCGTGGCGACGATCGCGGCCCAGGTCGTGAACGACGCTCCGTCGTTGATGTCGCCCGTGCCGGTCGCGGTCGGCGCGGCGCGCATCGGGACCGGCAGAGTGAAGCTGCAGCCGAGGTCCTTGGACGACGATCCGGTGTTGAGGAACCGGACCAGCAGATCCGTCGTCCCGTTCCCGATCTTCTGGTAGTAGCGCATGCACAGGAGCAGCTCGTAGCCGTAGGCGCGTCGCTCATACGGATTCGCTGCAGTCCCCGGCTCGAGCTGTGCGCGCGTCACGGTCCCGGTGCTGAACTCGATCGTGGTGTCGGTGTTGGCCGTAAGGCTCGCGGAGTTGAAACCGGTCGCCGCGTATGATCCCGATGCGGCTCCCTGATAGACTCTGGCGGTCGCCGTCCCCCACCAGGACGCGGCGTAGACGCCCCCCTCGACATTCTTGCCTTCGACGAGCTGGAGCAGCGTTCCGCTCGTGATCGTCAGAACGACGTCCGCACCGGATTGGCTGAACGTGTAGGTGCAGCCAGAGGCGCCGGCCTTCCAACGATCGTGCCCATAAGCACCGGCGGCCAGCGACACGGTGCCGGAGACCCCACGCTGGTTCACGACGAAGTTGGCGTTGATCAGCCGGTTGTTGCCGGCTCCCGGCCCCTGGGCACCAGTCGCACCGGTCGCGCCGGTTGCCCCGGTCGCCCCCTGGGGTCCGGTGTCGCCCTTGGCGGCGACCTGAATCCATTTTCCGCCAGCGAGATCGGTGGCGAAGGTCCCGGCCGTGTGCGCGACCAGGCAGACATAGGTCGCGCCGCCCTGCGTCACGACCGAGG
>NZ_NPEX01000500.1 GCF_003258865.1 Rhodoplanes roseus | reverse complement strand
GGTCTCGGCCGGCGTCACCGGCGCGGGCTTCGGCGCCGCGGCGGTCGCGGGCGCCTCGGGAATCACGGTCTCGGTCTTGGCGACGTCAGGCTTGGTGGCTTCGACCTTGGCCGGCTCGGGCTTCGATTCGGACGACGCGAGCGACGGCACCTCGGCCGGCGCGGCGGCGGCCGGCGCGATGTCGGCCGGGGTCACGCTGAGCGGGGCCGGCTCGGTCTTCGGCACGGCGGCGTCGCTCGACGCCTCGGCGGCCGGTGTCGATGGAATCTGGTCCGTCTGAGCTTGGGCCTGGGCGAAGCCGACGGCGAGAACGAGCGCGAGCGCCGTTCCGGCGAGCAGACGATCGAAGCGCATAGGCGATGTCCTCCCAAGGGCAAACGTCAGCACCACGTCGGTCGAGCCCGTCGCTGAAAGCCGACGCTGATCGACCCGACACCGTTCGACGACGGTCGTCGGACCGGAGACTCGAACCTCGCTGCGGCCCCGTTCGGATCCGCGACCACAGCATCAGGATTTCAACCTAGCTCAGGCCGAACCGGCCAAGCTCTTCTTTTCGCATTCATTGCGGCTCTTTTCAGGGCGCCTGTCACCGGACGGCCACGTCCGTGCCGCGGGCGTCCTCCGACGCCGCCAGGCCGAGACCTTCCAGCTTGCGATACAAAGTCGACCGGCCGATCTTCAATCTCCGTGCGACCTCAGACATTTGCCCGTCGTAATGGACGATCGCGAAGCGAATCGCCTCGGCCTCGATGTCGTCGAGCGGGCGGACCTCGCCGTCCGGACCGAGCAGCGCCAGCAGGCTGCTCGCCGGCGCGACCGTATCGTCCAGCGAGACGGCGGCCGGCGCGAGCGGTCCGCTCTGCGGCCAATTCATGGCGAAGCCGGGCGCCTCCAGCGCCTCCGCCCGAGGCCCATCCGCCTGGGAGGCCTCCGCCCGAGGAGCCTGGACGGCCATGGCGGTCGAGCCCGCCAGGAGCTGCGGGAACTCGCCGGGGCCGAGCTCGTCGCCCTCGGCCAGCACCACGGCACGGAACACCGCGTTCTCGAGCTGGCGGACATTGCCGGGCCAGGACTGGCGGGCCAGCAGCGCGACCGCCTCGGCCGAGACGCGCCGCACCCGCCGTCCCTCCTCGGCCGCGAACCGCACCAGGAAGTGGCGGACCAGGTCCGGCACGTCCTCGCTGCGCTCGCGCAGCGGCGGCAGCGTGATCGGGAAGACGTGCAGCCGGTAGAACAGATCCTCGCGAAACCGCCCGCTGCCGACATCGGCGATCAGGTCGCGATTGGTCGCCGAGATCAGCCGCACGTCGACCTTGACGGGCTTCCGGCCGCCGACCGGCTCGACCTCACCCTCCTGCAGCGCGCGCAGCAGCTTCACCTGCGCCGAGGCGGGCAGCTCGCCGACCTCGTCGAGAAACAGCGTGCCGCCGGACGCCTCGACGAACTTGCCGACATGCTTGTCGGAGGCGCCCGTGAAGGCGCCCTTCTCGTGGCCGAACAGGATCGACTCGACCAGCGTGTCGGGCAGCGCGCCGCAGTTCACGGCGACGAAGGGCCTGGCGCGCCGCTCGCCGGAGCCGTGGATGGCGCGGGCGACCAGCTCCTTGCCGACGCCCGATTCGCCGCCGATCAGCACCGGGATGGTCGAGGCCGCCGCCTTCTCGGCGGCGCGCAGCACGGCCCGCATCGCCGGATTGCGGGTGACGATGTCCTTGATCGTGAGGGTGCCGGCGCGGCTGCGCTTGATGCGCGACAGCTCGCCCTCCAGCGCCCGCGCCGAGAGCGCGTTGCGCAGCGACACCAGCAGCCGCTCCGGCCCGACCGGCTTGACGACGAAGTCGACCGCCCCGGCCCGCATGGCCGAGACCACGTTGTCGATGCCGCCATGCGCCGTCTGGACGATCACCGGAACCGAGACGCCGGCCTCGCGCAGCCGCGCCAGCACGCCGAGCCCGTCGAGATCCGGCATCACCAGGTCGAGCACCACGGCATCGACGGCGGGCGCCTCGGCATCGGTGAGCAGCGCCACCGCGGCGTCGCCGCCCTCGGCCGTCACGGCGTCGAAGCCGAATTTCTGCACGAGCCCTTCGAGCAGGCGCCGCTGCACCGGGTCGTCGTCGACGATGAGGATCAGCTCCGCCATGCGGCCCCGGCCCGGGTGTCCCGAATTGGGGCATTAACCCAGACCAGGCTTAACGGGGGCTTACCGGGGACGTGAGGTCACGCGCTGGTGAACACGATGCGCTCGTACGCCGGCGCCTCCCCCTCCCTGTCCCTCCCCCGCGAGCGGGAGAGGGGACGCTGGAGCCGAGCCGCCCCTGCTCCGTCGCTCGCTTCTGGTCGCCCGTCGCGGCGGCCCGCCACGCGCCGCAGCCCACTCCCTCCCCCG
>NZ_NPEX01000499.1 GCF_003258865.1 Rhodoplanes roseus | reverse complement strand
GAGGGACCGGTCGAGCTCGGCAAGCTGGAAAGCATCGCCGCCGGGCTCGCGGCGGCATGCGCGGGCTGCGGCCCGGCTGCGCGATTTCGCCGCACGCTCGCGGGCGCCATGGTGACGCTCGCCGGCGGCCGCCTCGCGGTCGAGCCCGCACCGGCCCGCCGCAGTGGGCGAAACGCCGCGCCTGCGGTGCCAACCCCCACGGAAACGTGACGGAATCTCGTTCACCACGGAGCCGCAAACTCGTCTTCCGGCGGCCGGCGCGCTTGTGGCGGGGGAACGAGGCTCTTACATTGGACGATATGCTCCACACACCGGTGTCGTGCGGCCTGGAGTGTGACTCCCAACCGCCCACGGTCTTTTCAGCCACGGGGCACGAGGACGCCTGATGAACGCAAACCTGCGGAATTTCGCCCTCTGGGTGATCATCGTCCTGCTGCTGCTGGCGTTGTTCACTCTTTTCCAGAATCCCGCGCAGCGTTCAGTATCGCAGGACATCGCCTTCTCGCAGCTCCTGAACGAGGTCGATCAGGGCCGCGTGCGCGACGTCGTGATCCAGGGGCCGGAGATTCACGGCACCTTCACGGACGGCCGCAACTTCAACACCTACGCGCCGAGCGATCCGACCCTGATCGACAAGCTCTACAAGAAGGGCGTCTCGATCACGGCCCGGCCGCAGCAGGAGAACGTGCCCTGGTTCGTCTCCCTGCTGGTCTCCTGGCTGCCCTTCATCGCCCTGATCGGCGTGTGGATCTTCCTGTCTCGGCAGATGCAGGGAGCGGGCGGTAAGGCGCTCGGCTTCGGCAAGTCGCGGGCCAAGCTGCTGACCGAGGCGCACGGCCGCGTCACCTTCGAGGACGTGGCGGGCGTCGACGAGGCCAAGCAGGATCTCCAGGAGATCGTCGAGTTCCTGCGTGACCCCGGCAAGTTCCAGCGCCTCGGCGGCAAGATCCCGCGCGGCGTGCTGCTGGTCGGCCCGCCCGGCACCGGCAAGACGCTGATCGCGCGGGCCGTCGCCGGCGAGGCCAATGTGCCGTTCTTCACCATCTCGGGCTCCGACTTCGTCGAGATGTTCGTCGGCGTCGGTGCGTCGCGGGTGCGCGACATGTTCGAGCAGGCCAAGAAGAACGCCCCCTGCATCATCTTCATCGACGAGATCGACGCGGTCGGCCGCCATCGCGGCGCCGGCCTCGGCGGCGGCAACGACGAGCGCGAGCAGACCCTCAACCAGCTCCTGGTCGAGATGGACGGCTTCGAGGCGAACGAGGGCATCATCCTCATCGCCGCGACCAACCGGCCCGACGTGCTCGACCCGGCGCTGCTGCGTCCCGGCCGCTTCGACCGCCAGGTCGTGGTGCCGAACCCGGACGTCGTCGGTCGCGAGCAGATCCTGAAGGTCCATGTCCGCAAGGTGCCGCTGGCGCCCGACGTGAACCTCAAGGTCGTCGCCCGCGGCACCCCCGGCTTCTCGGGTGCGGACCTGATGAACCTGGTCAACGAGGCGGCCCTGATGGCGGCCCGGCGCAACAAGCGCATGGTCACCCAGGTCGAGTTCGAGGACGCCAAGGACAAGGTCATGATGGGCGCCGAGCGCAAGTCGCTCGTCATGACCGAGGAGGAGAAGATGCTGACCGCCTATCACGAAGGCGGGCATGCCATCGTCGCCCTCAACGTCAAGGCGACCGACCCGGTGCACAAGGCGACCATCATCCCGCGTGGCCGGGCGCTCGGCATGGTCATGCAGCTCCCGGAGCGCGACAAGCTGTCGATGAGCTTCGAGCAGATGACCTCGCGGCTGGCCATCATGATGGGCGGACGCGTGGCCGAGGAGATGATCTTCGGTCGCGACAAGGTCACCTCGGGCGCCCAGTCGGACATCGAGCAGGCGACTCGTCTCGCCCGCATGATGGTGACGCGCTGGGGCTTCTCGCCCGAGCTCGGCGCCGTCGCCTATGGCGAGAACCAGGACGAGGTCTTCCTCGGCATGTCGGTCGCCCGCCAGCAGAACGTGTCGGAATCGACGGCCCAGAAGATCGACGCCGAGGTCCGGCGCCTGGTCGAGGAGGGGCACGACGAGGCGACCCGCATCCTCACCGAGAAGCGCGATCATCTCGAGCTGCTCGCCAAGGGCCTGCTGGAGTTCGAGACCCTGACGGGCGACGAGATCAAGGACCTGATGAACGGCAAGCGCCCGAACCGCGAGTCGGTGATCGAGCCGTCGGGTCCGCGCGGCTCGGCCGTGCCGACGGCCGGCAAGCCGCGGCCGCGGCCCGAGCCGCCCGGCGCGGGCGACATGGAGCCCCAGCCGACCGGCTGACGCGGCGACAGCAGACTCCGAAAACGCCCGCCGGTCGCGGGCGTTTTCTTTTGGGGCGACGCTTGCTCCGTAGCCGG
>NZ_NPEX01000004.1:60310-70972 GCF_003258865.1 Rhodoplanes roseus | reverse complement strand
GGAGTCTCCCATGACCACGGACCGGACCACGTCGGCGCAGGACGTGTTCGCGCTCGGCACCGGCGCGCTCGGCGGCGTGGCGCTGGTCGGGCTGCCGCCGAGCGGGGCCTATCTGGCGAAAGAGCTGCTGCTGCGATCGGCCGCCGACACGGGGCAATGGTGGTGGGCGGTCGTGATCAACGCGGGCGGCGCCTTCACAAGCGCCTACCTGCTGCTGGTGCTCGCCCGGGTCCTCCGACCGGTGCGCCGTCTCGGCCCGAACGACGAAGCAGCGGCGAAGCCCGGTCCCCTCGCCTGGTCGCAGCACGCGGCGGCGCTGGCCCTCGCAGCCTGCTCGCTGGCGCTGGGGCTGGTCGACTGGAGCGCCTGGCTCCCCGTGCCGACCGGCACACGCCCGTCGTCGTCCCTCCTCGACACGATCGCGGCCGCGGTCTGGCCGGTTCTGGCCGCCGGCGTGCTCGCCGTTCTGGTCGGGCGGTGGGGGCCGCCGCCGCAGGGCCGGCTGGCGCAGGCCGCTGCCGCGCTCGCACCGCTGCGCCGCGCCGGCGTCGCACTGGGCACCGGGTTCTGCCGGGCCGACGCGTTCCTCCGGCAGTGGCCCGTGGCGGGATCGTCCATGCTGGCGCTGGCGATCGCGCTCGGCTTGGCCCTGGCGGCACATTGAAGGCCGGCCTCAGAGCAACTCGAAGCGGGAGCAAAGAATGGCGTGACCGACGACACGGCCGAGGCGCCGCGCCGGGCGGCCCGCGAGGGCACTCGCCGCCGGAAGTGAATTTCCCCTGCGAGACTCAACACCTGAATCGACCGGCGCTGGTGGTCGGGCCGAGATCTCCCGGCCTCCCGGCCGGGTTTATCGGTCTCGCGACGACAAGCCGTACTCCGCCGCCCGCAGCGGGCGTGGGAGGTGACAGCCGTGTTCCTCGTCGCATCCCATCGAGCGAAGTAGGATCGCGGTGTCCAGCGCGGCGAGACCTTCAGCGGCGACACGAGACAGCCTGCGAGGTCCTCGAGCACGGGGGGAGCCAAAAGTGATCAGCCCGGAGTTGGCGGGTAGATCCGCTCCGTCCAGGAGGCGAGAGACGACACTCGTCGATAGTCGTAGACCCGCAAGTGCGCGGTCCGGCGCTTCAGAACGGATAGAACGTCGGAGACGCTGAAGAGCAGCCATCGAGTCGTCAATTGCGCGGCAGTGTCGTTCGGGACCGGGGTGCGCTTGATCCTTCGGACGAGATCGCCCTTCAGCACGAGACGGACCGCAACGTCGACGACGGCGACCTCGTCGCCGCCGCGGCACCAGCTTCCGACCATATGGGAAAAGCCGCAGGGCGTCGGCGCGAGACCTGCGTCGGGCGTCGCGCCGCCGAGGCGGAGTCAGGGCCCGAGCGGTCCGGGCCGCAGCGATCGCCACCAAGGCGCGATGCCCGGCCGGAGCGCAGCGCCTCCGGGACGTGACGGCCTCCGTCGGCCGCCTCGGCAGCGGTCGACACTCCGGCCCGGTGGCGAGCATGCCGGGCGCGGCGTGACGACGACCACAGTGCCTGGGCGATCGCAATGGGCTCGATCGCAACGGCCGCCCACCAGGTCCTCTCGTCGCCGGAGCGATGCAGCGCCCGGTGATGGGTGCGGCAGAGCGGAACCGTGTACTCGTCCGAGACCTTGCGGCCGAGCGCCCGCGGCTGGGCGAAGCGCAGGTGGTGAGGGTCACAGGGCTTGCGCCCACAGACGAGGCAACGTCGCCGCGCGACGAAGCCGAGATGGGCCTTGTCGCGGTCGCGCTTGGGCGTGGCGATCGACAGAACGCTCTTGTCGATGCGACCGCTCGGGACGGTCGTGTCGCCCTCCCTGATCTCTGCCGCGCCCTCTCGCCCGGGAGCCCGCACGCCGGGGCCGGCGCCGAGACCGGAGCCGGAGCCGGCAGAGTCCTCGGCGGGAGGGAAGTCCACCCAGCCGTCGCGATCATCACCCCGATGAGCCGGAACAGCCTCGGACACCGGGCTCGCTCCCTCCTGAGACGCGCCGGGCCGCAGGAGGGGTTCGCCTACCGGACTGACCGGAGACGCCCCATGGAGGCCAAACAGACCCAAGGGCTGACCAGCGACGAGCGTCGGGGGCTCACCACCGACAGGGCCCGAGGGGTCGCCCGCTTCACGCGCCGACAGGCTGACCGTCACCACGCCCGCCTCGGTGCGGATGGCGCGGACCCCGTGGCCGGACGCCTCACACGCGTTCCATGGCACGAGCGCCCGCAGCTCGGCCTGCGCCCGCTGGTGGTCGAGCGACGCCGGCCGGGTGCTCCGGAACAGGGCCGCATACTCAACCAGGGCAGCGCGACATGGACCATACGCTCCGGTTGAGCGGCTCGGTCGCGTGTCCGAGCTGGCCGCCCCGTTCGTCCGGTGAGCTGAATCGCCAGCCTGCATCGGCGCGCGGCTCGCCTGCTCGGTATTGGCAAGGGCGGCGAGGCGGCCGCTGGTGATGCGACCAGCGCGGTCAGGCCCTCGCCGCACGCAGCCGGTTCCCCCACCAGCACTCGGCAGCGCTTCACTTCATTGGGTTCGTTCTGCCATACCACCCGCTTCAGACGAACGATCGACGGCCCGCACTTCTTCGACCATCCTGTCATAAAGCTCGATCGTTCAGAATCCTGCCAGTCGGCCGCAAAAAGAGAGGCGCACTGAATCATCCCTAGGTCTGGCAGACCGCGGACTTGCGGCACGGTGTAGCGGAGCGCCACGTCGCATCTGCGGAGCGTCGTTCCGCCCGAGCCTCCTTCAGACATACGAATGGTTCGGCTCGACACTGTCCTCTCGCTGAAGGCAAGCTCGATCCACTTCATGGATCTCTCGAAGGAGGATCGCCATGGCGCTCGCGGGAGGCTTCGACGATAACGGTCCATTGCCGTGCCAGGCGTTTCCGCTGTGAGACGGCGCGTTTCTCATAGGACGCCAGGCGCTCCAGATCATCCAGCACCGGCGCGAGTCGGTGGTTTTCGGCCACGGTGCCACTGCTGTCCATAGCGGTAGAGTGTTCTTCGATCACTTGGAGGCATTCCGAGAGTCTCGCCAGGACAGAGCACCGCGCATCACGAATGCGCAGGATCGTCATTTGGGCCCGGGCATAGTCCCGGGCCGAATGCCATGCCATGTCATGGCTCGCCTCTTCCAGCAGAATGCGCGCGAACTGATCGACGGCCACCTCGTGCCCGGACCATACATTCAGCCGAGAGAAGATGCCGAACCGCGTCGCATTCTTTCGGGCCTGCGCCTTTCCGGCGGTCGTCCGAGGACCCGTGCTGTGTCTCGCATTCCTGCGGTTCGCCGCCGCTCGCCTCTCTGAGATGGTCATGCGGCTTCATTCGTGTCTGACGCTCCATCCGGCTCGATCGCCCCGGCGGGCGGCGGCAAGGCGCGCCCCCCGTTCCCCTCGCGCATCTTGGCCATGGTCAGCGCGTGCTCCCGCCCGAGATACAGACCCTGCAGAATAGACTGCAGCGCCTTTTCCCTCACCGCGATCAAAAGATCGATCCGTTGCAGCTCCGGTGCCCGCCGCAGGAAGGCCTGGCCAATCAGCAGATCGGGCGAGACCCCGAGCTTGGCGACGAGGGCGCGAAACCGAGCAGTATCGTAAGTCATCGTCTCGGCCGGAATGTAATGCTGTTTTCCGAACCGCGGAATGGAGCCGTCGTGAGCCTGTGCCAGGTCAGAGACCAGCTCGTTCACCGCGGCATCGATGATGCTGGTCCGGACGCGCCGATACTGCGCGATCTCCCATGTCACGTCGACATAATCCTTCACGGCAACCCACTCCGTAAAGCGCGTCGGCCGAATGGTCTCGATCGCCTGAAGGATCAAAATACCATAATCATCGAGACTGTCGGCCTGAAAGACCGGCACGACGGAGAACAGCGGCCGAAAACGGTCTGGAACATTGTCCAGATACCCCTGTTGGATCAGTTCTTTCTTGGCGTTGCGTCCCATGACGACTCCTTTGGTCAACATCGGAGTCGTGTTAGATGTCTCCATCATAAGAGAACAAGCGACCGGGGGGAGTTATCCACTCTCGTATCAGATCCTCACGCGACGATTGGGTCTGACAGACCACGACGCTCGCTCCGGAAGACCGCGATGATCTCGTCGCGACCGACCGGTATCTCGAACAGCCAATAGAATTGCTCAGGATCGTCTCTCGACGTCTCCCAAAAGCGCGATCACTCTCAGGCGCAGTGCGTCGAAGTCGCGGATGGCTGCACTGCGGCGTCGCAATGCCTCACGCTCCTTCGGGTGGAGCGGATCGGCTTCCGCATCGGCCGGACGCCGGTTCGGTCGGCCCGTCAAACGGGCGCGATACTCCGCATCACGCTCTGCCTTGCCGACGAGTCTGGCGATGCTCCTCTCCGGGTTCAGGCAGTTCGCAGATCTGCGGAGAGCGGCGAAGAAGACAGCGGGGTCGACCCAATCGTCTGGGCCGAATTCGCGTTTCATACGAGACACCCTGACCCACCGGAGGCGGATTTGAGCATCGGCGAAACGACGTGCGAGCTCCATAAGCTCCGGCCGCACGTCCGCCGCGAGCACCCAACGCGCAACATCATCAATCAAGGCCGGGTGCGGCACGCCTTTCCGGTAGAGGAAAGGCTTCGCATGCCGAGGTCGAGGGCGCGGTGGCGGCCGCCGTGGTCCCTGCCACGGCCGGGTCATCGGCCGTCGGGCAACTCGCCCGTCCGGTGGGTCTGAGGGATCAAACATCGAAGGCTAATCCTCCCACCGTGATAGCTGAGCCGCCCGGTCCAGCTCGTGATCGACCACGCTGTCGAGCGTCGCCTGGACACGGTGCGCAGGCTCACCGCGACGGGACGCGAAGTCTTCGACGGCGACATCCCGCCGCGCCCGATGGCGTTCATTTTGCTCGCGCAGCGGGCGCTTCCGACAGAAATGCCGAAATGCCTCTCCATGCATCTTATCGAGCGACGTACCGCCGAGTGCGAGCAGCTCCTCAAGCCGAACCACAGCGGCGTGATCCCCGGCCAAGCATTGCAGAACGAGATCTCGGGCGGCCTGCGGGGTCAACGGCTCCTCCAGACCGGCGATCAGATACTCTTCCAGCACGGCTGCGTAGTCGTCGTCCGGGAACGTACCGAGGCCACGCTCGTAAATCCGAACAAGCCGTGTGTAGGTGACCGCCTCGTCGAGCAGAAGTCGATCGATCGCATCTCGCGGCGCGATCGCTTCGGCGGCACGCTCCAGCAGCGCCTTTCCGACGCCCGGTGCGACCTCACTCGTCCCTAGCTCCGCGCGGATGTGTTCGGGAATTTCCATCGCCCCTCGGGCAAGCCACTCCTCGACCGGCGCATGCGGCTCGGGCGGAACGGCTCCGGGGGATGGCCTCGAGGAGTCGGCTGACACGGATGCTCCATCGTCAAGACAAAGCTGCCAGATAGGCATCCTGTTCCGATTGGGCAATCCTTGTTCGACGAGTCGTGGCGGAGTGTTCCGGCCGTTCTGCGCCGGGCGGCACGGGCTTGCCAGCGAGTCTGGCAACAGCTTGGCGCGCACAAGCGAATGAGCAGGCCGACCTTGGATGCGTTCCGAATGTCGGAACGCAACCACCGTCCACGAGCGCCCCGACGACCGAGCGACCGCGGCGGCATGTTGACAGACAGTGATCAGTGCCGAGCTCGTCCGCCAGGCATTCCCCTGGAGATCGGCCCGCCGGCTCCCCGGCCAACGCTCCCGCGCTGACATAGAACCGTTCACAATTCTGGCGGTGCGACATTCTTTGGCGACTTCCATCCAACCCGCACAGGAATGAGAAGAATTCGCTGTGTGGCTGCCAGCCTCCGTCGCCGGCAGACAGCTTGAATCATTTGCGCGCTCCCCTGGAACCGCCTCTCGATTCGCTCACGCCGACGATCGGTCCAGCTGCGGCCGCGAGGTGTCGGGCCGGAGCATCGCGGATCACCTTGTCGCAATCATCGATCTGACGGCCGGTGCAGCAATGCGGGATCATCCAGCGGCACCCGGCAGGCCCTGAGCCGGACCACCGCCCGGAGCCGATCATCCAACCGCCGGTTCAGGACAAGAGGACGATGCCGCCCCGCGGCCGCGGTGTCATGGCTACAAGAGGCGCCAGACGCCAGGCGCGCTTGACTCGAACGACCGCCTCGGCCTAGCTTGTTGCTCATTACGCGACTTAGTTGCTATTATCGCAACTATGGAACCAGACACACACTCCTCCCGCAAGACCATCGACAAGGCCATGCGCGTGCTCACCGCCTTCTCCTCCGAGCATCCCGAACTGGCGATCGGCGAGCTGAGCGCGCGGCTCGGGCTGCACAAGAGCGTCACCTCGCGCCTCGTCTCGGCGCTGTGCGACTGGGGCATGCTGGAGCGGAACCCGCAGTCGCAGCGGGTGCGCATCGGCGAGGCCGCGTTCCGGATCGGCAGCCTGTTCTCGCCACGCGACCATCTGGTGCGGGTGGCAGCACCGCACATGGACGCACTGGTCGCCGCGACGGGCCAGTCCAACCATCTGACCGTGCTGGACGGCCACCGCTTCCTGGTGGTCGCGACGGTCGAGAGCCCCAGCGCGCTGCGCGTGATCATGCGGCTCGGGGAACGCCGGCCCCTGCATGCGACCGCGGCCGGCAAGCTGTTCCTCGCCGCGTCCGACGCGCTGCTCGACGCCGTCGCGGCGGCCCCAATGGAGGCGTTCACGCCACACACACCGGCGACGCCGGCGAAGCTGCGCAAGGCCGTCGCGCTCGTTCACCGACAGGGCATCGCCTGGAACACGGGAGAGAGCAGCATCGGCGCCGGCGCCGTCGCGGCCCCCGTCTACGACCGCAGCGGGCGGATGATCGCGGCCCTGTCCACCGTTTACCCCCTGCAGGTCGTCAGCGGTCCCGCACTCGCGCGGGTCGGCGACGCCACCAGGGCCGCCGCCCGAAAAATCTCGCAAGAGCTCGGTGCAGAGCCCCAACCATGAGGAGACGCCATGCCGATCAACATGAACGCCCTGGGGGCCGAGACCCCCTGGGCCCAGGTCACCGTCACCCAGCGCCAGATCGACCAGCTCTGTAGCTGCCTCGAGGATTACAACCCGCTGTTCCTCGACGACGAGATCGCGGCGACCAGCAGCGCCGCCGGCATCGTCGCGCCACCGACCTTCATCAACTGCTTCCGCGACTTCAAGACCACGCTGGTGCTGTCGGAGGCGGAGGTCGACCTGCCGCTGCTGCTGCACGGCGAGCAGGTGATCGAGTATTTCGCCCCGGTCCGGCCGGGCCAGACCATCTGGCACAAGATCAAGATCGTCGACGTTGGTCGCAAGAAGAGCCGCACCTACGGCGAGCTCGACTTCTTCACCGTGCTGATCAAGCTCAAGAGCGAGAACGGCGAGCGGCTGGTCGAAGCGACCCAGCTCTTCTTCGTCCGCGACAACTGAGGGCTCGTCCATGGACTACGCCGAACGTCTCGCCGCTCCGCCCGCGCAGCGCGTCGCGCCGCAGGTCGAGGGACCGTACTTCGAAGACATCCAGGTCGGCTTCGAGCTGTCGCTGGAGAAGCCGCCGATCACTCGGCTGCAGATCGCCAAGTTCGCCGGCGCGTCCGGCGACTTCAATCCGAGCCATGTCGACGAGGACATCGCCCGCGACGTCGGCGGCATGGGCGGCGTCTTCGCGCACGGCATGATCGGCATGGGCTTCGTCGGCCAGATGCTGACCGACTGGCTGTGGGGCCGGCCGCTGCGGCTGTTCTCCACCAAGGCACTGCTGATCGTCCGGCCCGGCGACAGCCTCACCTGCTTCGGCCGTGTGACGCGCAAATGGGTCGAGGACGAGGACAATCTGGTCGAGCTCGAGGTCGGCGCCCGAAATCAGCGTGGCGAGCTGACTCACTCGGGCCGCGCCGTCGCGATCCTGCCGCACCGGGCGATCCGCATCGGCGACGCGCTCAAGCGACCGTATCTGGTCCAGCATCGCGTGATCGGGTGAGCCGCGTGGTCGACCTCACCATCGCCCGCACCCTATCGCTCGCCGGCCGCCGGGCCGGCGAGAAGCCTGCCGTGATCTGCGGCGACCGCGTGCTCTCGCATGGGGCGCTCGCCGACGCCGCGGCGCGCCTGGCCGGGGCCCTGCAGGCCTTTGGGCTCGGCAAGGGCGACCGGCTCGGTGTCGTGCTGCCGAACTGCCCGGAGTACGTCGCGATCGCGCTTGCCTGCGCCCGCAGCAGTATCGTGATGGTGCCGCTGAACTATCGCTTCACGGCGGAGGAGCATGCCACCCAGCTCTCCGACTGCGGCGCCCGCCTGTTGATCTACGGCGAGATCTTTGGCGAGACCGTGCGCGAGGTGGCGCGGCGCGTGGCGGGGCTCGGCACGGTGTGCGTCGGCACCGCGGTCGCCGCGGATCTCGGCAGCCTCGACGAGATTCTGGCCCGCAACGCACCCGCTGGGCCTGCCGACGTCTCGGAAACCGACGTGTTCTATCTTGGCTACACGTCCGGCACCACCGGCCATCCCAAGGGCGCGATGGTGACGCATCGCAACCGTTGCCTCGCCTATCACTATTGGGCGCTGGAGTTCGGCATCCGCGACAACGACGTGGTCCTGCATGCCGGGCCGTTCCATCACACGGCGCCGTTCACCTTCGTGCTGACCCAGCTTTTCATGGGCGGCACGGTCGTGATCCTGGAGCACTTCTCCGCCAGCGACGTGCTCGCCGCGATCGAGCGGCACCGGGTCACCTGGGGATTCCTGGTGCCCTACATGCTGGACCGGCTGGTCCATGCGGGCGCGGAGCTGAAGCAGCACGATCTCTCGTCGTTGCGCATGATCGTCTCGGGCGCCTCGCCGCTGCCGACCGTGACCAAGGAGGCGGTGCTCGACCTGCTGCCCGGGATCGGCCTGCACGAGTTCTACGGGGCCACCGAGGCCGGCGTGATCACCAATCTGCGGCCCGAAGACCAGCGCCGCAAGACCCGCTGCGTCGGACGGCCGGTGTTCGACACCGAAATCGAGATCCGCGACGAGGCAGGCCGACCGCTGCCCCCCGGCGAGACCGGAGACATCTGGATGCGCGGCCCGACCGTCTTCTCGGGCTATTTCGACGCGCCCGACAAGACCGCCGCGGCGTTCGACGGCGAATGGTGCACGATCGGCGACGTCGGCCGGCTCGACGACGAGGGCTATCTCTACATCCTCGATCGCCGCAAGGATCTGATCAAGAGCGGCGGCGTCAACGTTTTCCCGATCGAGATCGAGGAGGTGCTGCTCGCGGTTCCGGGGATCGCCGATGTGGCCGCCATCGGCGTGCCGGATCCGACCTGGGGCGAGGCCGTGCATGCCGTCGTGGTCGCGAACGGCGACCGCCCGCTCGCCGATGCCGACGTGGTCGCGGCCTGCCGGGCCCGCCTGGCCGGCTACAAGGTGCCGAAATCGATCGAGTTCCGCAGCGCGCTGCCCCGCAACGCCAACGGAAAAGTGCTCAAGCGGACGCTGCGGCAGGACTTCGTCGATCGCATGCGCACCGATATGCCCGTCTAGGAGATGATCGTGCAGGACAGGACCGTGCAGGACAAAACCCAGCTCTACATCGATGGTGCGTGGACGGAGTCGCGCGGTCGCGAGACCATCGACGTGCTCAGCGCCTCGACCGAAGCGGTGGTCGGCCGCATCCCGGCCGGCACCGCGCAGGATGTCGACGCCGCCGTCGCGGCGGCGCGTGCCGCCTTCGACTCCTGGTCCATGACGCCGCCGCCCGAGCGGGCCGCGGCGCTGATGCGGATCCACGACGGGCTGAAAGCGCGCAGTGCCGAGCTAGGCGAGACCATCGCCACCGAGGTCGGGATGCCGCTCAAGCTCGCGACCCGTATCCAGGTCGGCTCGCCGGTCCATATCTTCGCCTTGTATGCCAAGCTGGTGGAAGGCTTCGCGTTCGAGAGCCGGGTCGAGAACTCGATCATCCTTCGCGAGCCGCTCGGCGTCGTCGCCGCCATCACGCCGTGGAACTATCCGCTGCATCAGATCGCCTGCAAGGTGGCGCCGGCGCTGGCGGCAGGCTGCACGGTCGTGCTGAAGCCCTCCGAGGTGGCGCCGCTCAATGCCTTCATGCTGGCCGAGGTGATCCACGCGGCCGGCGTGCCGAAGGGCGTGTTCAATCTGGTCAGCGGCACCGGGGCGGAGGTCGGCGAGGCCCTAGCCCGCCATCCCGGCGTCGACATGGTGTCGTTCACGGGCTCGACCCGGGCGGGACGCCGCGTCGCCGAGCTGGCCGCCGCGACCATCAAGCGGGTGGCGCTCGAGCTCGGCGGAAAATCGGCCTCGATCGTGCTCGACGACGCCGACTTGGCTGCCGCCGTGAAGGGCACGGTGAACGCCTGCTTCCTCAATTCGGGGCAGACCTGCAACGCCCACACGCGCCTGCTGGTGCCGGCCTCCCACTACGAGGAGGCGGCGCGCCTCGCCGTCGAGGCGGCTGGCGCTTTCACCGTGGGCGATCCGTTCGGCGGCTCCGCCAAGCTCGGGCCGCTGACCTCGGCGGCGCAGCGCGACCGCGTGCGCGACTACATCCGCACCGGCGTATCGGAAGGGGCTGAACTGCTGGTCGGCGGCGCCGAGCCGCCCGACGGACTCGACGCCGGATTCTACGTGCGGCCGACGGTG
>NZ_NPEX01000004.1:0-60300 GCF_003258865.1 Rhodoplanes roseus | reverse complement strand
CGACGGTGTTCGGCCGCGTCGACCCGGGCTCGCGCATCGCCCGCGAGGAGATCTTCGGGCCCGTCCTCTCCATCATCACCTACACGGACGAGGACGAGGCGATCCGCATCGCAAACGACACCGACTACGGGCTCGGCGGCGGCGTGTGGTCGGCCAGCACCGAGCACGCGTTGCGAATCGCGCGCCGGCTGCGCACCGGTCAGGTCGACATCAACGGCGCGCCGTTCAACTTCATGGCGCCGTTCGGCGGCTTCAAGCAATCCGGACGCGGCCGCGAGCTCGGCCTCGCGGGACTGGAGGAGTTTCTCGAATACAAGGCCGTGCAAATCCGGCCCGACGCGGCGGCGTGACGGTCAGGCCGTACTGAAGGCGACGAGCGACTGAAGACGACGAGCGACGGACGGAGGGCTCGCGGGCCCGCCTCACCGAAGCCGTCTCCGCCGAATCTCACAACACGGCGGAAGAAAACCAAGGAGGAGACCCGATGAAGGCGCGACGTATGTTGCTGCCGCTGATCGCTGCCTGCGGCTTCGCCGCGGCGGCTGCGGCCCAGACCTATCCGGCCCGTCCCGTGACCGTCATCGTGCCCTACCCGGCGGGCGGCGCGACCGACATCGTCGCGCGGCTGATCTCGCAGGGACTGAGCGAGGAGTTCAAGCAGTCGCTGGTGGTCGACAACAAGGGCGGCGGCGCCGGCATGATCGGCATGGAGGTCGCGGCCCGCTCGGAACCGGACGGCTACACGCTGCTGGTCTCCAGCACCGGGCCCGCCACCATCAGCCCGCTCCTCCACAAGGACGGCGAGTTCAAGCCGCTGGAGCGGCTTGAGCCGGTGGTGTCGCTCGCCAGCGCACCCGCCATCCTGCTGGTGCGTAACGACCTGCCGGCCAAGACCGTCGACGAGCTGATCGCGCTGTCGAAGAAGACGCCCGGCTCGCTCAACATGGCCTCGGCGGGCGCCGGCAGCCTGCAGCGCCTGGTCGGCGAGGTGTTCCAAGACCGGACCGGCGTGAAGTGGACGCATGTCCCGTTCCGCGGCAGTGCGCCCGCCCTCAACGAGCTGATCGCCGGCCGGGTCGACGTGATGGTCGACGTGGTGCCGTCGGCGGCGCCCTTCGTGCAGGCCGGCAAAATGCGGGCGCTCGCCGTGATGGCACCGCAGCGCTCCGCCCAGCTCCCCGACGTGCCGACGCTCGCGGAGCTCGGTCGGCCCGGGCTGGAGTTCAGCGGCTGGCACGGGCTGTTCGCGCCCGCTGGCACACCGCGCGGCGTGATCGACACGCTCAACGCGACCACCAACCGCATCCTGAAGTTGCCTTCGGTACAGGCCGGGCTCGCTGCCATCGGGGCGTCCGCCGACGGCGGGCCGCCCGAGGACCTGCGCCGGCGCATGGAGCAGGAGCTGCGGAACTGGGCCGACGTGATCCGCAAGGCCGGCATCACGGTCACGGACTGAGCAGGCCCCGCGACCCTCCGGCAATCCGGCGCCACCGGCAGGTTCGGCGGCGTCCACCACGAGGAATGGCGACATGGCGGCGCGTTTCCGCGATTTCCTGCAGCGGCTGGTCGACGCCGGCGAGCTCGAGCACGTGACCGAGGCGGTCGACCTGCGCACCGTCTCGGCCCGGGTCGGGAGCTCCGCCAAGGCGCTGTGGTTCGATCGCGTCGAGGGCTACGACACCGCGGTGGTGAGCGGCATTCTCGGATCGCGCGTCCGCATGGGGCTGTGCCTCGACTGCGACCACCGCGACATCGGCAGGCGTTTCGTCGATCGCATCCGCGACCGCTGCGCCCCGCGCATCGTGTCGACGTCGCCCGTCAAGGAGGTGATCAGGATCGGCGACGAGGTCGACCTCACCGCTCTGCCGGTGCCGCTGATCAGCACACTCGACGGCGGCCCTTATGTCACGGCCGGAATCGGCGTCTCGGAGGATCCAGAATACGGGCGCAACGCCGGCGCCTATCGGCTGATGATCAGGACCGAGCGCGAGACCGGCGTCGACATGGTCTCGGCCAGCGACCTGAAGCTCTTCTACGAGCGGGCCCTGAAGGCCGGTCGGCCGCTGCCCTTCGCGGTGGCGATCGGCACCCATCCGTCGGTCATGATGGCGGCGGCCCACATGGCGCCCGCCGGCACCGACGAGTTCGAGCTGGCCGGCGGCCTCGCCGGAGAGTCGGTCGAGCTGATCAAGTGCGAGACCAACAATCTCCTCGTCCCGGCCGATTCCGAGATCGTGCTGGAGGGCGAGATCCTGCCGATCGGCTGGACCGAGGACGAAGGCCGGTTCGGCGACTTCACGGGCTTCGTCGGCCCGATCAAGTGGAATCCGGTGTTCCGCGTCAACGCCGTCACGCATCGCCGCGACGCCGTCTACTACGCCCTGCATATGCCGGACGAGGTCGACTATCTTGTGGCGCCGCCGCTCGAGGGCAGCGCCTTCGCGGCGCTCGCCACGGCCGGCATCGTCGGACAAGCCGTGTATGCGCCGCAGCCCTCGGGCTGCAACTTCCACCTCTACGCCGCGATCAGGAAACGCCCGGGCGAAGGTCGCAACGCCGTGCTTGCGCTGATGTCGCTCAAACGCGTCAAGCACGTCGTCGTCACCGATGACGACGTCGACATCTTCGATCCGGCCGCCATGGAGCGGGCGCTCGCCTACCGGGTGCGGCCCGCGCAGGACATCGTCGTCTGGGAGGGCGCCCGCGGCTCGCATCTCGATCCCAGCATCCAGCTCCAGGTCGGCAAGGGATCGCTCGCCCCCTTGACGGCCAAATGGGGCATCGACGCCACCATCCCGGAGGGATCGGATCTCAGCGAGTACGAGGCGATCGCCTACCCGTTCACCGACGGCATCACGGCGGGCGAGGCCGACGCGCCGACCCCGAACGACCCCGCCCGGCTCGCCGACGACATCGCCGCCTTCCTGGCCTCGCCGCGGCACTTCAGCGAGGTGCTGGCGACCTTCGCATCCGCCCATCAGCGCACCATCGTGAAGGCGTGGGCGGTGCTGCGGCAGGCCGGCCGGCTCGGCCGCGAGACCGCGACCGGCAAATACACGATCAAAGCCCATCGACAAGAAGCCTGACCGCAATACGCCTGACCGTCTCCCGACGGTAGGCCAGGGAGGAAGCCGCAGATGTCGACCGTCTCGCGTCGTTCCGCGTTGAGAATTCTCGCCGGGTCGTCCGTTCTGGCGCCCGCGGTGGTGCGGGCCCAGGACAGCTTTCCGTCCAGGCCCGTCACCATGATCGTCCCGTTCCCGGCGGGCGGGCCGACCGACGTCACGGCCCGGGTGCTCGCCGACAAGCTGTCCGGGGTGATCGGCCATCCGGTCGTCGTCGACAACCGCGCTGGCGCGAGCGGCAATGTCGCGGCCCAGATCGCCGCCCGCGCCACGCCGGACGGCTACACGCTGTTCTTCGGCACCGGCGGCACCCACGGCGCCAACCCGGCCCTGTTCAAGAATCCCGGCTATGATCCGATCAAGAGCTTCGCGCCGGTCGCCTGGGCGACGACCTCGCCCAACATCGTGGTGGTCAATCCGGAGTTTCCGGCCAGGACGCTGGCGGAGCTGATCGCGCTCGCCAAGGCCAATCCCGGCAAGTACAACGCCGCCGCGCCGGGACACGGCTCGACGCCGCACATGGCGGGCGAGCTGTTCAAGGTCGCCGCCGGCATCAACATCCTGCACGTCTCGTATCGGGGCAGCGGCCCCGCCCTCAACGACGTGGTCGCCGGGCATGTGCCGATCATGTTCGACGGCGTGCCCTCGTCACTGCCGCTGGTGCAGACCGGCAAGCTGCGGGCGCTGGCGCTGACCAGCCTGGAGCGGCTGTCGACCGCGCCCGACATTCCCACCATCGCCGAGACCATCCCGGGCTTCGAGGCCGACGGCTGGTTCGCCGTCTACGCGCCGGCCGGTACGCCGGAGCCGGTCGTCACCTCGCTGAACTTGGCGGTCAACCGTGCCCTACCGGAAGCAAAGGCCCGCTACGCCGAACTCGGCGTCGTCACAGTCGGCGGCTCCCCCGAAAAGCTCGCAGCCCGCGTGGAGTCGGAGGTGCGGAAATGGTCCGACCTCGTCGCCCGGACCGGTCTGCGCGGCGAGAACTGACACGCTCGAGCAGAGATCGCGGCTGGCGTGCCGCTAGGCGTCTGCGATGACGGCGAGGCATGGCATCTCTCCCAAAGGCTTGGTCGGACGATCAGGTTCCCGCCGTGACGCGTCCGCAGTCGATGACCTGTTGCAGGACCAGCCCTCGTCCAGGCGATCGAAGCCGCGGTTGATCTCCGGCCCTGCAGCCCAGCAATGCGCGCGTGCTGGCCGTCGCGGGCGAGAAGCGATTGCCCCTGATGCCCAACGTTCCGACCGTGCGGAACTCGGCTGTAAGGGCCTCGCTGCCGGTCACTGGGGCCGCTTCTTCGCACCCGCCGGCACCTCCGGCGATCATCCAGAAGCTGAACGCCGAGCTGACGATTGCGCTGCAGACTCCGAGAGTGAGACAGGTCCTCCGCGATCAGGGCCTTGAGATCATCGGCAACTCGCCGGAGGAGTTCCACGACGCTGATCGCCAGAGTGGCGCCGATCACCGGGCTGATCGCCGACAAGGCCTATGACGCCAACAGCCGGCGGCGTCTGCTCGCCGACAGCGGCGCCAAGGCTGTGATCGCGTCGACCACCAGCCGCAAACAGCCGATCTCTTACGACCGCATCGCCTATCGACGGCACAATCGCATCGCGCGGATGTTCTCGCGCCTCAAGGACTTCCGCCGCGTCGCTACGCGCTACGACAAGCTCGCCAGAAACTTCCTCGCCGGCGCAATCCTGGCTGCCACCGTCGCTTGGTGGCTCAATTGAGTCCCGACCCTAGGAGCCGTCGATACTCGCATCGGGCGGGCTGCAGCGGCGCGACCGGCTCCCACTCGGCATGAGCAAGGTCGGCGCCCCTATCCCTGCGACCGAGAAGGTCTAGGGTCGCGCGGCGGCGACCTCCATCCGGCTGAAGTGAGGCGGACGGCGGTCGATGAAGGCGGCCATGCCCTCCTTCTGGTCGTCGGTCGCGAACAGGGCATGGAAGGCGCGCCGCTCGAAGGCGAGGCCTTCGGCGAGCGAGCTCTCGAACGCGCGGTTCACGGCCTCCTTGGCGAGCAGCAGCGCGGCGAGCGGCATCGCCGCGACGGCCTCCGCCGTCCTCATCGTCTCGGCCATGAGGTCCGCGAGAGGCACCACGCGCGCCACGAGCCCCGATCGCTCCGCTTCGGTCGCGTCCATGAGCCGGCCGGACAGGCACAGATCCATTGCCTTCGCCTTGCCGATCGCCCGGGTCAGCCGCTGGGTGCCGCCGATCCCCGGGATGATCCCGAGCTTGATCTCCGGCTGGCCGAATCTGGCGTTGTCGGCCGCGACGATCATGTCGCAGTGCATGGCGAGCTCGCAGCCGCCGCCGAGCGCGAACCCCGCCACCGCGGCGATCACCGGCTTGCGCACATGGGCGATGCAGTCCCACGTCGCCGCGAAGTCGCCGAGCAGGACGTCGGAGAACGACTTGTCAGCCATCTCCCGGATGTCGGCCCCGGCCGCGAAAGCCTTTTCGGAGCCGGTGATGACGATGCAGCCGATCGACGGCGCCGCCTCGCAACTGCGCAGGGCGACGCTCAGCTCGCCGATCAGCTCGGAGTTGATGGCGTTGAGCGCCTCCGGCCGGTGGAGCCGGATCACCGCGACCTTGCCGACGCTCTCGACGATGATGGTCTTGTACGACATGGACTGTCCTCGTGACGCGGTCCCGCGATGCGCGCCTCACGACGCGATGCGCGCTGCGCGGGCCGCTCCGTCTCTACCGGGAGGGCGCGTAGGAGAAGAAGCCGCGGCCGCTCTTGCGGCCGAGATAGCCGGCGTCGCGCATCTGTTTGAGCAGCGGGCTCGGCCGGTACTTCGGATCTTCGAAGCCGTGGCTCAGCGTCTCCATGATGTCGAGCACGATGTCGAGACCGATGAGGTCCGCCAGGGCCAGCGGGCCCATCGGATGATTGGCGCCGAGCTTCATCATCGCGTCGACGTCCTCGGCCGGCGCGATCCCCTCGTAGACGCAGTTGATCGCCTCGTTGATCATCGGCACCAGCACGCGGTTGACGACGAAGCCGAAGCTGTCCCGGGCGAGCTTCGGGGTCTTCCCCACAGCCCGGGTCAGCTCCATGACCGTCTCGCAGACGGCATCTGCGGTCTGCAGCCCGCGGATGATCTCGACGAGCTCCATCATCGGCACCGGGTTGAAGAAGTGCATGCCGACCACCCGCTCCGGCACGATCGAGACGGCGGCGAGCTGCGTCACCGAGATCGACGAGGTGTTGGTGGCGATGATCGCGTCCCGTCGGCAGATCGTGTCGAGCTGGCGGATCACCGCTCCCTTGGTGGTGAAGTCCTCGAGCACGGCCTCGACCACCACGTCACAATCGGCGAGATCTCCCATCGCGGCGGTCGGCACGATCCGCGCCACCGCCGCGGTGCGATCCGTCGCGTCGAGCGTCTTGCGGGCGACCTGCCTATCGAGGTTGCGCGCGATCGTCGCCATCGCCCGGTCGAGAAACTCGGGCTTGAGATCACACATCGTCACCCTGTGGCCAGCTGTCGCGAATAGTTGCGCGATCCCGTTTCCCATGGTGCCGGCACCGACGACTCCGATCCGACGAACGACAGACGACATCTTCCGACTCCTTGTCCCGCCCGTCCCCGCGGGCGCGGAGACGAAGCAGACGATCCTTCGAGTTTCACGGCGGGGATAGAGACGACGCCGGCGGTCGAGGTCCGTCGGCGCCCCGCGCATGAGGGCTTTCGTCGAACGCCCTCATGCGGCCTTGCGTTGGATCCCGACCGGCAGGTCGCTGATCCGGGCCCATTCACCCGTATCGAACAACGTGGGCTGCGCCAGATAGGAGAGGAAGAGGCCGGTCGCGTCCTCGCCCCAGAACAGCTCGCCGTTCAGGTGGAAGGTGGGAACCCCGAACACGCCGAGCGCGATGGCGCGATCGGTGTTGGCCCGCAGCCCGCCCTTGACGGCCTCCGTGGCGATGAACGCCTCGTCGGTCGGCGACACGCCGAGCCGGGAGCACAGCTCGGCCCAGCCGTCCGGCGCGTTGACGTCGCCGCCGTCGCGCCAGATGAACCGCATGATGGTCCGCGTTGTGTCGACCGTCGCACCGACCGCGACCGCCAGACGCAGCGCCCGGATCGGATTGAACGGATGGGCGGGCGGCGTCTTGTAGGGCACGTTCCGCTCGATCGCCCGCTGCTGGGCGATCCGGTAAATGAAAGTGCGCTTGGTGGGGATCTCCGCCGGCCCCTTCGTCTTCCAGTGATCCAGGATGGCACCGAGCACGATCGGCTTCGGCACCACCTCCACGTCCGGGGGCAGACGATCGAACTGCTCCTGCTGGATATAGGCGAACGGCGAGATGACGTCGTAGAACCACTCGACGACAGGCATTGCAAAACCTCTGATCTTGTATCGGCCGGCCCTAGAGACCCAGCCGCATCGGGCCGAAGTCCGGCGCGACCTCGAAATCGGCCTCCGTGATGGCGCGGATGTCCTCGACGCCGAGTCCCGGGAAAGCCTCGCGCAGGATCAGGCCGCCTTCCGGCTTCACGTCGAACACCGCCTTGTCGGTGACGATGACCTTGATGCAGCGCGTGCCGGTGAGCGGCAGCGTCGAGCGGCGCTTGACCTTGCTGTCGCCGGCCTTGTCGATGTGCTGGAGCGCTGCGATCACCCGCTTGACGCCGTAGCACAGGTCCATGGCGCCGCCCGGTCCGGGCCACCAGTGGCCGTTCCGCTTGGCTGCCCAGTTCGCGAGATTGCCCTCCTGGTCGACCTCCAGGGCGCCCAGGACGGTGATGTCTATGAAGCCGTTGCGCATCGCGCCGAACGAGGTGGTGAGCGGCATCACGCAGGCGCCCGGCAACAGCGTGATCGGCTCGCAGCCGGCATTGGTGATGTCGCTGTCGGCATCGAGAGTCGCCGGCTTGGCACCGAAGCCAAAGCAGCCGTTCTCGGCGTGGAAGATCACCGACATGCCCTTCGGCAGGTAGTTCGAGGTGAGGGTCGGGATGCCGAAGCCGAGATTGACGACCTCGCCGTCCTTCACCTCGGCGGCGCAGCGGCGGGCGATGATCTCGCGCGGGCTGAGACGGGCGAGGTCGGGCGATGCGGGTCGGACAGAAACCTTCGCGTCCATGTCAGGCACTCCTCAGGGGGCGACCGGGGCGAGGCGGCCGAGCTTGATCCAGTGGTTGCGATAGTGGTCGTTCTGCTCGGCCAGCGTCTGGCCCTGGACCACGGCGTCGATGAACGGCCCGGGAATGCCGACGCGGTCGGGCGGGATGGTTCCGACCGGTACGATCTCGTTCACCTCGACGATCGCGTAGTCCGCCGCCATCGCGATGTCGCACTGGTTCTGCGCGCTGGTGTAGCGGAACTCGACATTGCCGAGCTCGTCGGCGCGCCAGCCCTTCACCAGGGCGACGTCGGCGCGGAGCGCCTCCTCGACGAAGTACTCCTTGCCGTTCAGCATGATCTTCTGCTTGGGCTCGGCGAGCTCCGGGAATAGTCCGGGCTGGTCGAGGATGCCGATGCCGACCGGCACCAGCACGCCGCCGAGCCCCATCGCGCCGGCCCGCACCTTTTCGGCGACGGTGCCCATCGGATAGAACTGCCGGACCAGCAGCTTGTCCGCCAGATAGGCGTCGGACGACTCGGTCGTGGTGGCGACGTGACTCGAGATCAGCTCCTTCACCAGACCCTTGGCGTAGAGATGGCCCTTGCCGAAGCCGCCCGTCATGCCGGGCGTGAGGGCGATCAGGGTGAGGTCGCCGACCTCGTGCTCGACCAGCCACTCGATACACTTCGTCGGCTCGGCCGCACCGACGAATTCCCCGATCATCAATCGGCTGCCACGAGAGACGCGCCCCATGGCGTCGTCCAACTGCATCACTTTGCTCATCGACTGCTCCGTTCCAGCGAACGTGTGTGAAGGCGGCGTCGACCGCGAACGTCCGGTCCGTCGGTTCCGGTCCTTGGGTAGTGAGACGAGTGGGCCACGAAAAGTATGTTACGGTTAGATTGCTCCTCGTCCCGTTCCGATGCGTCCGCCCCGTGGCGACCCGGCGCCGCGATCGTTCGAGGAACGGCACGCCGCCTCGGTGTGGATCACGCCCACGCCGTTCCTGACAGGACACGATCGTCCTAACCGTAAGTTACTTCTGCGGCCCGGGCGGCCTCTCCATCATCCGCGCGCGACTATCCGACAACCGATTTGGGAGGCGGGCGATCGAGCGTCGCCTCGCGCGCAGGAGACGAGCATGACAGACGCAATCTCGACGAGAGCCGAGAGATTTCAGATCAGCGGCAAGCTGTCCATCGGAGCGACCGGCGTGTTGCTCTGTTTCGCGTTCGCCCTGATCTACTGGCCGCTCTGGGGAACCCTGGCCAAATTGTTCATCAGCCTCACGGCGGCCGAGGGGTTGGCGAGCGCCGACCCCGCACTCGCCAAGAAGTTCATCGGCGTGTTCGCCGAAGGTACGTTCTTCTGGTGCGCGATCTGCGCCTGGATCTGGCAGACGCTCATCTTCGGCAACTACGGCAAGTATCGCTTCGGCACCTCGCAACCGATGGCGGGCGTGTGGTACACGGGCGTCAGCGTCCTCTGCGGAATCGCCGGCTTCCTGGCGCTGGTGGGCCTCCTCGGCGTGTGGTGGACGCCGTTCAACCTGAGAATCCTCCTGGCGCCACGGACGCTCGACGAGCTGAAGATCGCCCTCGAAGGCTGGGAGGCGTCGAACTTCTACGTGCTGCCGGTGATCATCGCCCAGATTCCCTTCGTGTCGCTGTTCCAGAAGAAGCCGTGGGCCGGCAATGTCGCGCCGCCGCTCGACGGCGTCGGCCTGATGGCCACCAGCACGGTCGTGGCGCTGATCGTCTGGGTGGCGCTGTTCGTGCCGAGCTTCTTCCATCTCGACATGGGCGGGCACCGGATCGTGACGCAGCCGCTCGGCTCGTGGCCGCAGGTGCTGGCCTTCTGCCAGGGCTTCATCTTCTGGTTCCTGATTCCGGCCGAAGGCGGCGAGGGCTACCCCTACAAGGCGATCACCAGCAGGCAGCCCTGGATGGGGCTCTCCGGCCTCGCCGTCGCGCTCGTCTGCGGCGGCATCGTGATGCCGGAGTTCTACGCGTGGCTGGCCAGGAGCTTCC
Source organism: Rhodoplanes roseus (assembly GCF_003258865.1). Lineage (GTDB taxonomy): Bacteria > Pseudomonadota > Alphaproteobacteria > Rhizobiales > Xanthobacteraceae > Rhodoplanes > Rhodoplanes roseus. The sequence goes on along the minus strand of NZ_NPEX01000004.1, from coordinate 50,055 downwards.
AGATGAATCCCGGCGTCAACCCCTACGTGACCGCCGCCTCGCTGGAGCTGTCGCTCATCGTGACGATGCTGTGCTGGCACCACCTGTTCGACGACTACCCGGGCGCCGACCTGGTGCCGAACATCCGCCTGCGGGTCGCCATCCGGGCCGCCATCTGGCTCGTGCTGGGCACCATCTTCGGCTTCGTCTGGCTCGATGCCTACAAGCTGCTGCCGTTCGCCGGCAACGATCTCGGGCTCGGCATCCCGATGATGGGCGTGCTGGCGGGGCAGTTCGCGCTGCTGATGGTGTTCCTCGTCTTCAACACGTTCTTCGACAAGTGGCCGGTCGCGCGCCGCAAGGCGGGCTGACCGCCCGGGTCGGCCATCCAGCCGGAGCCCGGACATGACAAAGGGCGCGGAGCGGGCGTCTCGTCGCCGCCCCGCGCCCGCTCTCGAACCCGAAGCGCCGAAACGCGCCGCCGAGTCAGGCCGTGCGCTTCAGCAAAGCGGCCGCCTCGGTGGCGCGACACGCCTCCACCTCGGCCAGCCGGGCGGCGGCACGTCGCTCCAGCGCGACGGCATCCTGCGCCCGCGCGACGCTGATCGCCTGACGGAAGTGGCGGACGGCCGAGTCGTAGTTGGGGGTCGCCTCGGCCAGCGCGAACTCGCCGCTGACGCGCAGGATCTCGGCGTCCCACAGATGCTCGCTCTGCGACGCCGAAAACGACCAGGCCGCGTCGATCGCCGCCAGCCCGAGCTCGTGATCGCCGCCGAGATGGCCCTGCGCCATCGTGATCCACAGGATCGGCGACAGGAAGCCGCCCCACAGCCGCCGGAAGTCGTCGATCGCCGACGACATGGTCGTGAGCGCCGAGCGGTCGCCGAGACGGAGCAGTGCGTGCCACGCCGCGCCGAAGTCGCCGAGCGGACGCCAATGGGCGAAGCCGTGCTCGTCGCTGAGCTTGCGCAGCTGACCGCCGTGATCGAGGGCGGCGTCGATCTCGCCGCGCAGAATGTCGAGGATCACGTGCCAGCCGAGCGCCATCGCCATGCTGGGCGCATGGTTCTGGGCCGCCGCGGTGGTGAGGGCGAGGCTCGCATTCGCCGTCGCCACCGTCTCGTCGCCCTGCAGCCACAGCGCCCAGGCGCTGTAGGCGGCCGCCGCGACACCGGCGTCGTAACCATGGGACGGCTTGTAGCGGCCGATATCGTAACGGACTAACACCTTGTCCAGCCAGGCCCGCGCGGTGACGAGCCGGCCCTGATAGAGGGCGCTCGTCCCGATCATCCGCCGCGCTTCCAGCAGCAGGTTGGCGTTGCGGGCCCGCGCCGCGTTGTTGGCGCAGTTGCGGGCCAGATCGGTCGCCTCCTCCCACTTTCCGCGACCGGCCAGATAGGTCCAGCAGCCGGCGAAGGCCGCCGCCTCCTGCTCGCGGGTGCCGAACTCGCGGCACAGCGTCCGGGCCCGCTTGTAGAGCGGATAGAGACCGGAGGCGCCGTAGCCCTTGGCGATGCGGATCACCACGCCGAGCGCCGTGAGGATGTCGGCCTCGAGCCGCTTCGGACGTTCGGCCGCCGGAATGCGGTCCAGCGCCTTCAGACCGGCCTCGAGATGGTGCTGCGCCTCCTCGTTGGCGAAGACCCGCATGGCGGCCTGGCCGGCCTCGAACCACAGCGGCGCCGATTCGTGCGGACGGTCCGCCTTGTCGAAATGCGATGCGATGAACTCCGGACGGCGATCCACCGTGAAACGCGTCCGCGTCGAGAGAGCGCGGGCGATGCGCTCGTGGAACGCGCGGCGCTGCTGCGGCAGGATCGACTCGTAGGCCGCGTCGCGCAGAAGGATGTGACGGAAGCACAGGAAGCCGTTACAGTCGTCCGCGACGGGCAGGAGGATCTCGTCCTCGATCAGCTGGCGAATCGCGGTGGCGAAGGTCGACGACGGCACGTCCAGGAGCGCGGCCAAGAAGTCGCCCTGGAAATCGCGACCGATCACCGAGGCCACCTGGGCCAGCAGCCGGTTGTCGCCCAGACGATCGAGCCGCGCCATGAACAGGTCGATGAGGCTGCCGGGGACGCCGTCGGGCGGCGTCCCCGGCGCGATTACGGTCCGGGCCAGCTCCTCGATGAACAGCGGGATGCCCTCGGCCTTCTCGACGATCGAGCCCCGACAGTCCGGCGTGATCGCACCGGGACCGACGATCTCGTCAATCAGACGCTCGGCATCGCTGTTTCCGAGCGGCGCCAGCTCGAGGACCGTCGCGCGGGGGAGCCGGCGAATGCAGGCCTCGGCCTCCGGCCGAGTGGTGACGACCAGGAAGACCGGCGCCGCCGCGATAGTCCGCGCCAGGAGATAGACGAACTCGCGGGTCGAAGGATCGAGCCAGTGGGCGTCCTCGACGACGACGAGCAGCGGGCCCTGCCGCGCCGCGGCCAGCATCAGGCGGACCAGCAGGGCCAGCGTCGAATCCTTGCGCTGCCGCGCCGGCAGATCCGCGAGCCTGCCGTCCTCCGGGAGCCCGAACAGCGATTCGAGCAGCGGCTGGGCCAAGGCGTCCGTCTCGCCGGCGTGCCGGAGCAGGTCCGCGAGCTTGTCGAGAATGGCCGGCGTATCGTCGTCCTTGCCGATGCTGGCCGCCTCGGCGATCCGCTTGCGGATCGGGGCGAACGAGCAACCGCGATCGGTCGGCAAGGCGCGCAGAAGCCAGCGTTCCGCCGCCTGCGGCTCGATCGTCGCCCACAGCTCCTGTACGAGGCGCGACTTTCCGATTCCCGGCTCGCCCGTGACCACGGCGACCTGGCCCTCGCGGCCGACGGCGCGCGACCAGCGCCCGCACAGCAGACCGAGCTCGTGCTTACGGCCGATCAACGGCGAAGCACCGAGATGAGGAAGAACGTCGCCGAGCGGGCTGACCGCGGTCACACGCCATGCCCCACCACCGGAAGCGAGCGGCACGGTCGGCGCCTCGGTCTGGCAGATCCTCGGCGTGAGCTTGCGGGTGGCCTCCGAGACCAGGACGCTGCCCGGTGGCGCGTGCGAGAAGATCGTCGTCGCGACTCCGACGACGTCGCCCAGCAAGGCCGGAGTCACGCGGTTCGGCGAGCCCCCGATCGAGCCGCTGACCACCCAGCCGGTCGCGACGCCGGCCCGAGCCTTCACCCTCGACAGCGCCGGATGCTGATCGAGCGTCGTGACGATCTCCATCGCGGCCGTCACGCCGCGATGCGCGGCGTGCTCGAGCGACTGTGGCCACCCGAAGCAGGCGACGAAGCGATCGGCGCCCTCCTCGGCAAGTCGTCCCCCGAGCGCCTCGGTGATCCGCGCGCAGTGCTCGCGGAAGACCGGAAAGGCCTCGTGAATTGACTCCGCCCAGCCGCTGCCGTCCTCGCTGCTCAAGCCGCACGACACGACCGTGACATGATGCCGGCACGGCGGCGCGCCCGCGGGCGAGGCGTCGCATGTGGTGGTGACGCCGTGCGAGGGGCTCACCAGACGGGGAACGTAACATCCCTTGGGAATGTGCAGAACGACCGGCTGATTGGCGCCGGTGCCGCGCGCGTACTCGGCGAGCAGGCGCCGGAGCCGCCCGGCCTCGACACGCACGACCGCGTTGCTGCTCGGATCGAAGGACGCGTCCTTACCGAACACCGAAAGCGCGATTCCGTATTCCTTGATCGACTTCTCACGACCGGCGAGCCACTCGCCGACCAGAAACGCGAGCAGCGTCGCCATGCGGGGCGACGCGACGAACTCCGGACTCGCGATCGTCCGGGACAGAACCCCGCCGACCTCCTCCGGGTCGAAACCGACCAAGTCCAGTCGCGTCGTCGTCGTCTCCAGCAGCGCCATGCTCTCCACCGCAGATTTCCGGCGGGATTGCGGGGCGGAAACGATGGCAAGTCAATGCGGGGAACCACTGCCTGACGCCGTGCGGCGCGCGGATCCGGGCTCGCGGGCCGATGTAACCGTAAGATACTTTTCGCAGTGCAGCATATGCCGCTACGGAGGGGCGGACACGACGAGGGCGGTCACGGGAATCGTCACCGTCGCACACGCAGGCGGCAATGGAGCAGTCGATGAGCGACGTGACCTAGACCCGCGACAGCGTCACGCGCATCGGGCCTTGCGCCGATGCGCGTCGTCGAACCGGTCGCATCGGCGCACCCGGCGAGCCGCCGGGGTGGGGCGATGCGCGCTGCTGCAGCTCGCGCCCGGCGGCGTCCGTCGCCGGCCCGCGGTCTGATGCCTCCTCCAGACAGATACGGATTCTTTCGATGATCTCTCTCGCCGGCAAGAAGGCCCTGGTGGTCGGAATCGCCAACGATCAATCGATCGCCTATGGCTGCGCCAAGGCGTTTCGTGAGCTCGGAGCCGAGCTGGCGATCACCTACGCCAACGAGAAGGTGGCGCCCTATGTGCGTCCGCTCGCCGAGGAGCTCGGCGCCTCCCTGTTCCTGCCCCTCGAGGTCCGCGACGACGCGCAGTTTGCTTCGCTCCGCGACACCATCGGGAGCACCTGGGGCAGCCTCGACATCTGTCTGCACTCGGTGGCGTTCTGCCCGCGCGACGACTTGCACGGCCGCGTGGTCGACTGCTCACGGAACGGATTCCTCACCGCGATGGACATCTCGGTCTATTCGTTCGTGCGTCTGGTGCACACGATGGAGCCGCTGCTCGTTCCCGGCAGCGCCTGCATGACCGTGTCGTTCTACGGCGCCGAGAAGGTGGTCGATCACTACAACGTCATGGGGCCGGTCAAGTCGGCGCTCGAATCGGTGACGCGCTACATGGCGGCCGAGCTCGGCCCCAAGAAGATCTCCGTCAACGCGCTCTCGCCCGGACCGCTGCGGACTCGCGCCGCCTCCGGCATTCCGGCCTTCGACGAGCTTCTGGAGCGCGCCATCGAACGGGCCCCGACCCAGGAGCTCGCCAGCATCGAGGACGTCGGCGCCTACGCGGCCTTCCTGGCCGGCCGTGCCGGAAACGTGACGGGCGGCGTGCACTATATCGACGGCGGCTACAACATTCGCGGCTGACATTCGCGACGGGAAGCCCCGTGGATACCGGCTTCGTTCCGGCGCGAGCGCTCCGGCTCTCCCCTGCTCGAAGGCCCCACTGCGAGTGATCGCACAAAGTCCGGCCCGGCCTGATCGGCTGGGCTCGCGCGGCCCGCGCGGTCCCTCGCTCTCGAAGGGTGCCGGACGTCTGTCGTGCAAATCGACGTTAATACTCGAGCGCAGACGGCGCGGTCTTGCTCCTGAACAACTGTCGAAACGTGTTGACGTCTCCGCAGCCGACGCGTCGGCTGACCTCGTCGACCGGAAGGCGCCCGGACTCGAGCAGACCTTTGGCGACTTCGACACGCAGGGTCTGGAGATATCCCAGAGGCGTGTCCCCGACCGCATGCTTAAAGCGCCGGTTGAGCGTTCGCTCGCTGGCGGCGAGATGCGCCGCGAGTTCCGCCAACGAAATCCGTGCTCGAGCGTCGCCTGCATCCGCTTCTGCGCCCACGCGACCAGCCGCCGACGTCGGCGCCGGCTCCGAGCTGTAATGCGACTCCACCTCCGTGCTCGCCTCAGAGAGACGCTCGCCGGAAGGGCTTGCGAACACAGGTATCGCCACGGATGATCACGAATGGACTCGACCTCTGTCGAGCCGTGAGCCGGGAGATTTCCGTTGACCGTCCAGGACCGAATCCCTCTGCAGAACGGCATTGAAGTGCCTGCAAGGTCTGATTCATCGACCGCTGCGGATCGCTCGTCCGTGACGATATCGCCGACCGCGCGTCCCTCACTGCAGACCGACGCATCGGCGCCCCCCTATGAAGCGCCGTGCATCGAGCAACCGATCAAGGTGGTGAACTTGCGGACGCTCGAGCAGCAGGCTGCAAAGGTCCTGCCTGAATTCGGTTTTCATTTCATCGCCGGCGGGAGCGGCGACGAATGGACGCTTCGCGAGAACGAGATGGCGTTCGACAGGCTGACGATCGAGCCGCGCTATCTCCCGGGCGTGGCGTCGGCGGATTTGCGGACGACCATTCTCGGGTCGGCCGTGTCTGCGCCGATCATCACGGCCCCGATGGGATTGCAGGGGCTGGCCCACAGCTCCAAGGAGGTCGGCTCGGCGAGGGGCACGATCGCGGCCGGAGGGTTGTATGTCACGACCTCGGTCTCGACCCTGTCGCTCGAGGAGATCGCGTCGGCCTGCGAGGCCGGGCCGAAGTGGTTCCAGATCTACGTGCCGGAGGATCGCGACTATGCACGCGAGCAGCTCCAGCGGGCCAAGCAGGCCGGCTACACGGCGATCGTTCTCACGGTGGACGCCACGACCTACGGCAATCGCGAACGCGCCGCGATGCTGGGCCTGCGCGCTCCGCCCCGGCTGGAGTTCGGAAACACGCCGATCTCCCCGGCCCTGGCCGGCCGCACCCCCGACATGCACAAGACGGCGCTCGACTGGGGCGATGTCGCGTTCTGCGTGGCCGAGACCGGCCTGCCGCTTGTGCTGAAAGGGGTGATGACGCCGGCGCTGGCCCGCGACGCCGTTCGGCACGGCTGTGCCGGCATCTGGGTCTCGAACCATGGCGGCCGCCAGCTCGATCATCTTGCGGGCAGCATCTCGGTGCTTCCGCGGATCGTTGACGCGGTCGACGGCAAGGTGCCGATCATCATCGACGGTGGAATTCGCCGCGGGCACGATGTCTTCAGCGCCATTGCGCTCGGCGCCTCGGTCGTCGCGATCGGCCGACCGGTGCTCTACGGCCTGGCGCTCGGCGGCGCCAAGGGAGTCGAAGCCGTGTATGCGCGGCTCCGCGCCGAGCTCGCCATGACGATGCAGCTCGCCGGAGCCGGATCGATCGCGGACATCACGCCGGACTTCGTCTCGCGTGCATCCACCTGACATCGCCCTTCGACGATCCGGTCACCGCCCCGATCGTCGAAGCCGCTGACCTTTCCTTCGCCCATGAGCCGGGACCCGCGGCCTGTCGCGCGCAGACCGCCCCCAGGCCCGGTGCCGGGCGCTCCACATGCCGCATTGCACCATAACTTTCAGATATCCATCGAGCCGAGGTCGCTATTGGACGCCCCTCGCCCGGCGCTCCTAACGTCGCTCGCGAACGAGCGCCGGACTGTGATCCGCGCGCCCCGAGCGGAGCCAGAGAATGAGCGTCACCGAACCCGGCACGGGACTCGTCTTCGTCGAACTCAGCCATCCCTGGGGGCATGGCACACCGATCAATCCCGGCGATCCGGACATCCGCATCGAGCGCGCCGTCTATCACGCCGCGCACGGCGTGCTGAGCCAGCGCATCACCGCCGTCATGCACAACTCGACGCATCTCAACGCGCCGCTGCACATGGTGCAGGGCGGCGCCGATCTGGCGAGCCTGCCGATCGACCTGTTCTTCGGCAACGGCGTCGTGCTGAGCATCCCGAAAGGACGCTGGGAGTACGTGACGGCCGCCGATCTGGACGCCGCGACGCCCACCGTGGAGGCGGGTGACATCGTCCTCGTGGTCACCGGCTGGCACAGAAAATACTCCGACAGCCAGGAGTATTTCGGCCAGGGACCGGGCCTCTCCAAGGACGCGGCGCAATGGCTGATCGATCGCGGCGTAAAGCTCGTCGGCATCGACACCGCCTATGTCGACCACCCGCTCGCCACCTCGCTCGGCCTGCATCGCGGCGGCCCGCTGATGAAACGCCTGCCGAAATTCTACGAGACCGAGACCGGCCGCGACGTCAAGGCCGGCTTCCCCGAATGGATCCCGGCGCACCGCATGCTGCTGAAAGCCGGCATCCCGACCATCGAGAATGTCGGCGGCGACGTCGCCGAGGTGCTCGGCAAGCGCTGCACCATCCAGGCCTATCCGTGGCGATTCGGCGCCGGCGATGCCTGCGTCATCCGCCTCATGGCGATGCTCGATCCGTCCGGCGCCTATCGCATCGAGTCCGGCCGCGCCGCATGACCCGCGACGGTCGTCCCACACGAGAACACGGAAGACACATCATGGGCGAGATCATCGGATCGAACGGCCTGCGCTACTACGACCTCAGCAACGTTTACGGCCACGGCGTGCCGCAATGGCCATCCGCCGCGAACCTCAACGTCCGGGTCCACAAGTTCCACGCCAATGACGGCATCTTCGTGCAACAGATCGAATCGATCATGCACCGCAGCACCCACATGGATGCGCAGCTGCACGTCACCGAAAACGGCAAGTCGCTGACCGGCTACGACACCTGGCGCTTCTTCGGCACCGGCGTCGTCGTGTCGATCCCCAAGGGCAAGTGGGGCGTGATCACGCCGGACGACCTCGAGAAGGCGACGCCGACGATCGAGCGCGGCGACATCCTGATCATCAACACCGGCTCGCATCACAAGCTCGGCGACAACGACGACTACTACGCCTACTCGCCCGGCCTCTACAAGGAGGCGGCCGAGTGGATCGTCGAGCGTGGCGTCAAGATGCTCGGCATCGACGTTCAGGCGCTCGATCACCCGCTCGGCACCAAGCTGTGCGACCACGGCCTCGGCCCCTCGCACCCTCATCTCGATGCGGAGTACAAGGCCCTCACCGGCCGCCACGTGCTGGAGGACTTCCCGTACTGGGAGCCGGCTCACAAGATCATGATGGGCGCCGGCATCCCGGGCATCGAGAACATCGGCGGCGACGTCGATCTCGTCACCGGCCAGCGCTGCACCCTCATGGCGTTCCCGTGGCGCTGGCACGAAGGCGAGGGCTGCGTCGTGCGCGTCGTCGCGGTGATCGACCCGGAGCAGAAATTCCGCATCCCGACCGGAGCCTGACATGCACGTCACCCGCTTCGCCGACGCCAAGCCCTACGATGCCAGGCGCCATCACGCCATGGTGGGGCTGCAACTCCAGGGCGGCGCCGAGAGCGCCACCGAGGCTTTCACGTGCGGGCTGTCGCACTTCCTGCCCGGTGGCGGCGCCGAGATGTCGGCCTCCGCCGCCGAGAAGCTCTACATCGTGGTCTCCGGCGAGGTGACGGTGCTCACCGAGGCCGGCACCGTGACGCTCGGCCCGCTCGATTCCTGCCATCTCGCTCCGGGCGAGGCGCGCGCCATCGAGAACCGGAGTAACGCCGTAGCCAGCATGCTGGTCGTCCTGTCGAAAACAAGAGGTTGAGAGCGATGATCTCGGAACCGCTCCGCAATCCGCTGTCGCTGTTCGACGTGCGGGGAAAATCCGCGATCGTGACCGGCGCCTCCGGCGCGTTCGGCCGGGCCACCGCGCTGATGCTCGCCTCGCTCGGTGTCGATCTCACGCTCGCCGGCGGCTCGACCAAGGAGCTCGCCGAGGTCGCGGCCGAGGTCGAGAGCCTCGGAGGCGGCCGCTGCATCACGGTGGCGCGCCGGCCCGACACGCTGGAGGACGCGCAAGCGATGCTCGATGCGGCGCTCGCCGCCTTCGGCCGCGTCGACCAGCTGGTGATCGCGTCCGGCTACAACAAGGCCGGCTTCATCCACGAGATGGCCTACGAGGATTGGCAGAAGGTGATGGATGCCAATGTCCGCGGCGCCTGGTTCATGGCCAAAGCGGTCGGCACCCACTTCATCGAGAAGCAGGTGAAGGGCAAGGTGCTGCTGATGTCCTCGGTGCGCGGCCGCCACGGCAACGTCTCGGGCTACACAGCCTACTGCACCTCCAAGGGGGCGACCGACGCGCTCACCCGCGTGCTCGCCACCGAGTGGGCCAAGCACGGCATCACGGTCAACGCCATCGCACCGACCGTCTTCCGCTCCAAGCTGACCGCCTGGATGTTCGGCGACGACGAGCTCGGCCAGGCGACAAAGAAGCGGTCGCTGTCGCGCATCCCGCTCGGCCGCCTCGGCGAGGCCGAGGATCTGGTCGGCATGGCGCTCTATCTTCTCTCGCCGGCCTCCGACTTCTGTACCGGACAGGTGATGTATGTCGATGGCGGCTACACGGCCGGATGACCGCGCCGTCGGCGTGGTCGGCGCCGGCCGCATGGGGGTCGGCATCGCCCAGATCTTCGCGGCCGGCGGATTTCGGGTCCATCTGATCGATCCGATCGAGGCGGCGCTCGCCGCCGCGCCGGAGCGGCTTGCCGGAATCACGGCGCGCCGCGGCCAGCCGGCATCGATCGCCGATCGCGTGGCGTTCCATGCGGTTCTGCCGGACGAGATCGCCGGCTGCGTGCTGGTCATCGAGGCGGCGCCGGAAAAGGTCGAGCTCAAGCAGAGCATCTTCCGCGAGCTCGACGCCTGCTGCGGGCCCGACGTCATCCTCGCCACCAACACCTCGGTCATCCCGGTGTCGCAAGTAGCGGCCGAGGTCGGCCATCCGGGCCGCGCGCTCGGGATGCATTTCTGGAACCCGCCCTATGCGGTTCGGCTGGTCGAGGTAGTCCAGGCCGAGCGCACCGATCCGGCGCTGATCGCGCCCGCCATGGCGCTGCTCGCCGAGGTGGGACAGAAGCCGGTCCATGTCCGCAAGGATGTGCCCGGCTTCATCGGCAACCGCCTGCAGCACGCCCTCAAGCGAGAAGCAATCGCCCTCGTCGAGAACGGCGTGTGCGACGCGGAGACGGTGGACTTCGTCGTCAGGAACAGTTTTGGCGCGCGGCTCGGGTTGATGGGGCCGCTCGAGCAGTCGGACATGCTCGGTCTCGGCTTGACGCTGGCCATCCATTCCGTGCTGCTGTCGGATCTCGACTGCAGCCGTGCGCCGCAACGGCTGCTCGTCGACAAGGTCGCGGCCGGCGAGACCGGGGCCGCGGTCGGTCGCGGCTTTCGCACGTGGACGCCGGAGCAGCGGGCCGAGTTGGAGAGCCGCCTCGACGCCGCCCTGCTGGCAGCGACCAGCGGCCCCGACGAGACGAAAAACGCCGGGTGAACCGGACGTGAAAAGGGAGAGAAAGATGACGAAACGTTTCGCCGCGATCCTGGGCGCTGTTCTGGCGCTGGGTACAGGCCAAGCCGTGGCCGATCCCGTGACACTGAAGCTGTCCTTCTTCGCGTCCGACACCGAGGTGAACTACGCGAAGGTGATCAAGCCGTGGGTCGACGCCGTCAACGCCGACCCGAGCGGCGCCGTGAAGATCGACGCCTATCCGAACGGGGCGCTCGGCAAGAGCCTGCCGGCGCAGCCCCAGCTCGTGCTGGACGGCGTCGCCGACATCGCCTTCATCAATCCGAGCCTGGTGCCGGGCCGCTTCCCGGACGACCAGGTGTTCGAGCTGCCCGGCCTGCTGAAGGATCTGGCCGAGGGCACCAAGCTCTATGCCGGGCTGGTGACGTCGAACAGCCTACGCGGCTACGGCGACTATCACGTTATCGGCTCGTTCATGAACGCGAACTACAACATCTTCGCGCGCCGGACGATCCGGTCCAACGCCGATCTCAAGGGCATGAAGGTGCGCATCGTCGGCCCGATCGTCGGCCAGACCGTCAAGGAGCTCGGCATGGTGCCGATCCTGATGCCGCCGAACGAGATCGTCGAGGCGATCGGGCGCGGCACGGTGGATGCGGCGACCCTGGTGCCGGCGGCCGTGATCGATTTCGGCGTCGACCGCGTGACCAGCCACAGCTATCTGCTCGACCTCGGCTGTGGGCCGCTCGCCATGGTGATGAACCGCGCCAAGTACGACGCACTTCCGGCCGAGGCGAAAGCCGCTCTCGACAAGTATTCGGGCGCCTGGATCAACGACCTCTACGTCAAGGCGCTGCTGGCCCACAACGCCGGCATCATCGCCGGCTTCAAGGCCGATCCCAAGCGCACTGTCGTGTCCCCGTCGGCAGCGGATCTCGCCGCCGTCAAGGCGCCCTACGAGAAGGTCACGGCCGCATGGAGCGACAAGGACCCGAACAACGCCAAGGTCCTCGCCAAGTCCAGAGAGCTGCTCATGCAAATCCGGGCGAAGTGACCATGGCCGGGATCGAACGGGTGGCCAGCGCCCTGGCGAACGGCCTGGCCGTGATCGGTCTCACCCTGCTCCTGATCCTGGCGGCGTTCACGATGGCGGACGGAATCCTGCGGGCTTTCGCCAACACCCCGTTGGATTTCGTCCGCGAGCTCGGCGACATGGTCGCGGCGATCGCCGGCGCGGCCTGCCTGCCGATCGCCCTCTTTCGCGAGAGCAACATTGTGCTGCGGGCGCTCGGCAGGACGCTGCCGCCGGTGGCGCTCCGCGTCGTCGACACCGTCGCGGCCCTGGTGGTCGAGATCGTCATGGTAGGCATGGCCTGGCAGTTCTGGCTCCACAGCACCAAGGCGATGCAGGCCGGTGAGGTGACCTGGATGCTCGAGGTGCCGAAGGCGCCGTTCTGGTTCGTCGTGGACGGCGTCCTGTGGATCGGTGTCGTGGTCCAGGCGGTGGTGCTGGTCGGGCGGGCGCTCGGCACGCGCCGGATCGTCGAGACGGAGACAGCCGCGTGACACCGACCCAAATCGGCATTGCCGGCCTGGTGGGGCTGTTCGTCCTCGTCGCCGTGCACGTCCCGCTCGCCTTCGCCATGATCGCGGTCGGCATCGTCGCCTTTGCGCTGCAGACGAGCTGGGGACCGGCGCTCACCTTCCTGGCGACCGAGCCGGCCCAGGTGCTGAGCAGCATGGACCTCACCGCGGTCCCGCTGTTCCTCATCATGGGGGCGTTCGTCAACGTCTCGGGCTTCTCCAAGGACTTGTACGGCGCCGCAGCGGCGCTGCTGGGCCATCGGCGCGGCGGGCTGGCCTACGCGACCATCGGGGGCAGCGCGGCGTTCGGTGCGATCTGCGGCTCGTCGCCCGCGACGGTCGCCACCTTCACGCGCGTCGCCCTGCCCGAGATGCTGGCGCGCGGCTATTCCTCGAGCTTCTCGGGCGCCACCATCGCGGCCGGCGGCGCCATGAAGGCGCTGATCCCGCCATCGCTCAGCATGATCATCTACTGCGTGGTGGCGCGGGCCTACATCTTCGACGTGTTCATCGCGGCCGTGGTGCCGGCCCTGATCACCATCGCGGCGAACGTCGCGGCGATCACGCTTCTGGTCCGCTGGTCGCCGGGACTCGCACCGGTGTCGGACAAGGTCCCGGCGGCCGAGCGGCGGGGGGCGCTGCTGCGGGCCCTGCCTGCCGTCCTGCTGATCGGAACCATCTTCACCGGCCTCTACAGCGGCATCTTCACGGTCAACGAAGCCGCCTCGGTCGCCGCCGTGGTGTCGTTCGCATTCGCGGCGCTGCGCCGCACCATCACGTTCGACAACTTCGTCACCGGCATGCGCGACACGGCCGCAACCGCCGGCATGATCTATTTCATCCTGATCGGCTCGTCGGTGTTCACCTATTTCATCAGCCTGCCGATGATCCCTGAGCAGCTCATCAAGCTCGTCGGCGAGGTCGAGCTGCCGCCGGTCGGCGTCATCGTGCTGATGCTGGGCGTCTACCTCGTCCTCGGCTCGGTCTTCGACGAGCTCGCGGCCATGATCGTCACGCTGCCCTTCGCGCTGCCGATTATCCTGCATCTCGGCTACGACCCGGTCTGGTGGGGTGTCATCAACGTCGTCATCGTCGAGCTGGGCCTCATCATTCCGCCGATCGGGCTGGTCATCCTCATCATCAACGCGATGCGACCCGACATTCCGCTGCCCAAGCTGTACCGGACGATCCTTCCCTTCGTCGCCGCCGACATGCTCGTGCTCGGCGTGCTGACGGCGTTCCCCAACCTCGCCCTCTGGCTGCCGGGCCTGCTGCGCGGCTGACCGGCGGGCGTCGCGGCCGATCGCTCACGCGGGACGAAGGCTTCCCGGCCGCGGAGCATCCGGCGGTCCGGACGGCGCACCCGGACCTTGCAACGTGTCGGCCTTGCGGGAGACCTGCGGTCGTGCCAAAGCGGTCCAGTCCACAGGGGTGTTCCCCCGCGCCGGCTCCCGACGACGGGGATGCCCCGCCCGGCCGGCGGGCAGGATCGCGCTCGATGCACTCACGTCTGCTTCGCCATTTCCTCGCCGTGCTCGATCACGGCCGAATCAGTGCGGCCGCGGACGCTGTGCACATCAGCCAGCCGGCCCTGACGAAGAGCATCCACCAGCTCGAATCGAGCCTCGGCGTGCCGCTGTTCGAGCGGCGCCCGAACGGGGTGGTGCCGACTCCCTATGGCGAGATCCTGGCGCGCCGCGTCCGGCTCATGGCGCTGGAGTATCAACACGCGATCGGCGAGATTCAGGCGATCACGGGCGGCAGCGGCGGCCATATCCGGATCGGTGCCGGCCCGGTGTGGATGCTGCGGCTGCTGCCGCCCGTGATCGCCAAGTTCCAGAAGCAGCAGCCCAACGTGAAGGTGACGATGCGGACCGGGGTGATCGACACGCTCGTGCCCGCCCTGCTCGGTGGAGAGCTCGATCTCATCTGCTCGACGCTCGACTATCCGAGCCATCCGGAGATCGTGAAGGAGCACCTGACCGAGATCCACCACATGCTGGCGGCAAGCAAGCGGCATCCGCTGTCGCAGCGCGACGACATCGCTGCCGCCGATCTCCTGGCCTATCCCTGGATCGCGCTCGCCAACGACTACGTGGGATCGAGCCGGGTCAACTCATTCTTCGCCGCCAACGAACTCGCGCCACCGAGCGTGGCGGTCGAGACGAGCTCGATTGCCAGCATCCTGTCGCTACTGCAGGCCGGCGACTACATCGTCAACTTGCCGACCGTCATGCTGCCCTACATGGAGGCGTTCGGCCTCAGCCGGCTCGCCATCCACGGCACGCTCTGGGAGTTCTCGGCCGGGATCGCCTACCGGCGGACCAAGACGCCGATCTCGGTCGTGAAGGCGTTCTGCGCCATGCTGCGCACCTCCTTCGCCCCGCCGGATTTGGATGCGGCGGAGCCCGGCCCGGCGGAGCTCGATCGGGCGTGACGGCGGCGGCTCAGCCGACCGCCGCGGATCGCGGGATCCCGAGCAGCGCGCGCGTTTCGTCGGGTGTCGCCGGACGCGCGTCGAGCGCCTCGACGATCCGCACCGCCTTCTCGACCAGCGCCGCGTTGCTCGGAGCGAGCACGCCCTTCTCGATGTAGAGATTGTCCTCGAGCCCGACCCGCACATGACCGCCGAGCAGCACGGCCTGCGCCACCATCGGGAACTCCTGCGGCCCGATGGCGAAGCCGGTCCAGAACGTGCCCTTCGGCAGCATGTCCCGCATCATCAGCAGGGCCTCGACCGTGGCGGGTGCGCCCCACGGAATGCCGAGGCAGATCTGGACCATGGCGGGGGAGGCGAGCGCGCCCTCCTCGATCAGCCGGAGCGCCAGGCGGATGTTGCCGGTGTCGAAGCATTCGAGCTCGGCCGTCGCGCCGGCGGCGCGGACGCGTTTCGCCATAACGCGCAGATGCGCCGGCGTGTTGACGAAGACGAACTCGCCGAAGTTCATCGTCGTGATGTCGAGGGTGCAGATGTCCGGGCGCACCGCCTCGATATGGCGCACCCGCGCCTCCGGGCTCGCCAGCGTTGTGCCGGGACCGCCGACCTTGGGATCGTCCTCGGACGGGATGAAGCGGGCGCCGGCCCCGGTCGTCAGGTTGATGACGACGTCCTGGTTCTCGGCCCGGATGCGCTCCACCACCTCGGCATAGTGCGCGAGCTCCGCGCTCGGCTTGCCCGTGGCGGGATCACGGACATGGATGTGGACGATCGCGGCGCCAGCCCGCGCCGCCTCGAGCGACGAGACCGCGATCTGCTCCGGCGTCACCGGGATGGCGGGGTGCTTGCCGACCGTGTCTCCGCCGCCCGTGATGGCGCAGGTGACGACGACGGGGCGTTTTCCGGAAGCTGATCGTGTCGTGTCTGGCATGGCTCTGCTCGATGGGGACAGACGCGCCGCGAGGACACGGCGGGCCGATGGGGCGTCACGTCGCGTGATGATGCCGGTCGGGACCCCCGAGACGAAATACAATCGGCGACGACCGCCATAGCCTGCGGTTATCCGGCTCGACGCCCGGGCGGACAGGGTCGGGTTCGTGCGCCCCCGTCGGTCGGTCGCAAGCGACACGGGCCAGCGTCGTCGAACACGCCCGCCCTGGCATCGCCTGTGCGCCCGCTCGACGGCCTCCAAGGTCGCGCGGCGACGGCATACACCCCGCCGAATGCGGGGAACGGAGGTCGATGAAGGCGGCCATGCCTTCGTCTGGTCGTCGGGTGCAGACTCTCGCCGTGTATGCGCCGGTACGGCACCTCGAGGTGGTGATCAGGCGCGGCAAGAGCGAGCTGCGCCTCCGGCTCGACTGGCACGCGGCAACGCATGCCGCCGAGATGCCGCCCACGGCAACGGCACATTTCCGAATGTTCTGTCGGTCCGGAGCCAGGCGCGAGAGCGTCATTCGCGTCTCGTCCGCGAACGCTGGCGCCATCATCCCGGGGGGACCATCGGAGGCGTTCTGGTTGCCCACGTCTCCGATGATCACCGGCGCGAGCTTGTCGGCCTTGCCGCAATACTCCCGAGGCGCTTGTCGATGCCGACCGATCGCCGACCGGCGGAGCGCTCCTCGCGAGCGGCCGGATCAGGCGACGTTGTGAAGGCCTGCGTCGACGAAGATCGTGTCGCCGGTCATGCCGGAAGCGCCGCCACCGACCAGGAAGGCGACGGTGCGCCCGATCTCGGCGATGTCGACGAGGCGTCCGGCCGGGCTTCTCGCGACCGCGTCGGCGACGAGATCGTCGAAGGCGGCGATGCCGCTCGCTGCACGAGTCTTCAGCGGTCCGGGCGAGACCGCATACACGCGGATGCCGGCCTCGCCCAGCTCGGCCGCGAGATAGCGTGTGGTCGACTGCAGGGCCGACTTCACCGGACCCATCATGTTGTAGTTGCTGACGACCTTGTCGGCCCCGTAATAGCTCATCGTCACCATGACGCCGCCGTCGCTCATCAGCGGTTCGGCGAGGCGCGCCATCTCGATGAAGGAATAGCACGACACCCGCATCGCCTGCTGGAAGCCGGGAAGCGAACAGTCGATCACCCGGCCGTGCAGATCGTCGCGCGGCGCGTAGGCGATCGAGTGGACGATGAAGTCGAGCCGGCCCCACTCCGCGCGAATGCGCTCGAAGACCGCCTCCATCTCGCCCGGGCGCTCGACATCGAGCGGCATCAGCAGGCTCGCACCAATCTGCTCGGCGAGCGGACGAACGTACTTCTCGGCCTTCTCGTTGAGATGGGTCAGCGCAAGCTCGGCGCCGAAGGCGCGCAGCTTGGCGGCGCAGCCGAACGCGATGCTCTGTTCGTTCGCGACGCCGACCACCAATCCGCGCTTGCCGGCCAGCATCTCGCCGATTCGGCGGTCGGGGTTCCAGACCTTCGGCAGCGGATCGATCGGCTTCATTGCACTCGTCATGACTCGTTCCTCTTTCTTTCCTCGACGTTCTCGGGGGACGAGAGACGCGCGGCGCCCCGCGCGTCTCTCGGATCGGTGCATCAGCGCTCGAGGCACACGGCGATGCCCATGCCGCCGCCGATGCAGAGCGTGGCGAGACCCTTCTTCGCGTCGCGCCGGCGCATCTCGTGGAGCAGCGTGACGAGGATGCGGGCACCGGAGGCGCCGATCGGATGACCGAGAGCGATGGCGCCGCCGTTGACGTTCACCTTGTCGACGTCGAAGCCGAGCTCCCGGTTGACCGCGCAGGCCTGAGCCGCGAACGCCTCGTTGGCCTCGACCAGATCGAGATCGCCCGCGCTCCAGCCGGCGCGTTTCAGGGCCAGACGCGAGGCCGGGATCGGACCGGTGCCCATGATCCTGGGATCGACGCCGGCATGACCCCACGAGGCGATGCGGGCGAGCGGCGTCTTGCTTTCCTTCGCCGCCCGGCTCGCCGTCATCAGCAGCAGCGCGGCGGCGCCGTCGTTGATGCCGGACGCGTTGCCGGCCGTCACCGTGCCGTCCTTGTCGAAAGCCGGGCGCAGCTTGGCGAGCGTCTCGAGGGTCGTGCCGTGCTTCGGGTACTCGTCGGTGTCGACGACGACGTCGCCCTTGCGCGACCTGACCGTGACCGGAACGATCTCGTCCTCGAACTTGCCGGCCTTCTGTGCGGCTTCCGCCTTGATCTGCGACCGGCAGGCGAACTCGTCCTGCATCCGGCGCGAGATGTCCCACTGCTTGGCGACGTTCTCGGCGGTGTTGCCCATGTGATAGCCGTTGAAGATCTCCCACAGCCCGTCTCGGACCATCGTGTCGAGCATTTCGAGACCGCCCATCTTCGTTCCGGCGCGCAGGTGGGCGCAGTGCGGCGCGAGGCTCATCGATTCCTGCCCGCCGGCGATCACGACGTCCGAATCGCCGGCCGCTATGGCCTGATAGCCGAGCACGACCGAGCGCAGACCCGAGCCGCACACCTGATTGATGCACGTGGCCGGACTCTCGACCGGAATGCCGGCGGCGATGGCGGCCTGACGCGGCGGATTCTGGCCCTGCCCTGCGGTGAGAACCTGGCCGAAGATCACTTCGGACACCTGGTCGGGCGCGACGCCCCCGCGCTCGAGCGCGGCTTCGACGGCGACCCGGCCGAGCTCGTGCGCGGGAATGCCGGCGAAGGCGCCGTTGAACGCGCCGATGGGCGTGCGCGCGGCCGATACGATGACGATGTCGTCTGTCATTTGAAGGACTCCTGATCGATTGACGCTCCCGGACACGGATTTCCGTCGGTACCGGATGCTGCGTGCGTTCTCGCGCCCCGCGGAAACGCGCGGTGACGGGCGGTGTCAGCGGGTGCGGTAGACGGGCTTCCGCTTCTCGACGAAGGCGCTCATGCCCTCCTTCTGGTCGGGAGCGGCGAAGCACAGCCCGAACAGCTCGGCCTCGTAGGCGATGGCGGATCCGAGGTCGACGTTCATCCCCTCGTTGGCGGCGGCCTTGCAGTAGCCGACGGCGACCGGGCTGCGCGAGGCGATCTTTTCGGCCATGGCGAGCGCCTCCTCGAGGGCCCGGCCGACCGGCACCACCTTGTTGACGAGGCCGATCCTGAATCCTTCGGCGGCGTCGACCACATCGGCCGTGAAGAGCAGCTCCTTGGCGCGTCCCGTCCCGACGAGACGCGGCAGTCTCTGCGAACCGCCGAAGCCCGGCGTGATGCCGAGACTGCTTTCCGGCTGCCCGAAGCGGGCGTTCTCGGCGGCGATGCGGATGTCGCAAGCCATCGCCAGCTCGCAACCGCCGCCGAGAGCGAAGCCGTTGACGGCGGCGATCACCGGCTGCGGCAAGGCCTCGATGGCGGCGAAGACCCTCTGGCCGAACTTTCCCCAGTTGCGGGCTTCGGCCGCCGACATCGATTGCATCTCGGTGATGTCGGCGCCGGCGACGAAGGCCTTCTCGCCGCTGCCGGTGAAGATCACCACCTGAACCGACGTGTCTTCCGCGATGGCGACGATCGCCTTCGACAGCTCGGCGAGAGTGGCGGCGTTCAGCGCATTGAGGGCCTTCGGCCGGTCGATCGTGACGATGGCGACGCCGTCCCGGCGCTCTACCAGGAGATTCTCGTAGGTGTTCATGGGATCGCTCTTCAGGAGGGGATCACTTGGCGGCGTAGTCGTAAAAGCCCTTGCCGGACTTGCGGCCGAGCCACCCGGCGGCGACGTACTTCTTCAGCAGAGGACAGGGCCGATACTTGGGATCGCCGAAGCCCTCGTGGAGCGTGTTCATGATGGCGAGGACGGTGTCGTTGCCGATCAGGTCGGACAACGCGAGTGGACCCATCGGGTGGTTGAAGCCGAGCTTGGCGACGTTGTCGATGTCCTCGACGCTCGCCACGCCTTCCGACAGGGCGTAGACGGCCTCGTTGATCATCGGGATCATGATGCGGTTGCCGCAGAAGCCGGATGCGTCGCTGACCTTCACCGTCGTCTTGCCGAGGCGGGTGACCAGTTCGTCCACCGCCGCGAAGGTCTGCGGCGACGTCGCCAGGCCGTTGATCACCTCGACCAGCTTCATCACCGGCGCCGGATTGAAGAAATGCATGCCGATGAACTGCGCGGGCCGTCCGGTGAAGGCGGCCAGAGCGGTGATCGGCAGCGAAGAGGTGTTGCTGGACAGGATGGTGTGCTCGGGACAGACCGCGTCGAGAGCCGTGAAGATTTCCTTCTTGATCGCCGGGTTCTCGCTCGCCGCCTCGATCACAAGATCGACCGCCGCCACCTCGGCGTCGAGCGCGACCACGCCGGTGATGCGGCTCAGCACCGCCGCCTTCTCGTCCGCGGTCATCTTGCCTTTGTCGACGTTGCGGCCGAGAGCCTTTTCGATGCCGGCCAGGCCCTTCTTCACGAGCCCGTCCTCGACGTCGCGCAGAACGACCGGGATGCCCGCCTGGGCGACGACCTGGGCGATGCCGCTTCCCATCTGGCCGGCGCCGATGACCAAGACGCGATTGATTGGCATGTTTTTCCTCTCTTTGAACTCGGTGTGGAACGGGCCGTACGAGAGTTCGGGATGAATCGGATCGTCGCCGCGCCGGCTGTCCGGCGGTTCTCGACGAGCTCCGGCACCACGGTCGATGGGGGGGCTTCAATCGCGGTTACCCGTTCTCTCTGACGGCGGACTGTCGGCCCGCGGCGAGAGACTAGGGAGACGAAAACGACCGGAGGTCCAAATTCGGTCCTGAAGCGGCGAATATCACCGACCGGCGTACACCGGCCACCACGACGGAACCGGCTTTCGGCAGAACGCGCGAGGGAGCGAGGAAAGGCGGGGCCGCATGCGGCGCGGCATCGAGCGGGGGGCGGCACGCGCCGTCGTCGCGGTCGGCGCGCCGAATGAATGCAGTCAGAACTGGACGTAGAGGCCGGCCACGGGTTCGTCGCGCCGCTTCTCGGTCGGCGCTTCGACGACGGCGATCCCGGTGAAGGCGGCGTCGCCCTTCTGGTTGATGCCCTTGCAGTCGAAGGTCACCGTCCCGCCGGCGGCGTCGAGCTCGACGACCGTGATGGTGACGGTCAACGTGTCGCCCAGCATCACCGGTGCGACGAATTCGATGGTCTGCTTCTTGTAGACGGTGCCCGATCCCGGCAGCTCGTTGCCGAGAAGGGCCGACACCAACGCGGCGCCCCACATCGCATGGCCCCGCACCCGTTGTCCCCGAGCCTCGTTCCCAAGGTCGTCGTAGTGGGTGGGGTTGGCATCACCGGTCAGAACCCCGAACAGGTAGATGTCCTCGACGGTCAGCGTTCGCGTGAGCCTCGCCGATTGTCCGACTTTCATTTCGTCGAAAGTCGTGTTCTCGATGCCGATCATGTGACTGTCTCCGACGAATTGCGCTTCGAACGCCGAACGGTCCCGTGCTCCAGCCTCACGACGACGAGCCTTGCCGATCGGCGTAATCCGGATTCGATGTCGAGATTCACGTCATGATGCGAATCTGATCGGCGTGCGTGAACGTTCCATTCCGGTCTCCGTTCGTCAGTCGAACTCTATATATTTCTTCAGATGCTTCACGAACACCCTGCTCACGGGAATTTCCGTTTTCGTCTCGCCCTTCAACGTCAGAAGGTATCCTCGATTGAACCAGTTCGTGAGATACTCGATCTTGTTCATGTTGACGATGTAGTTCCGATGACATCTCATGAACTGGCTGCCGTCGAGCTTCTCCTCCAGATCGCTGAGAGTCGAGCGGACGGAATGTTGCTTTCCGTCCTCGGTCTGGATGAAGACGAGCCGATCCTTGGCGAAGAAGAGCTGAATGTCGTGGTTGTCGATGATCTTCAGCCGCCCGGCGTGATGGAAGCAGAATTTCTTGGGATAGTCGCGATGCGGCTTCGGCCGCTCCGTCTCGAGGTCGGGCGTGCGCTTGCCGGTTCCGGCCGCATCGTCGCCGCGCATCCTCTCGACGGCGCGATGAATGTCCATCTGCTTCAGGATGTAGTCGACGTTCTCCACCTTGATCAGGATCAGCATCCGGACGTTGCCCCAGAGGCGTCCTCCGATGAAGATAGGTGAAGAGACGTCTTTCAGAATCTGGGTGCAGTCGCCCAGCCTGCGGCGGAAGACCGTCACCAGGAAGGGCTTGGTCGACCTGGCGATGCGAGCCGAGATGCGGTCGCGGTGGCGGATGCGATGGCGCGAATGGGTGGCGTTCCACGCCGGGTCGTTGGTCGGCGAATGGGAGAATTTCAGGTTGTTGACCGGCATGTAGGCGTTGCGGTCGGTGATCGTGCAGAGCACCACGTCCGGAGTGATGGTCGAGAGGGGTTCGCAGATCGGCGGAATCAACTTCTCGATCAGGGGCAGCCACCGCGTCGTGTATTTCGGCGGTTCGATGTCGGGCATTTGCACGTAGTTTTCGTCGAACAGGGACGCGAGGTCGATCTCTTCGTTGTCGAGAGCCGCCTCCAGCGCCGCCGTGATCGTCTTCGCGGTCTCCATGACCACCTCGATGAACGGCGTGTCGGCGGTCTCCACCCCGCTCGCGAGAATGGTGTAGTAGAGCTCGGATCCGAGATCGGAGAGCTGCAGGCACTGGTTGGAGACGTTCTTCGAATCCTCCTTCGTCTCCTGCTCGGCCTCGTTCAGCTGGGCGACTTCCTCGAGGATGTCCTCGCAGTGCTCGCGGTTGCGGGCGGTCGATTCCGCGATCGAGGCGACGCGCCGGACCACCCGGTCACGCAGTCTGGCGACCTCGCCGAAGCCGTCCACCGCCCGCGCGATTTCGTCCAGGGCGCCCTTGATCGCCGGCAACCGGTTCACGATCGTCGCGGTGTCGTCGATCAGGCCGATCGCTTCGCCGATGGAGCGCGTGGCCGCCGCCTGGACTTCGCTCATGCGGTCGGTGACGATGTTGGCCTCGACGAGCAGCTCGTGCGCCGAGGTGGCGATGCAAGTGTTGATGTCGGTCATGTCCTCGATCGACGAGGCCACTGCTCCGAGCAGCTCGGTCTGCTCGACGATCCGGTTTGTGATGTCCTCGACGTGACCGGTGATGTCCGCGGCGTTGATGACGACCTGATAGGAGGCGTCTGCCATGCTCTTGGCGAGGTTCAAATCGTTCGCATGGAAGCGCGTCTGACGATCCGGCAGCACTTGAAACATGGAATCCATCCTCCTCGGGCCAGTTCACCTGGTCACTCGCACCTTGTTCCTCGTCGACGGAAAGAGAGGGAGGTTGGCGCATTCCGACGAGCCATTGTGCATTCGTTCGAGTCGATCGCAATACGGCAAAGACCAGTTCCGCACCGGCTGACGAGGGGCGGAACCGACCTTCGAAGTCACGGCACCGAGACGCGACGAAACGGCGTTCGCGCAGGACCGGAGGAGCACCGGGCACCGTGTGCCAGGCGCCGCGGCGCTTCCTCCGTGTGTGTGCGGACGGTCTCGCCGCCGTCGTCGGGCGGGACGCGCCTCAGGAGTGCAACCGGTACTCGCAGAGATCCTGCGACACGGCGAAGTCGGCGTCGGTGATCGCCTTCAGTTCGTCCACCGTCAGCTCCGGGGCGATCTCCTTCAGGACGAGACCCGTCGGCGTCACCTCGAACACCGCCTTGTCGGTGATGATGGTCTTCAGCACCCCTTTGCCGGTGATCGGCAGCGTGCATTTCTTCAGGACCTTGGAGCGTCCCTTCTTGTCGGCGTGCTGCAGGACGGCGACCACCTTGCGGGCGCCTCCGACCAGATCCATGGCTCCGCCCATGCCGGGCGAGTACTTTCCCGGAGCGACGGGCATGGCCCAGTTGGCGATGCAGCCTTCCTGATCCACTTCCAGAGCGCCGAGAATGGTGGTGTCGACGTGGCCGCCGCGAATGATGCCGAACGAGGTGGCGAGATCGAAGATCGACGCCCCCGGCAGCAGGGTGATCGGCTGCCCGCCGGCATTGGCCACGTCGCCGTCCTGTTCGCCGAGCGCCGGCGTCGGCCCGAACATCAGGCAGCCGTTCTCGGACTGCAGAATGACGTTCACGCCTTCGGGAATGTGATTGGCGACAGCGGTCGGCATGCCGAAGCCGAGATTGACGACCTCGCCGTTCGCCAGTTCGAGGGCTGCTCGTCGAGCAATGGCGTCCTTCGTTTCCATGACCGAGAGTCCTTTCTGCTACGCTGCCGTCGCCGGCGCCGCGAGGCGCCCGGTGCTCACCCAGAGGCGTTCGAAGACCGCCTGATGCTCGGCGAACGAATGGCCTTGCACGACGGCATCGACGAACAGGCAAGGGGTGCCGACCCGCGACGGGTCGATGCCGCCGACCTCGACGATCTCGTTGACCTCGGCCACGGTGAAATCCGCGGCAGTCGCGATCACCGGATTGCTGTTGAGGCTGACGCCGCGGTATTCGACGTTGCCCATGGTGTCGGCGCGATAGCCGGCGATGAAGCCGTAATCGGCGCGGAGCGGCATCTCCACCAGATAGGACTTGCCGTCGATCTCGAGCCGCTGCTTGCCGTCTTCCACCAGGGTCCCGAGACCGATGGGCGTCAAAACCCCGCCCAGACCGGCGCCGGCAGCGCGAACCTTCTCGATCCAGGTTCCCATCGGAAAGAAATCGACGTCGAGGTCGCCGGCCTTCATTGCCTCGACCGCTTCCGGGCAGGTGCCGGTGTGCGCCGTGACGAACTTGCGGACTTGCCGGTTCTTGAACAGCGGCGCCAGATCGAAGCCGCCGCCGGGATAGGAATTGACGACCGAGACGACGGTCAGATCCTTCACCCCGCTGGCGACGATCTTCTCGATCGATTTGAGGGGGGAGCCGACGCCCAGAAATCCCCCGAACATGATGGTTGCGCCGTCCTTGATGCCGGCGATGATGTCGTCGAGTTGCCTGACTTTGTCCATGAGATGTCATCCTTGTCGAAACGAAGTCGTCGATGCGCCGAAACGCGGCCACGAGACCGGGCCGAGGGGCGTCTGTCTCAGACGAGGGGTTTGCCCACGGGCAGCACGTCGCGCCCGAACATGTCGGCGAAGACGATGTGCGCCATCACGTACCAGACGCAGGCGACGGTCCCGAGCAGGGAGACGGCCGACAGGGTTGTCATCGCCGCGCCGCCGCCGAAGTGCTCGGCGACCAGCGCCACCAGCCCGACCATCAGGGTGGCGAAGGCCCCGAACAGCACCTTGCTGGTGCGCATCGAGGCTATCGTCATGATTCCGCTGTACAGCGTCCAGCCGACCAGGAACCAGCCGACATCGGTCTTGCTGGCGGGAAACAGGCCGTATTTGCCGGCGACGACGATGCCGCAGAAGGACAGCCAGAAGCAGCCGAAGCTGGTGAACACCGTGTAGCCGAAGTTGTTGCCGTTCTTGTGCTCGTGAAGGCCGACCATGACCTGGGCGGCACCGCCGTAGAACACACCCAGCCAAAGCACCGGACCCATGCCGACGAGTCCCAGGGCATGCAGCTGCAGCAACAGCGTGGTCATCCCGAAAGCGGCGAGCCCGACGGCAGCCGGATTGCCCAACTTGGGAGCGGCCGCGACGAGTTGCTGAGACGGAGTTTCGTTGATTTTCGTCATCAGGTTTCATCCCTTCTTTTCATTGTCCTGCCGGAAGCGGTCCGTCGGATGCGACCGCGGACGGAGTCCGGCGATGGTGCAGACGCAGACCGCCTTGCCCCGGAGATCCCCTCGGGATCTCTTCGGAAGCTCACCTGCGACTGCTCGTGCGGAGGATTAGGGTGCGATGTCGGAGATCAGGCCGGAAAAACGACCAGACGGACAAATGAGCGACTGAAGAGCCCATATCGGCCACGGCCCGGTCCGGTTCGGCCGTATCCGGGAAGCCGAGAGGTTCTGCCGCAGGGTCTTCGACCGGTACAACCAGAACCGTCACCACGCCGGAATCGGCCTGATGACGCCGGACCAAGTCGATTCCGGTCAAGCCGACGATATCCACGCCCGCCAGAGCACCCTCGACGACGCCTTCACCAGAAACCCGGAACGCTTCGTTCGCAGGCAGTCCCGACCGCCCACATGGCCGACCGGCAGCTGGATCGATCAGTCGTCGAAAACCCGAAGCGTTCAGGCCTGAATTAAACGTCGGGCCGTCTCGTGATCGTCGACACGTTCCAAGCTGTCGGACACGTGCACGGCACGCGGAGGCGCAAGCTGGCCGGAATGTTCGGGACCGCCGGGATCACTGTTCCGCGGGCGCGACTGGTGCGGCCGGACGGCGGCACGGCGGAGTGGACAAGCCGAACGCTTCGCCCCTATCGGCGGCGAACCGCGTCGGTCACCTCGAAGTCCCGGATCAGCTTGTGGGCGGCGTCCGCGTTCACGTGGTGCTTTTAGCCGATGAAACTCTTGTCGTGCTTCTTGGTCCAGCGCGCGTCCTTGTCCTTCTGCCGGTTCTTGGCTGGATTCTCCTCCCGGTCCGGCGACATCTCGCCGCCCTTCACGGCGACGTTCTCGTCTCGACTGTTGCACTGCCGGGGAACCGGCACGATGGTGGCATCCACCATCTGGCTGCTGCGGGCGATGTACCCTTCGCGTTCAGATGGCGGTCGAACCGCTCGAACAGCATCTCCACTAGCCCGGCCTGCGCGAGCTTCTCGCGAACAGCTACGAGGTCGTGCCGTCCGGGATGGCATCCTCTTGGCCGAGCCCGAGGAACAGCGGTTCGCTTCTCCGAATGGGTCATGCGGCCGCATCCGCTCCGACGCCCACCCCCGCGTCGCCCACCGAGGGCGCGGACAATTGGAGCGGCGCCACCCCACGCTCCTCATCGAGGCGACTCATGATTTCGTAATGCTCCCGCACCCGATAGAATGCGTTGAGCCCGGCCTGCCGCGTCCGCTCCTTCGCCGCGATCAGCCGGTCTATCCGCTCCAGTTCGGGTGCGCGGCGGATGAAGGCCTGAGACAGCACGAAATCGATGGAGAATCCGAGCTTCTCGTGGCGGCAGCCGGGGGCCGACAGAATTCAGGTTTGCGCTGGAGGATAGATCCGCTCCGTGAATGAGCCGAGAGACGACAGGTGTCGGTAGTCATAGACCCGCAGGTGCGCGGTCCGGCCCTTCAGCAGGGACAGAACGTCGGAGACGCTGAAGAGCAACCATCGAATCGTGAGGTGCGCGGCCGTGTCGTCCGGATCCGTGATGCCCTTGATTCTTTGGACGAGATCGCCTTTCAGCGCGAGCCGAGCCGCGATGTCGACGACGCTGACCTCGTCGTCGCCGCGGCACCAGCTTCCGATCACATGCGCTTCCACGATCCGGTGCATGAAGGTCGACCGGCCGTTGAGGTCGTCGATACGCTCCGGGATCTCGGCGTCGATCGGTCACGAGCGTCGATCGGATTTTTTCGGAGGGCGTGCAGAGGCGCATTTGGCTCGGGGCGTAATCCTCCCGACCCGGAGGGTGCCCGGCGGTCGACCTCAGGCCAGTGAGCCGGCTGCGAGCCGGCGGCCGAGCCGCAGCTTCCAGGCGTAGATGGTCAGCGACGGATTGACCCGGCTGGTGCGCGGCAGGATGCTGCCGTCGCCGACATAGAGCACGGTCATGCCGTGCACGCGGCCGTCGGGATCGACCACGCTCGACGTCGGATCGGTGCCGGTCACCAGCGTCCCGACCGCGTGCGAGGTGCCGGCGAGCTCGGTCCAGCGGCTGGTGCCGACGAAGCCGGCGCGCCGCAGCGCGCGCTCGAAATCGTGGATGCAGGCCGCGTGCTCGTCGCGCGACGGGACGATGCAGTCGAACTCGTAGTCGAGGACCGGACGGTGGCCGCGATTGGACACCACGCGGTTGTCGCGGCTCGACCCGTCCTCGGTGGTGACGAAGAAGCCGAGCGCCCGGGCTCCGATCATGTCGCTGCCGAACGGCGGCGTCGCCGCCGGAAGCTGGGTCGCGAGCAGCTGGCCGTCGAGCCAGCCGAGGCACTGCACGGTCGAATGCGGGTGATTCTCGTTGAAGAAGATCGCCGTCTTGCGCAGAACGTCGTGATCACGAAACGGCGAGAAGACGATGAGCGCGCTGTCGAGGTGCATGCGGAAGTTGCGGCCGATCGTTCCGGCACAGGGCAGCGTCCGCTCGAGCCCGGTGACGTCGAAATAGTCCTGCAGGAGGCGCGGCGACGACATCGCACCGCAAGCGAGAACGACGGCGTCGCCGAAGAAGTAGCTGCCGTCGTCGCAAACGACCCCTTCGACGACATCGGGCCGGTCACTCGCGTGCAGGAAGCCCGTCACCTCCTTGTCGAGTATCAGGCGGAAGTTCGGTGCGGTCTCGATCGGCGCAATGAAGCACTGCTCGGAACCGCCCTTGTAGCCGGCAACCGAGGCGTAGCCGTCGAAGTGCTTGGCCTCCTGCGGATCGTCGACGATCTCGGGCTTGAGCCCGAGCGGCAGCGGCTCCGGACGCCAGGCCGGATCGTCATTGACGATCCTGTCGATCACCGACTGCAGCTCCGGCTCGTTGGCGAACCGGGTGACGTGCAGCATGCGCTTCGCCTCGTCGTAGTAGGGCTCGATCTCGGCGAGCCCGAACGCGCCAGCCGAGGCACTGGAAGGCGGGATCCGGTTCGAACTCGTGCCGAGAAGCGCAGCAGCGCGGCGCCGTGCCACTTGGTCTTGCCGCCGAGATTGTAGTGCTCCACGACGGGCGCCACCTGCGCAACGAGCGCCTGTTCGCGGTCGTCAGTCCGGGCTGGCCGGACGGGAGCGCGACCTCGGTGGTGCCATGCCCACCGCATCCGCGTCGATGGCGGCACGCAAGACCGATGTCAGCCGCCGTAGGGCCGGAGAGACATAGCCGCCATTGCGATAGAGGAAACTCAAAGTCCGGTGCATGGTGGTTTGCGGATTGTGCAGCTCCACCAACCCGTTTCCCAGGCGCCCGGCCCGCAGGCTGCGGCGTGGCGCGAAGCTCAACATGTCGGTCTCGGTTAGGAAAGTCGGCAGCAGCTGCGCCGCCCCGACCTCGACTCGCACCCGCGGCGGCGCGTAGCCTTGCGCCACGAAGGCGCCGTCGAGCCATTGCCGGCTTGCGACGGTGCGCCCGGTCAGCACCCAGTCGAAGCGCGCCATCGCGCCGATGTCGACGCGGCCCTTGCGATCCAGCGGATGGCCGGCTCGGGCGACGACCACGACGTCGTCCTCGGCCCAGTCCTCCCGCATGAAGCGAGCGTCGTCGTCCGGCATCGCCGTGGTGATGATGCCGTCGAGCCGGTCGTCGGCGAGGTCGCGCCGCAACGCGTCGTTCATCCCGACCTGCAGCCCGAGCGACAGCCCGGCCGCCTCGCCGCGGAACCAGCGTGCCATCGGGGGCAACAGCGTCTCGCCGATCGAGGTCCCGAGCCCGAGCCGGACGTGACCGCCGCGGCCGGTCGCCTGTTCGGACACGTGACGGAGCGCGTCGGCCATCGAGACGCGCATGCGCAAGGCGTGGTCGAGCAGCGTGCGCCCCGCCTCGGTCAGTCGCAGCCGCCGGCCGGTGCGCTCGAACAGCGGCGTCCGGACCTGGTCCTCCAGTCGGCGGATGCACTTGCTCAACGCCGGCTTGGTGCGGCCGAGCTCGGCTGCCGCCTGGCCGAGATGGCCGAGCCGCGCGATGGTCTCGAAATAGAACAGGTCGCGGATGTCCATCGCACCGCCTCGATCGTTTCCTGGAAGCTAACGAACGGTGAAAATTAGAAACTAGACCTGCCACTGGGTTTGGGCAAACCATGTCAGCTTCATCGGATCGGATCGCGTCCCGCATGCCCACCACCATCCTCGTCACGGTTCCGACCCTCGCTCCGGCCGGGCTCGATGTCCTTCGCGCCGAAGGCTGCCGCGTCCTCTTCACCAGCAAGGGCGGCGGCGTGCCCGAGATGCTGAAGCACCTCGCGCAGGAGGGCATCGACGGAGTCATCTCGCGCACCCTGCCGTTCGGCGCCGAGGCCTTCGCGGCCGCCGGGCCCGGTCTGAAGGTCGTGTCGCGCCACGGCGTCGGCTTCGACAATGTCGACCTCGCCGCGGCGACCGCCCGCGGCATCCCAGTGCTGATCGCGCCGGCCGGCAACGGCCAGTCGGTGGCCGAGCTCGCCGTCGGCCTGATGCTCGCGACAGCCCGCCGCATCACGGTGCAGGACGCCGCGATCCGGGCCGGCACCTGGGACCGCAGCGGCAACGGCCTGCAGATGGCCGGCAAAACCTTGGGGCTGGTCGGCTTCGGCGGCATCGGCAAGGCGGTGGCGCGCGCTGCGCTCGGGCTCGGTATGCGGGTGATCGCCTTCGATCCGGTCGCCGCAGCCGATCCCGATCTCGCGGTCGAGCGAGTCGACAGCCTCGCGGCGCTGCTGCTCCGCAGCCATGTGCTGTCGCTGCATGTGCCGCTCACGGCTCAGACTCGTGGCCTGATCGGCGCGGCCGAGCTCGCGGCGCTGCCGCGTGGCGCCGTGCTGATCAACACGGCCCGCGGCGGACTGGTCGACGAAGCGGCCCTGGTCGCGGCGCTGGAGAGCGGCCAGCTCTCCGGCGCCGGCCTCGACACCTTCGCGTCCGAGCCGCTGCCGCCGACCCACCCGCTCTGCACTCGCCCGGACGTCGTGATGACGGCGCATATGGGCGGCTCGACCGACGCGGCGCTCGACGCGACAGCGCGGACCGCGGCCCAGCATGCGCTCGCCGTGATCCACGGACGCCCAGTGAATCCGGCCGTCTGCGTCAATCCCGAAACGCTGTCGAAAACCCGGCCCGAACTCCTGCCGAATTCGTGAAAGGACAACCGCCCGTGACCGAGACCAAGGCTTGGCCGCCCGGCTACAAAGTGGCTCCGCGCACCGCGGTGCTATCGCCCGCGCTGATCGCAGCCTTCAAAGGCGTGCCGACCGCGCATGCGAGCGACAATCTCGGTCGCGCCATCGGCGCCGTCGGGCTGCGCGCCTATCACGACGACCTGAAGCTGACGGTGGCCGGACCGGCCCTGACCGTGCGGGTGCGGCCGGGCGACAATCTGATGATCCACGTGGCGATCGCGATGGCGCAGCGGGGCGACGTGATTCTTGTCGACGGCGGCGGCGACGTCAGCCAGGCCTTGATCGGCGGTCTGATGCGCACCTCGGCGATCGCGCGCGGCATCGCTGGCTTCGTGCTCGACGGCGCGGTGCGCGACATCGCCGAATGGGCGGAGGGTGGCATCGCCTGCTATGCGCGCGGCCACACCCATCGTGGTCCCAGCAAGGACGGCCCGGGCGAGGTCAACGTGCCCATCGCCTGCGCCGGCATGGTCGTGAACCCGGGCGACCTCGTGCTGTGCGACGCCGACGGCGTCATCGTCGTGCCGGCGACCGACGCCGAGGCCCTGCTTGCGCGCGCGAAAGCGCATGCCGCGCGCGAGGACAAGATCCGGGCCGACAACGCCGCCGGCAAGTCGGATCCCGAGCGGTTCAACGCGCTGCTGAGATCGAAGGGGTGCCCGGTGTGACTCGATCCCCGGCCGGTCCACCGCCAGATCTCACGGACGTGCTGCCCGGCGGCGGCCCGTCCTTCGTCTCCCTGCCGCGGGCGGAAGAGGCCGGGATCG
This sequence comes from Rhodoplanes roseus, assembly GCF_003258865.1. Taxonomy (GTDB): domain Bacteria; phylum Pseudomonadota; class Alphaproteobacteria; order Rhizobiales; family Xanthobacteraceae; genus Rhodoplanes; species Rhodoplanes roseus. The sequence goes on along the minus strand of NZ_NPEX01000004.1, from coordinate 18,658 downwards.
CAAGGCTCGGTGACCTGCCGGTGAGCCTGAGGATCCTAACCGAGGACGCGTTGCGCCACGGCGAGATCGAGGCGGTGGCGGCGATCGCGGCACGCCGCCGCGACGTCGCGGTGCGGCTGCGGCCGGGCCGCATCCTGATGCAGGATTCGTCCGGCATCCCGGTGCTGGCCGACCTCGCGGCGCTGCGCGAAGAGGCGCCCGCCGGCGCCGTCGTCGAGCCGCTGATCCCGGTCGATCTCGTCGTCGATCACTCGGTGGAGGTCGATCGCCACGGGTCGCCGGACGCCAACGACGTCAACCTCGCCATCGAGTTCGAGCGCAACGCCGAGCGCTACCGGTTCCTGCGCTGGGCCGAGCGCGCCTTCTCCGCCTTGCGCGTGGTGCCGCCCGGCCGCGGCATCTGCCACCAGATGAATCTCGAGGTGCTGGCGCAGGTCGTGACGGTGCGGGACGGCATCGCCCGGCCCGACACGATGCTCGGCACCGACAGCCACAGCACCATGGTCAACGCGCTCGCCGTGCTCGGCTGGGGCGTCGGCGGCATCGAGGCGCTGTCCGCCATGCTGGGCCGCGCCGTCACGATGCGGGTGCCGGCCGTGGTCGGCGTGCGCCTTCTCAACCGCATGCCGGCGGGCGCGACCGCCACGGATCTGGCGCTGGCGCTGACCGCGCTGCTGCGTCGGCACGGTGTCGTCGAGAAGGTGGTCGAGTTCTTCGGCCCCGGCCTCGCCGCGCTGCGCCTGCCCGACCGCGCGACCGTCGCCAACATGGCGCCCGAGTACGGCGCTACCATGGGGTTCTTCCCGGTCGACGACGAGACGCTCGCCTATCTCCGCCTCACCGGCCGCGACGCAGCACATGTAGGGCTTGTCGAATCCTATGCGCGGGCGCAGGGCCTGTGGCACGCGGCGGAGGGCCGCCGCTTCGACGAGACGCTGGAGTTCGACCTCGCGAGTGTCGAGCCGAGCGTCGCCGGGCCGTCGCGGCCGGCCCAGCGGCTCGGCCTCGCCGCCGTGCCCGCGTCGCTGCCGGTCACCGACCGATTCCGGCCCGTCACCGGTCCGATCCGCGACGGCGACGTCGCCATCGCCGCGATCACGAGCTGCACCAACACGGCCAATACCGACGCCATGCTGCGGGCCGGCCTGCTGGCGCGCGCCGCACGGGCGCGCGGCCTGACCGCCAAGCCGTGGGTGAAGGCATCGCTGTCGCCCGGATCGCGCGTCGTCACCGACTATCTGGCCGAGGCCGGGCTGCTCGACGACCTGGCGGCGCTCGGCTTCGCGCTGGTCGGCCACGGCTGCATGACCTGCATGGGCAATTCCGGCCCGCTCGCGCCCGAGATCGAGACGGCGATCCGCACCGACAAGCTCGACGTCGCCGCGGTGCTGTCGGGCAACCGCAACTTCGAAGGCCGCATCCATCCGCTGATCCGCGCCGCCTATCTGGCCTCGCCGCCGCTCGTCGTCGCCTACGCGCTGGCCGGCGACATGCGCCGCGACTTTTCACGCGATCCCGTCGGTGTCGGAAGCGACGGGCGGCCCGTGATGCTGGCGGATCTGTGGCCCGACGACGCGACGGTCGCCGCCGCGGCCGCCGTGGTGACGCCGCAGGGCTATGCGGCGCGGGCCGCGACCGCCTTCGACGGCCCGCCGGCCTGGACCGCGATCGCGGCACCGGAAGGCGAGCGCTTCGCCTGGGAGCCGGGTAGCCAGTTCATGCGGCCACCGCCCTTCGCGGCCGGCCGTCTGGCCGTGCCTGCTCTCACGGGCGACATTCGCGGCGCCCGGATGCTGGCGCTGCTCGGCGACGACGTGACGACCGACCACATCTCGCCGGTGTCGCGCATCCCGCCAGAGTCCGAGGCGGCCGCCTGGCTGATCGCCCATGGCGAGACGGCATCCGGGCTGCAGTCCTACAGCGCCCGGCGCGTCAATCACGAGGTCATGGCGCGCGGCGCCTTCGCCAATCTGCGCCTGCGCAACCGGCTGGTGCCCGAGCGGGAAGGGGGATTCACCCGTCTGACGGCCGGTGGCGAGATCACGACCATCCACGCGGCCGCGCAGCAGTATCGCGACGCCGGCACGCCCATGGTCGTGGTCGCGGGGCGCAACTACGGGGCCGGCTCGGCCCGCGACTGGGCCGCCAAGGGCACCCGGATTCTCGGTGTCTCGGCCGTGCTGGCCGAGAGCTTCGAGCGCATCCATCGCGCCAACCTGGTCGCGCTCGGCGTGCTGCCGCTGCAGTTCGCAGATGGGCAGGGCCTCGCCGCGCTCGGGCTCCACGGATTCGAGACCGTCGACATCCTCGGCCTCGCGATGCTGCGCCCGGGCGCCACAGCGACGGCGCGCTTTCGTCGTGCGGACGGGAGCGTCGTCGAGGTGCCGGTTCTTTGCCGGATCGACACCGACGAGGAGGCGGCGGACCTCGCGGGCGGCGGCGTGCTGCCCGCCGTGTCGCGCGACCTCGCGGGCCGGCGGGATCGCGCGCCATCCTGAGCCGGCCGTCACCGAGAAGCCTGCGACACAAGAACAGACACGAGGGAGAGTTAGATGCTGACCCGCCGCCGCTTCCTGAACGTCGCGAGCTGCGCCGCGCCCGCCGTGCTCCTGGGCGATCGCTTCGCCCGGGCCGACTGGTTGCCGCCCCGGCCCGTGAAGATGATCGTCCCCTATGTGGCCGGAGGGGCGACCGACATCGCGGCGCGGATCTGCGGCGAGGCGATGGCCGAGCCGCTCAAGCAAACGGTCGTGATCGAGAACCGCGGCGGCGCTGCCGGCAACATCGGCGGTGCCTTCGTGGCGCACTCCGAGCCGAACGGGCTGACTCTGCTGCTCGGCGCGGCCGGACTTCTGACGACCAATCCGTTCCTCTACAAGAACATGGGCTTCGATCCGGTGAAGGATCTGACGCCCGTGTCGATGGTCTACACCTCGGACCTCGTGCTGGTGGTGCGCCCGTCGATCCCGGCGAAGACCATCCAGGAGTTCGTGGCGCTGGCGAAGTCTCAGCCGGGCAAAATGAACTTCGGCTCGAGCGGCAACGGTGCCTCGACCCACACGGCGATGGAGCTGTTCAAGCTCATCGCCGGCATCGACCTCCAGCACGTGCCCTACCGGGGCAGCGCCGCGGCGTTCTCGGATCTGCTCGGCGGTCATCTCCAGGTGATCATGGTGCAGGTGCCGACGGTCGCGGCCTCGGTGCAGAACGGCGACCTGCGGGCGCTCGTGGTCACCGGCAACAAGCGAAATCCGGCCATTCCCGACGTGCCCACCATGGCGGAAGCCGGCTTCCACGGGGCAGAGGCGATGGCGTGGGGAGGCCTGCTCGCACCGGCCGGCACGTCGCCGGAGATCGTCAAGGCGCTCAGCGTCGCGACCATCGCAGCGCTCGGCAAGCCCGAGGTGAAGACCCGCATCTCCAACACGGGGCTCGAGGCGGTGAGCTCGACTCCGGAGGAGATGGCGGCCTACATGGCCGAGGAGACGCGCAAGTGGGAGCGCGTGGTGCGCGAGGCGCGCATCACGGCCGAGTGAATGGCTGCGATGCTGGACGGCCCTTGCTCGACGCTCCGCGGATCGACATTCGACCGTCCTTCCGCGGATTCATCAAACGGGTGTCGTCGATCGAGCACTCGGTCCCCGACCTGCACGGGCAGCGTGGCGACCGCCTTCTAGGCGTGAACGATGCCCACCACCCGGCACACGTCGGCCGCCACGAGCCAGGGCGCCCCGTCGAGGGTCCGCACGGAGGAGGAATGGAGCCTGATCGCCGTGTCAGATGTCAGCCGAGTGGGCGCAGACCATCGCCGGCTCTTGGCGATAACAATCGTGCCCGTCCCTCCCCGACGCGACCAGATGCGAGATCCTCGCGCGCGAAGAACCACAGAGCTCAACCCTCAGTTGGAGGATAGATCCGCTCGGTCCAGGAGCCGAGAGACGACGATCGCCGGTAGTCATAGACTCGCAGGTGGGGCGTCCGACGCTTCACAAGCGACAGAACGTCGGAGACGCTGGCGAGCAGCCACCGAACCAACAGTTGGGCCGCGGTGTCGTCCGGATCCGTGATGCCCTTGGTTCGCTGGGCGAGATCGCCCTTCAGCACGAGACGGACCGCAACGTCGACGACGCTGACCTCGTCGTCGCCGCGGCACCAGCTTCCGACCACATGGGCGTCGACGATCCGGTGCATGAACGCCGACCGGCTGTTGGCGTCGTCGATGCGGGCCGGAATCTCGCCGATGATGGCGGCGGCGCATTCACGTGAGATCGGCCGAAGCCTGCTCTGGCGGGTCAGCCGGCGGCCGAGGGGCGTCAACTCGAGGCCGGACGGACGTCCGATGTCGGCGCGCCACCCCTTCGTCGGTTCGACGTAACCCTGCGCGAGAAGAGCCTGGGCGAGCTCAGCGCCTTCGCGAGGCGGAAGCATCAGCCGCGAGGCGAAGTCACGCGGGGGCCAGATCTCATCGCCGATCCGACACAGGATGTCGCGGATTTCATGGCTCGTGTAGCCGCAAACGGGCTTCGCTTTCGGGGGATCGCTCATGCGCGCACCTCGTCTGATCATTGCGATTGGGGTGGAGGACCCGCGAGCGACGTCGCCCTGCGGGTCGGCGCGATCACGCGGCGGGCCTGAGCGGAACGGGATCGAACGGAACCACCGGCTTCGGAGCAGGATGGCCGTCCCGTGGCGACACGCCGGCGCCGGCCAACGGATCGGTCGAAGCAGGTCCGCCGCCCTGCCCGCTCATGGTGCCGCTCTCGGCTTCGCCGTCCCGCATGGGCGGATAGATGCGCCGGCTCGGCTGGTCGAGCACTTGGAACGCCTCCCAGAGCGTGACGTGGAGGTAGCGCGTCCGTCCCCGCATCAGCTTGAAGATCTCGTTCGCGCCGAAGGTCAGCATGCGCTTGTAGGTCAGGCTGACATGACCGCTGTCGCGGGCGCGATCGAGCGACTCCTGGCGCCAGCTCAGGCCCGGCCGGCGGGGCGTGAGGCGGGCCGCGAGATCGACGTCGCCGACCTCCGGGGCTCCCCGAAAGTAGCTGCCGAACACATGGACCTCGGCAATCCGGAAGACGAGCTCGTCGCGCGCATTGATCGCCTCGATCCGCACCAGGAGATCGGCCAGGAGAGCGTCGGCTTGGGTCCTGGTGATGGGCTTCAGGAAGGTCGCGGCGCAGAACCGGTGCCCAAGGTCGGTGAGCACGAACCCGCGCGTCGCGCGCGGAACATCCCGCGCCTCTTCAATGAAGCCGCGTTCGACGAGCGCATCGGCGAAGCGCGACGCCTTGTGAAGCGTGGTGTGGAAATGCCGGGCGATCCGTTCGTCGGTCCAGACATGGCCGGAGATCCGGCGCAGCAGATCGCGGATGAGCGGCATCCTGTAGCCGAGAATCGACTCGTTCTTGTCGGCGCGCATGGCAAAGCCTCCGGTGGTCCGGTTTTGGGTGGGTCTTGGGGGGTGGTGGAGAGGAGAATCCGCAGGGCGTCGGGCGAGAGACCTGCGCCGGGCGTCACGCCGCCGAGGCGGAGTCCGGGCCCGAGCGGTCCGGGCCGGAGCGATCGGAGCCAGTGCGGTCTGGGCCGGAGCGATCGCCACCAAGGTGCGATGCCCGGCCGGAGCGCAGCGCCTCCGGGACGTGACGGCCCCCGTCGGTCGCCTCGGGAGCGGTCGACACTCCGGCCTGGTGGCGAGCATGCCGGGCGCGGCGTGACGACGACCACAGAGACTGGGCGATCGCGATGGGCTCGATCGCAACGGCCGCCCACCAGGTCCTTTCGTCGCCGGAGCGATGGAGCGCCCGGTGGTGGGTGCGGCAGAGCGGAACCGTGTACTCGTCCGAGACCTTGCGCCCGAGCGCCCGCGGCTGGGCGAAGCGCAGATGGTGCGGGTCACAGGGCTTGCGCCCACAGACGAGGCAGCGTCGCCGCGCGACGAAGCCGAGATGGGCCTTGTCGCGGTAGCGCTTGGGCGTGGCGATCGAGAGAAGGCTCTTGTCGATGCGACCGGTCGGGACGGTCGTGTCGCCCTCCCTGATCTCTGCCGCGCCCTCTCGCCCGGGAGCCCGCACGCCGGGGCCGGCGCCGAGACCGGAGCCGGAGCCGGAGCCGGAGCCGGAGCCGGTAGAGTCCTCGGCGGGAGGGAAGTCCACCCAGCCGTCGCGATCATCACCCCGACGAGCCGGAACAGCCTCGGACGCCGGGCTCGCTCCCTCCTGAGACGCGCCGGGCCGCAGGAGGGGTTCGCCTACCGAACTGACCGGAGACGCCCCATCGAGACCGACCAGACCCGAGGGCAGACCAACGACGAGCGTTGGGGGCTCACCACCGACAGGGCCCGAGGGCTCTCCCGCTCCACGCACCGACAGCCCGACCGTCACCACGCCGGCCTCGGTGCGGATGGCTCGGACCCCGTGGCCGGACGCCTCACATGCGTTCCATGGCACGAGCGCCCGCAGCTCGGCCTGCGCCCGCTGGTGGTCGAGCGACGCCGGCCGGGTGCTCCGGAACAGGGCCGCATACTCCGCCCAGGTGTTGGAGGCCGCCATGTCGACCACCCGCATTGCCCCAATCCGAGGCTCCGGCAGCTCGTCGTCCCACACGCGCGGCGGCTCTCCGGTCTGAACGCACCGCCAGAACGCCTTCTCCACGGCCCGCAGGATCGTCTGGTAGAGTGGATCGGCCTGAACCTCGAGGAGCACCCACTTGCCGCCCCCGGTGATGATCGACAGCACCGCCGAGCGGGCCCGGGCCACAAGCATATTGTGCTGGAGCTGGGCCATGTGCTTCCTGACCGCAACCGATTCCGAGAACGACCAGGGCAGCATGAACTTCGCTTCGAACACCGCGCCGGTCTCCTCGACGATCCCGTCGAGGGTCGCGGCCATCCAGGGCAGCGCGACATGGACCATGCGCTCCTGGACGTGGCCGACCCGGTACCCGGACTTCTTCTCGTACCAGCGCCGATTGAGCGGCTCGGTCGCGTGTCCGAGCTGGACAATGAGCTCGTTCGAGAGATCACGCGGCGCGACGTCGCCCCGCTTCTCTCGCCACAGGCGCAGCAGCGCCCGATCGTCCCGTCCCATGACGGTCCGGGCGTCCGAGCCGCCAAGGAAGGAGCGGCGCGTTTCTGTTGAGCAGCAGAGTGTTGGTGTCATCATAAATTGCTCTATCGTTCTCAGAAGGGGAGATGGCACTTAAAGTGCCATATGTCACTAATTGGGTCAACACGAAAATGTTCCCCGGACTGTTTTAACGAGCGCTCAGATCCGAGCCGCACGAGCCCTGATCAAGTGGACCGCTGAAGATCTATCTCGGACCTCTTCCGTCAGCCTTCGGACCATTCGCCGGGCGGAAATCGCTGATAATGAAATGACGCTAACTCAGGCGAACAGCTTAGCGATCCGCAGAGCCCTCGAAGATGCAGGTGTGGAATTCATCGACGAGAATGGCGGAGGCGCAGGCGTTAGACTGCAGAGTCCTTCGAGAGCCGGACCGGCAAAGATCTGAGATAAATCACACTCTCACTCCTGGTTAGCGGAGGCACTGTGGGTCGAGTATGACTGGCGAAGCCTCACCGATTCGCGCGACATGCTCGAGCAGCCCACACCACGTCCCCAGACCGCCCTGCACTGCTTCGTGTGGATCGCACGACAGGCGGGCGTCGACCTGTCGGTCGAGCGGCTGATCCACGACCATTCGCTGGGGAACCACGAGCCCTCGGCCCGGGAGCTGGTCCGGCTCGTGCGGGCGAGCGGGATGCGGGGCAAGTCGGCGGAGCTGACCATCGACCAGCTCGTGGCGCTCGGGCCCGCCTTCCCGGTGCTGGCCCGCATCAAGGACGGCTCGACCCTGATCGTCCTCGGCGTCCGGCGCGGGCCGGAGGGCGACCAGATCGGCATCCTCGATCCGTTGGCCAAGGCCCAGGGCATCATCACGCTGACGCCGCAGCAGTTCGGCCCGAACTGGACCGGCGAATTGATCTTCGTCCAGCCGGTGCGCCGGATCACCGATCCGGACCAGCCCTTCGGGCTCACCTGGTTCGTGCCGGAGCTGGTGCGCCAGCGCCGCTTCTTCATCGGCGTCGGCCTCGCCGCCGTGATGCTTCATCTGCTCGGGCTGGTCGTCCCGATCTTCTTCCAGCTCGTCATCGACAAGGTGCTGCCGCACGAGGGGACGTCGACGCTGTGGGTGCTCGGCATCGCGGTGACGCTGGGGCTCGGCTTCGAGGCGACGTTCGGGTTCCTGCGCCGCTTCCTGCTGCTCTATGCCAGCAACCGCATCGACGTGCGCACGGCCCGGCGCACATTCGGGCGCCTGATGATGCTGCCGGTCGCCTTCTTCGACCGCATCCCGGCCGGCGTCTTGGTTCGCCACATGCAGCAGGTGCAGCGGATCCGTGAGTTCCTCTCCGGCCGGCTGTTCCTGACGCTTCTCGACGCCATCGCGCTGTTCGTGTTTCTCCCGGTCCTGCTGCTCTACAGCGGAACGCTGACGCTGCTCGTGCTGCTGTTCTCGGTGCTGATCGGCGGCAGCATCGCCGTGATGCTGCCCGCCCTGCGGCGTCGTCTCCTCAAGCTCTACGAGGCGGAATCCCAGCGCCAGGCCTTTTTGACCGAGAGCATCCACGGCATCGCCACCATCAAGGCGCTGGCCCTGGAGCCGCGCCAGCGCAGCGACTGGGACGAGCGCACCGCCGACACGGTGCGGACCCAGTTCGAGGTGGGGCGCATCTCGATCACGGCCCAGGCCGTCACCGGCTTCCTGGAAAAATTCCTGATGGTCGCCGTGATCATGGTGGGCGCCCATCTGGTCTTCGCCGGCGAGATCACGATCGGGGCCCTGGTCGCCTTCCAGATGCTGGCCAACCGGGTGAGCAACCCGCTCGTCCAGCTCATCGGCCTGGTCAACGAGTATCAGGAGACGGCGCTGGCCATCCGGATGCTGGCCGGCGTGATGAACCAGGCGCCGGAGCGCCGCGACGGCCAGCGCGGCTACCGCCCGGCCATCCGGGGCGAGATCGAGCTCGCCGACGTGGGCTTCAATTACGGCCCGGGCCTGCCCAGCGTCCTGCGCGACGTTTCGTTCAAGATCCCGGCGGGCGGCTTCTACGGGCTGGTCGGCACCTCGGGGGCCGGCAAGACGACGCTGACCCGGCTGATCCAGGGGCTCTACGTGCCCCAGGGCGGCGTCATCCGGGTCGACGGCACCGACATCCGAGAGATCGACCTCGTCCATCTGCGCCAGCACATGGGCGTGGTGCTGCAGGACAGCTTCATGTTCCGCGGCACCATCCGGGAGAACATCGGCATGGGCCGACCGGACGCCAGCATCGAGCAGATCGTCGAGGCGGCCCGGCTGGGCGGCGCGCTGGAGTTCGTCGAGCGGCTGCCCAAGGGCTTCGACACGATGCTGGAGGAGAACGCCTCCAATCTCTCGGGCGGGCAGCGGCAGCGCCTGTCGATCGCCCGGGCGCTCTTGCGCCAGCCGCGCATCCTACTGTTCGACGAGGCGACCAGTGCGCTCGATCCGGAAAGCGAGGCGATCGTCTACGGGAATCTACGTGGGATGGCGCGCGGCCGCACCCTGATCATGATCTCGCACCGGCTGGCATCGCTGGTCGAGGCCGACAAGATCGTGGTCCTCGACAAGGGCGGCGTCGCCGGCCTAGGGTCGCACCCCGAGCTGTTGAAGGACTGCGCTCCCTACCAGCAGCTGTGGGCCCGCCAAACCAGCTTCCTGCGCTGAGATGCACGCACCGCGCTCGCCCACGAACCGGGACTCCGCGCCGCCGGGCCCCCGCGGGACCGACAAGCCGGCGGTGAAGCCCGCCGTGGCGCGCGAGTTCCAGCCGGCCGCCATCGCGCTGGAGGAGGAGGAGCCGGCCCGGGCGCACTGGTGGATCCTCTACGCCATCACGGCCTTCCTGCTGACGGCCCTGGTGTGGGCGTCGCTCGCCGACATCGACCGCATCGTGATCACCCGGGGCGAGCTGGTGACGGTGGAGCCGGCGCTGGTCATCCAGCCCATGGAGCGGGTCGGCATTCGGGCCGTCCACGTCAAGCCGGGCGACATCGTCCGCAAGGGCCAGGTGCTGGCGACGCTCGATTCGACCTTCGCCCAGGCCGACCTCGAGCAGCTGCAGACCAAGGTGGCGACCCACAAGGCCCGCCAGGCCCGCCTGGAGGCGGAAATCCGCAACGCCGACTACCGGCCGCAGGGCGAGCCCGATCGAGCCGAGCGGCTCGAGCAGTCGCTGTTCAACGAGCGCCAGCAGACCTATGCGGCGCGGCTGCGTACCTTCCACGAGGAGCTGTCGCGGATCGGCGCCTCGCTCGCCGCCACCCGGGCCGACATCGAGAAGGCGACGGCGCGCCTCGCCCTGCTGCAGCAGATCGTCGACATGCGCCAGGCCATGGTGGTGCGCGAATACGAGACCCAGCTCCGGCTGGTGGAAGCCAAGGCCCAGCTCATCGCCACCGAGCGCGAGAAAATCCAGGGCGAGGGCAAGATCGCCGAGCTGCAGCACCAGGCGAGCAGCATCAACGCCCAGCGCGACGCCTATGTGCAGGAGTGGCGCGAGAAGGTGGCCGACGAGCTGGTCTCGGTGCGGCGCGACCGCGAGGCGGCGGTCGAGGAGCTCAACAAGGCGCTGCGTCGCCGCGACATGGTCACGCTGGCCGCGCCCGAGGACGGCGTCGTCCAGGAGATCGGCCAACGCTCGATCGGCTCGGTGCTGCGCGAGGCGGAGATTCTCTTCACGCTGGTGCCGCTCGATGCGCCGCTCGAGGCCGAGGTGCGGATCGCCCCGCGCGACATCGGCGTCGTCAAGGTCGGCGACGAGGTGCGGGTCAAGCTCGACGCCTTCCCGTTCCAGCAGCACGGCACCGCCCGCGGCCGCGTCGCCACCATCAGCGCCGACGCCTTCCGGCCCGGCCGCAGCGAGGGCCAGGACCCGCAGCGCACCGAGGCCGCCCAGTTCCACAAGGCCCGCGTCACCCTGACGGACACGACCCTGCGCAACGTCCCGACCCATTTCCGCCTGCTTCCCGGCATGACCGTCTCGGCCGAGATCAAGGTGGGGACGAGGCGGGTTATCTCTTACGTACTATGGCCCATCATGAAGGGCCTAGACGAGGGATTGCGGGAGCCGTGACGGTGGCCCTTGGGGCCGCTCCTCCATCCCGCGTCATACAAGTCAGATAAGCGGTGAAACGCCCCGATGAGGCGCAATGCGTATTCGCGCGGGTCGTTCGCGGGTAGAAATTGTAAATGATTGTTGCTTTGAATGTCTGCGCGAGTCGCGAGCAGCCTCGCAAGAGCGAGCCGGTTCGCCGTACGCGCGCGATTTCGAGATGATTCGAGCCGATCTGGGCGCAGCCGCCGCCGGAGATTCGGAGGACGTCATGCAGGCCCGACCGTTTTCAGACTCCTTTGATCCCAGCGAACCGTCGCCCATCCCCTGGCGCACCCAGTCCCGGCCGCCGGCCGCCCTCCTCGGGCAGCAAGAGGACGCGGCGTCGCACGGCATGATTCCCATGCGGTCGCCCGTCGATCCTTCGGCGCCCGTCGGCTCCGCCGCGAGCACCTCGTTCGCCGCGGTCGGCGGCGCGTCGGTGGCTCCCATCCCGAGCGGCGCGGAAGCCGAGATCGCCTTCATCTCGGGCGTGACCTCGGGCGCCAAGATCGCCGCGACCAGCTTCTGGACCTGGAACGGCAACAAGCCTGCCACCTACAGCTCGACCTCGGATGCCAACAAGTGGGGCAGCACGACGCTGAGCACCTCGGGCACGTCGGGCGGTACCGTCTACTACTGGTTCGACGCCACGTCGAACTGGACGACCACCGAGAAAGCAGCGCTCGTGTCCGGCCTCGACCTTTGGTCGGCCGAATGCAACATCACGTTCGCTCAGGCGGCAAGCGCCGGCGCCGCGAGTTTCACGTTCAAGCGGGGCAGCGACGGCAGTGCCTACGAGACGAATCCCAGCCTGACGTCGACCACGGTCGGCTCTGGCACGGCCGGCAGCCCGGGCTCGGGCGTCTACATCTCGATCGACACCAGCGTCGCAGGCTTCGGCCCGATCGGATCGTCGTTCGACACCTACGGTGGGTACACCTACCAGACCCTTGTCCATGAGATCGGCCATCTGATCGGGCTCGGCCATGGCGGCGCCTACAACGGCAACGTGACCTCGTCGACCCAGCAGTACAGCGCCTACGACACCCGGCTCTGGTCGATCATGTCCTATATCGACCCGACCGACACCTCCGCGAAGTACTACAACTCCTACCCGGTCAGCGGGGCGAACTGGGGCTGGAACTCGTCCGGCTACTACTACGAGCCGACGACCCCGATGGCGCTCGACATCATCGCGGCCCAGCGCCTCTATGGCCGCCCCACCTCCGGCCCGCTGGTGAGCGGCGGCCAAGTGTTCGGCTTCAACTGCAACATCACCGGATCGATCAAGCCGTATTTTGACTTCACCACCAATGCGCACCCCGTCATCACCCTCTGGGACGGCGGCACCGGCAACACCCTCGACCTGTCGGGCTACACCTCGGCGTCGACGATCAACCTGACCCCCGGCACGTTCACCAGCTGCAACGGCATGGTGGACAACATCTGCATCGCCACCGACACCGTGATCGAGACGGCGATCGGCGGGTCCGGCAACGACACGATCACGGGCAGCAGCTACAACAACGTCTTTCGGGGCGGCGGCGGCACCGATACCATCAATGGCGGAGCAGGCTGGGACAAGACGATCTTCAACGTCGCGTCCGGCTCGGCGAGCCTGACCCACAACGCCAACGGAAGCTGGACCATCGCGGCCTCGGGCCAGACCGAGACGCTGACCAATGTCGAGGTGGTGCAGTTCACCGACAAGACGATGGCGTTGCGCGAGCGGCCGAAGAACGATTTCGACGGCAACAACTGCTCGGACATTCTTTGGCGCAATACCAGCAGCGGGCACGTGATTCAAAACCTAATGAGCGGCTCGCAACTTCTCTCTAGCGCCTACGCCGCCGATGGGGATTTATGGTCGGTGGTTGGCACGGGTGATTTCAACGGTGACGGCAGCTGCGATATCCTGTGGCAACACGCACCAACCGGTGCCGTTATCGAGAATCTAATGAACGGCTCTCAAATTTTATCCAGCACTTATGCCGCCGATGGCAACGTATGGCTTGTCGTCGGCACGGGCGACTTCAACGGTGACGGAAATTACGATGTCTTGTGGCGTTACTCTCCGACCGGCGCTATTGTCGAGAACTTAATGAACGGCTCGCAGCTGCTATCCAGCACCTACGCCGCGGATGGCGATACCTGGGCGGTTGTCGGCACGGGTGATTTCAACGGGGACGGCAATTCCGACATTTTGTGGCGTCACCGGCAGACGGGTGCTGTTGTCGAAAACTTAATGAACGGCTCGCAGCTTATCTCTAGTGCCTACGCAGCTGATGGCAACGTTTGGTCGGTTGCAGGGACGGGCGACTTCAATGGAGACGGAAGCTGTGATATCTTATGGCGCTATGCGCCGACCGGCGCTGTAATAGAGAACCTAATGAGCGGCGCGAAAATCCTTTCCAGCACCTATGCGGCGGACGGCAACGCTTGGTCGGTCGTCGGAACCGGCGATTATAACGGGGACAGCAAATGTGACATCATGTGGCGTTATGTCTCCTCCGGAGCAATAATTCAGAACCTGATGAACGGCACTCAACTTCTCTCCAGCACCTATGCCGCGGACGGGACCCAGTGGAGCCCCGCATCGGCATAACGCCGCACACTAGGCTGCAGATTCACCCACCTGGAAATGCCAAATGGAGTTCGACATTCACCTCAGAAGACTTGAGGAATGCTGTTCATGAAGATGCAGCTCCATACACATAGCCGTTCGAGCGCATCAGGCAGCGGCGCATCATGAACAATCCACAATCTCCGTATAGAAACGCCACGATTGCTGTCGTCATCCCGTGTTATCGGGTATGCGCGCATATTCTCTCGGTGCTGGACCGTATCGGTCCGGAGGTAACGGCGATCTACATCATCGACGATGCGTGTCCCGACGGCAGCGGCCGGTTCGTCCAGAACCAAATTCAAGATCCCCGCCTGAAGATTATCTACAACCAGGTAAATCTCGGCGTCGGAGGTGCGACTTTGGTCGGCATGAAGCAGGCTACAGTTGATGGCGCCGACGTCATAGTGAAGATCGACGGCGACGGGCAAATGGACCCATCGTTTATTCCGGCATTCACCGGCGTCATTCTGTCGGGGGAGGCGGATTATACCAAGGGGAACCGTTTTTTCGAGCTGGAAGGGCTATCGAGCATGCCGCTTGTCCGGCTGGTCGGCAATGCAGGCCTTTCGTTCTTAGCAAAGTTCTCAACTGGTTATTGGAACCTATTCGACCCTGCCAACGGCTTCATCGCAATCCATGCCAGCCTGATTGACCTCCTCCCGATTGAGAAGATATCAAAGCGCTATTTTTTCGAGTCAGACCTCTTATTCCGACTTAACATCATCAGCGCACGTGTGGTTGACGTTCCTATGTACTCGTATTATGCCGACGAGAAAAGTCATCTTAAGCCGCATCGTGAAATTTTCCGGTTCGCCTTGGCGCATCTACGCAACTTTGGGAAGCGCATTCTTTATAACTATTTCATTCGTAATTTCAGCATAGCGTCAGTGCAGCTTTTTTTAGGGATCATCCTGTTTCTGTTCGGCGTTAGTTACGGTGTGGCTAACTGGGGAGTGGATGAGCCTGCTACGGCGGGCACGGTGATGACTCGGCATTGCCGGTCATCCTGGGTACGCAGTTCCTTCTCGCGTTCCTGAGCTATGACATTCAGTCAGTGCCGCGCAGCGCGCTGCATCTGTGCCTCAAGAAGTCGGTCCAGCCGATGCGAGCTTTACGTTAGAGCATTCGTCGGAGGATCGGCTGCTTGCGGCTAGTGATCGACGGGATCGCCGCCGTAGCGCCGCGCTCAGCCAGCAGCAGCGCAGGCTGTTGGCATCGTAGGCCTTGCCTGCGATGAGGCGGTGATCGGCCGACCTTGACGATCAGCGTCCGGCGCGAACGCGATCTCGTCGATGTTGCCCCGCGAGAACAACAGAGGGGGGCGGCCAACCGCAGTGATTGGTCTGGGCATGAATTCGTCGTCGGCCCGCTGCTCAAGCGGCCGATCGCCCACCCTGAGGCCCCCTTTTTCAGCCGCCGCCGAGCAGTGGCCTTGATTTGAGTCGAGTGGATCGAGACGGTCGCGACATAGGTCGTACCGGTCCGGTTGAGGCCGCCTTGACCGGATAATCGGGGGCGGAAGTCATAGGACTATCACAAGGAGTAGTTCTATGACGAAGACGCAGGTTGAGGTGATCACGTCGGTACAGCGGCGTCGCCGGTGGTCACGGACGGAGAAGGACGGATCGTCGCGGCGGCGCTGGAGCGTGGCACGGCGGCGTCCGATGTGGCGCAGGCGGCCGGGATCCATGCGAGCCAGCTGTTCCGGTGGCGACAGCAGCTTTGCGAGTCTGGACCTGATCGGAGCGCGGCAGAGAGCGCCCCGGCGTTTGCCGCGGTGACGGTCGCGACCGATCCGACCGCGACGGCCCAAATGCCCGCGCTCCCACCACCCGCTTCGGACGGCGTGGTGGAGATCGAGTTGGCGGGCGGGGCGCGAATGCGGATCAGCCGCGCGGTCTATCCGGCGATGGCCTCGGCCTTGATCACGGCGCTGGTGCGGGGCCGCGGCGGTCGCGCCGATGATCCCGGTTCCGACCGGCACGCGGGTGTGGCTGGCGACCGGCCACACCGACATGCGGAAGGGCTTCGACGCGCTTCGTCACGGCCTACACGTCGCCAAGTACCTGAAGGCGATCCGGTGGAGGACGCCCTTCGACACAATCTGCAAGGCCTGGACGAAAGACTCAACCCGGTTCAAAATTGGTTCGCGCCACCTGATCCCGGGATCCAACACCTAGCGAGTACGAGTGCTCCGCGGGCTCCCTCTCGGCATTACTACGTGCGGGGATGCTTGACTTGCTGTTTTCAAGATGCTGTTTGCGGCACAGCAAACTCTTACGGGCACAACCCATGCGCAGCCTTGCTGAAATGTGGTCGGACACGCTGAAGGAATTTCCGCCGGTCCAGTGTGATCCCGACCCGGATTTCTTCATCGACTTCCTCGGCGTGAAAACTCGGATGGATTACCTGCCGCAACCCTATCTGGCGTTCAAAGGTACCGTCGAGGGACGGCCCGGGCTTGACCGCGCCGGCATAAACGACCCCGTTGAGTGGGTTGGCGTGCTTCGGTCGGTCGCGGAGGTGCAGACCTCGTTCACCTGCATTGAACTCGGCGCTGGTTGGGCGCCCTTTGCGATCGGAAGTGCAGTTGCCGCGCGTCGCCGTGGTGTGCGGGACATTCTGCTCGTCGCGGTCGAAGCCGCTCGAAGTCATGTCGACTTCGCCTATCAGCATTTCGAGGACAACAGCTTCGACCCTAAATACCATCGGATTATCCACGCAGCGGTCGGTCCCTATGACGGCACGGCAGAATTCAGCAAGATCTCCGATCCAAGCTCGGAGTGGGACGCAGAAGCCGGGTTCGGCAGCTACAGCAAAACTAGAAACTCTAACCGGGCCCAGCCGACCGAAGAGGTGCGATGCATCTCGCTGACGAGCTTGCTGCGCGAAGTCGACAGGACAGTGGACATTGTCCACATCGACATTCAGGGTGCCGAGGCTGCGGTCATCGAACACGCTGCGAACGATGTTGATCGGCTCGTCCGACGGATGGTCATCGGAACACATGGTCGCGACATCGAGCAGACACTGTTCGAGTTCCTCGATAGTCGGGGATGGGAGTTGGAACTGGAAAAGGCTTGCAGATTTCAACAGCTTTCCGGCCGCGCAATTTCTTTGTTCCAGGACGGGGCACAAGTCTGGAAAAACCGCAGGTTTGCCCAGAATTAGGCTCTTTGCCGACGCCATCGCCGCAGGCGGCGCGGTATAAAAGGCGTCCGTCTCTCGTGCGCTGAACGACTCGTTGCACAACCTGCCGTGCCGGACGGGCTGGAGCGGAATCCGATCATGCTGCATCGTAGCCCGCGCTGGCGAAGTAGTTGGCACACTCCGCCGGGGTGAAGGTGCGGACGAGGCGGCCGCTCGCGGCCCAGAGGCCGTCGGTTCGCTCGGCGGCCTTGCGGAGATGGGACCTTCAGCTTTGGAGAAGGCGTTTTCGATCGGATTGACGTCGGGGCTGTAGGGCGGCAGTTAGAGAAGGCTGGCGCCCGCCGCCTCCATCATCGCGCGGACGGCGGGCCCTTGTGGCTCGAGAGATTGTCTATGATGACGACGTCGCCGGGCCTGAGCGCGGGAACGAGAATGCACAGGAAATAGCTCTCAGAGGCCTCGGGGTCGATGGCCCGTCCTGGACAGACAGAGCAATCTTTTCGTTTTCGGTGAACCCGGCCACAAAGGCGATCGTTTTCCGATTCCGACCGTAGCTCTCGGGTCGTCCCCATCAAAGATGAGTCAGTCTACGATTGAGGATCGACGGATTTCACCAGAGCACAAGATTACAAGCGTAAAATCACTGACTGGCTCGCTGCTTCGACTGTATTGCGAACGTCTTCGGCGTCAGCAATTTGCGCTGCACAGACCTCATTGCGAAGCGCTCTTGAATCGCCGATCACGGGGTGCTAAAAAGTCGAATAATACACTCTGGCGCGGCTTGGATCCTATTCCGTAACAATCTCTGTTGCGCGATACGCGCCAATGGTATGTACAGTCAGTTTCTATTCTGCTTCCTGAACACAGGCCGATTTAGTCCAGCCAACTTGAACACGCCAACAGCAGCACTGCATGTTGGTGATCCGTGCAGGGGACGAACGAGGGAGACAATGGAGGATCATCGGGGATTCACACTCTTGTGCCAAAGACGAAGAAAGCAAAATGCGCTTAGGCGTGAGCATACGTATTGATCAATGCGCGAGATTTTTGTTGCTCTGTGGCGGTATCGCTACTTCATCCTAAGTTCGATCCGGGGCGAGTTCATGGCGCGCTATGCCCGGTCCCGTCTGGGTCTCCTGTGGTCGGTTCTCCATCCGCTTGCTCAGGCAACAATCTTCGCCGTCGTGCTGGCCGAAATTCTCGGCGCACGCATCCCAGGGACGGACAACAAGGCGGCTTATCCTATCTACCTGATGGCCGGCATGTCGGCCTGGGGCTTATTCAGCGAGATCGTGAACCGTTGCCTAACGGTCTTTATTGAATATTCGGCGCCGCTCAAGAAAATCGCGTTCCCACGATTGTGCCTGCCCGTTATTATCCTGGGAAGCGCACTCGTCAATCACGTCCTCCTGCTCGCCGCGATCGCGGTGGTTTTCTTATTTTTCGGCCAGCTACCTGGGCTAGCCTGGTTCCTGCTCCCGATCGGAACGGTGCTGATCGCAATGTTTGCGTTCGGTCTCGGGATTATGCTCGGCATGTTCAACGTGTTTTCTCGCGACATCGGGCAGGTTACCACTGTGGTACTGCAGATCTGGTTTTGGTTGACGCCGGTGGTGTACACGCGCGAAGGTAATTGCTCAGCCCTATGGATGCTGAACTGCCGTCGCGGGCGGCAATTTTCCGAGGGGCATACGGCTCAACGTCGT
>NZ_NPEX01000049.1:1243-31905 GCF_003258865.1 Rhodoplanes roseus | reverse complement strand
CCCGGCCCTCCCGGGCCGCCGGGACCGACGATCGGCCGGCCGGGTCCGATCACGGGACCGCCAGGACCTCCGGGACCGCCCGGTGCGCCGGGACGCACGAACGGGCCGCCTGGGCCGGGACCGGGGATGCCCGGCCGGATCACCGGCCCGGGTCCGGGCGGCAGCGGCCGGCCCGGCAGCACCACCGGAATGCGGACGCCCGGCTGCACCCGCGGGATGACCGGGAACACGCGCACCGGCGGCAGCAACCCGTAGACGACGGGCGGCGGCGGTGGCGGCAGGTCGACCCAGTAGCGCGGCCGCGGCGCGATCAGGAAGATCGGCGGCGGCGGCGCCGGCGGATAGTCGTCGTAGAAGAACGCGACCGGCTCGTCCGCCAGCGGCGGCGGCACGTCGGCGAACTCGACCGGCGCGAAGCTCTGCGGCGGCTCGTAGGGCGCCGACAGGCGGGCGAGGCGGCGCTGGGCGTCGCGGGCATAGATGCCGTTCGGGTAGCGGCGCAGATAGGTCCAGTAGGCGTCCGGCGAGTTCAGCTCGACGGCCCGCATCCAGGCCAGCGCTTCGCGACGCGCCCGGATGGTCGCCCATACCCGCCTGGCGTAGGGGCTCTGCGGATAGGCCTCGACGAACTCGACATAGCCGGGCAGCTCGTCGCGCTCGACCGCGATCGCATAGGCCTCCTCGGCCGACACGTCGCGCAGCGGCCGCCGCACCCGGGTCGACCCGACCGCGAGGGCCGGGGCCGGCGCCTCCGCCGCGGCGTCGGCCGGCACCAGCACGACCGGCTGGGTCAGCGCCGAGACGTCCCACGGCGTCTGGCGGCCCTCGGTGATCTGGTGGGTGCGGGCGCGGATGCGGGTGAACACCTCGGGCATGTCGAGGCCGGCGGCCCGCACCATCTCGGCGATCGCGGTGGCGTAGGCGCCGTAGGCCCCCTGCCCGGCATTCGGGTCGGCGATGTCCGGGACGATCTGCCCCGGACCCGCCGCGAAGCCGATCAGCATGCCGGGTGGCGCCTCGACGGCGGCGAGGCCGGGCGGAAGCCCCTGCTCGGCGATCCGGAACGGCAGCTTTCGCGACGCGTCGAGCACCAGGATCTTGCTGCGGGCGGGCGAGCCGGCGAGCGGACGCAGCAGGTCGGAGAGGCGCACCGCCTCCAGCGGCACGTCGCTCTCGCGCTCCAGCCGCGCATCGGTGCCGGCCAGATAGTTCTCGCCCTCGAACGCGAAGCCGTAGCCCGAGATGTAGACGAAGCCGACCGCGTCGGGTCCGGCCGCCTCCAGCTTGGCGAGATATTCGCGGAACGAGCGGACCAGATCGGAGGCGCCGAGATTGGCACCCTCGACGATCTCGAAACCGACCGAGCGCAGCGCCTCGGCGACGAGGCCGGCGTCGTTCAGCGCGGTCGGCAGCGGCGACGTCTGATAGGCCGCGTTGCCGACGACGAAACCGATCCGGGCCGGAGCCGGCGACTGCGCGCCCGCCACCGACACGCCCACCCCCGTGATCATCACGAGGGCGGCGCAGAACGCCACGAAACGCCTGAGCATGATTGTCCCCGCACTGCGGCCGTTGCGGCCCGCGTTCTGTGACGCTGCCGCGACATTCCAGCCGATTTACGGCTATTGCGCAGAGCAGGGGCCGGGCGCAACGGAATTTTAACCATGACGGCCGGAGACCGGCAGGTTTTTCCCCCTCCGCGGTGGAACGCGACCGAAAAACCGAGATCTCACCGCGATTTCGCCATCAGGCCTAACGAGCGCCTAAGGCTGAATTTAAGGATTTTGCCGGAGATTTGGGGAGAACGCCGAGCACAGCAGTCCGCATGCCCATCGACATCCCCGATCCGCCTGCAACGACCCCGGCCGACAGGACCGAGGTCGTACGTCGCCG
This sequence comes from Rhodoplanes roseus, assembly GCF_003258865.1. Taxonomy (GTDB): domain Bacteria; phylum Pseudomonadota; class Alphaproteobacteria; order Rhizobiales; family Xanthobacteraceae; genus Rhodoplanes; species Rhodoplanes roseus. The sequence goes on along the minus strand of NZ_NPEX01000049.1, from coordinate 30,012 downwards.
GCTCGCGGCCCAGCGGGTGCGAGAGGCGCGGGACCGGCTGACCTCGACGACCGGCACGCGGCCCGCCTTCGACGCCGAGCTCTTGCGGCAATACGCCCAGAACCGGCTGTCGGGCTCGCTGGTGATCCTGATGCTGATCGTCTCGATCGGCTTCCTCTCGGGCGTGTGGAGCGATCCGCTGGCGGCCGGCGCCTGGACCGCGGCCATGCTGGTGATCCACCTCGTCATCGTGGTGAAGTGCCGCAAGTTCCTGGCCGAGCCCGCCAACACCGTGAACGGCCGGGCGTGGCGGCTGCGCTTCATCATGCTCGACCTGTTCTTCGGGCTGGCCTGGATGTTCCAGCTCACCCATCCGGTCGGCCTCCACGAGAGCGCCGCGACCTTCAACCTGTTCGTGATGCTGCTGGTGGTCGCCATCGTCAGCATGCTGGCGTCGAGCCTGCCGGTCGCCGTGCTGGCCGCCACCACGCCCGTCACGGTCGCGGTCGCCCTGAACTTCGTGCTCACCGGCACGGTGCAGGGCTGGATCCTCGCGGCGATGGCACTGACCGCGCAGATCTACTTCGCGCTGCTGTCGTTCCGCATCTACTCGTCCAACCTCGCGACGTTGGAGGCGCGCGCCGAGAAGGACGCGCTGATCGGCGAGCTCGAGCAGGCCAAGGCGAAGTCCGACGAGGCGCGCCGCCGCGCCGAGGGCGCCAACATCGCGAAGTCACGCTTCCTGGCCCAGATGAGCCACGAGCTGCGCACCCCGCTCAACGCCATCCTGGGCTTCTCCGAGGTGATGAAGAACGAGATCTTCGGCGCCCACAACGTCGCCGTCTACAAGGACTACTCCAACGACATCCACAATTCCGGCGTCCACCTGCTCGGCCTGATCAACGAGATCCTCGACCTGTCGCGCATCGAGGCGGGACGCTACGAGCTCAACGAGGAGCTGGTCGGCCTGGCGCAGACCGTCGAGGAGTGTCACCACCTCCTGAAGATGCGCGCCAAGAACCGCGGCATCGCCATCCACGAGAGCTTCGAGCCCGACATGCCGAAGCTGTGGGCGGACGAGCGGGCGGTGCGGCAGGTGTGCCTCAACCTCCTCTCCAACGCCATCAAGTTCACGCCGCAGGGCGGCGAGGTGTGGCTGAAGGTCGGCTGGACCCATTCGGGCGGCCAGTATCTCAGCGTCCGCGACAACGGCTCGGGCATCCCGGAGGACGAGATCCCGATCGTGCTCGACTCGTTCGGCCAGGGCTCCAACGCCATCAAGTCGGCCGAGCAGGGGGCGGGACTGGGGCTGCCGATCGTCAAGAGCATCATCGACCTGCACGGCGGCACGTTCACGCTGCGCTCCAAGCTGCGCGAGGGCACCGAGGTGGTGGTGACGTTCCCGCCCGAGCGGGTGATGACGGCGCTGGAGCCGATCCCGGAGCCGGGACCGACGGTGCCGTCCGACACGCCGCCGCCCTTGCTGTCCGGGCACGACGGGGCGATGTCGCTGCGCAAGCGCCTCCGCCTGTTCAAGATGGAGGGCTGAGCCGGCCGGGTTTCGACGAAATGCCGCGCCCGGACTGGGGCGGCCGTGGTTGTTTTCCCGAGGGGCCGGACTATGGTCCGGGGTCCCGTCCGGGACGAATCGAGGTGCTCTGGACGTGTTGACGATGCGTCGTTCCGCCGTGTGGTTCCTTCTTCTGGCCGCCCTCCTGGGCCTCGCGCTGCTGCTGGCGCAGCGGTCCGGGCAGACCGGGCTGTCGGACGGCGACATCGCCTCCCTGCTGGTCAAGCTCGGCTTCATCGCCATGCTGAGCGGCGCCGTGCTGACCCTGTTCCGCGACCGCTTCGCCCAGGCCGTGCAATGGGCGCTGATCTGGGCCGTGATCGCGCTCGCTCTGGTGGCGGGCTACACCTACCGCTACGACATCAAGGAGGCGGCCGACCGGATGATGGCCGAGCTCGTCCCGGGCCGCGCCGCCAGCCGCGGCAAGGTGGTCGAGATCGCCCGCGCCCAGGCCGGCGACTTCAAGATCACGACCAAGGTCAACGGCGCCGCCGTGGCCATGGTGCTCGACACCGGCGCCAGCGCCGTGGTGCTGACCCACGAGGCCGCCAAGGCGGCCGGGCTGCCGCTCGACTTCATCAAGTACAACGTCAACGTCGACACCGCGAACGGCCGCGCCCAGGCCGCCGCGGTGACGCTCGACCGCATCACGGTCGGCGGCATCGTCGAACGCTCCGTCCCGGCCCTGATCGCCCCGCCCGGCCAGCTCAAGGTGAGCCTGCTCGGCATGAGCTTCCTGGACCGCCTGGAAAGCTGGGAAGTGCGCGGCGGCAAGCTGATGATGCGGCCGAATTGAATCAGCTTAGCGTCTGAGCTGCTCGCAAACCCTCCTATACATTAGCCGACCCTCGAATATGGGTACGCATTTTTGATGTATCTGGCGAGAAATTGCCCCTTAGAGCCCGCAGCACGAAACTGTTCGTACAGCTCACCACTTACATTGTAGTATTGATAAATGCCGCCATTCAGAAATTCGACTTCAAGTGTTTCCGTAGCATTGTCATACCCAATCGAAGCCACGTTAGTTGAGGATACTGATTCCCTGTCAATCATTACTCAAGCCTCCTCCGGAGGGACTGACTCTCGTTTTATTTCCAACGGGACCGAGACTGCCGTGGTCTTCTGAGCGCGCCACGATGCGACAACTCTACCATAGTTTTCAGATTTCCGCCTAACGCTCCATGATTCTTTAACCCGAGGATCCCTGCTACGCGGCTGATGCTCTTCTCGCGGAAGCTTTACCCGACACCTCACAGGCAGCCTCGCTGCTTCTCCAGTGATCACGGCTTCACCAGTCCGAAGCACCGGCAGCAAATCCATCAAGCCAGACAGGTTGTCCGGCAGCGCCCCTTTGACACGAGCCCGATCTACTGGGTTGGAGAGCCTTAACGCCATCACAGTGCCGCACTGAGAAAGAACAGTTTCATTTATCTCAGCAGGCCTTTGAGAAACAATCATTGCTCCCACCCCATACTTGCGCCCCTCCTTGGCTATTCTCTTTACCATATCAAGAGCAACGTTACTGCCAGAGTCGTTCAGATAACGATGCGCCTCCTCCATTACAACAAGCAGCGGCCGCAGCACTCCACCCTCTGTCTTTTCTCGACTCCAATAAAGTGCTTCGTACATAATTCTCAAAATCGACCCGATGAGCCTCTCCAACACGGCACTCGGTACGCCAGATAAATCCAAAATCGTTATCGGGCGATCGTGACCCAGCCACCCTTCCAGTAAACAATCTAAATCTCCGCCAGTCCCTCCATCAACATCAGGCTCGTAGACACCAGGATGAAGAATGAAGTCGTATCTCTTATCCAGCAAGCGGGAACGAACCAGATTTAATTGCCTCTTAATGCCCTTCGCGGCGGTATTTAAATAAGGACCAGCATTACCCATCGAATGCGGTGTATATCGAGGAGGACTCAGAGCGTTTGCATCCCCTTCCGCCTCCCGCGCGGGAACGTTGCGTTGAGGGCCAACAAATGTTGTGAGTTCAAAATCGATCAGTTCATACCATAATCTTTTTAAGCTAAACGGGACAGGACTGTCGACGGTCAGAGAATTCGGATCCAGCCCTGGAAAACCTCGCTTTCTGACGTTCTCCTCCTTTAACTCTTGAATCTTGTCAAGAAATGCAATGCTATGGTTTTCAGACAAATTCCCAGCAATAAATTCAAGTATTTCACCAGCCTCTAAAGCCCAGAATGGCACCACAAGCGCATGCTCCTCCGATTGCGGCGCAGTGCTATATACTCTCGCCAGATCTGCCAGCGCGGAGCAATACTCTCCGTGAACATCTAAAAGCAAAATTCTGGCTCCGGGGGAGCCCACTTGTTGATCAGTTGGGGCCACCATAGATCGAATAATGCTCGCAACGGTTGTCGACTTTCCGGAACCGGTTGAACCGAGAATAGCTGAATGGCGGGTCACCAGAGCATCGAGAGACACCTTTACAGTGATATTCTCAGCGCTGGAGAGACTTCCAATGGGCACTTCTCCATTTCCATTTTCACCATATATCCTGCTTAGATCATCTTCCGTGACTATGTGCACTGTATCATTGATATTTGGGTGCTGACTCAACCCCCGCTCAAAATGCGACCCAATCGCTTCTCCGGCGAGCTCAACTCGCATCCACCTAGTCGATTTACTATCAACCTGAGCTTCAGGTGCCGCATCAGCTCCAACCTCAGAAACAACTCCAAAAAGATCTTGATATCCTTGAGGAACGCGAACAAAGCTGCCTACCTGTCCAACTCTATACGTATGACCTCCAATTATCGCTAACCCCGAAGAAACTGAATCAGCCAATTTAACAGTCACAGATGCTCCCGTAACAGCGGCCACCACTCCAAGATATGTCGGATCACTAAGGATGCTAGTCATCGATAATCTCCGGGGACCCCTCTCTCTGGGGCGAGTCCAATTTGACTCGGTCGACCTTTTCAGCCTGCGACAGCGCACAAAAATTTGTAAACCGACAAAAATCGCCGAGAAGAAAACATGGATCGGCGTTCACTTCTCGAGGCGCCCAAAATGTCGGCCGAATATCTGCCCAATTTTTATTAGTCTCTCCCGGCCTCCATTTGCCCACGACACCGTTTATGACTGCTCCATCCGCTGCATAAACACTAAGATTGGGACGATCGGATGCAATAGTACAAGCCGCTTCTTCTCGGTCCAAGTCACTGTACTGAAACGCAATAGCCGCAGCATTGGAGTTCATCGCCAGCGCCTCTTCAATGACGGCGCTAATATGCGCATCCCGAAACGAAAAACCGGTTGCAAGCAGCAGAGTGTCTGGATTTAACAGAAACTGACGTAATCGCTCAAAAAGCGCTGAGTAAGGCTGCTTCTGCGTTAAATCGTATTTTAAGTGATCTGGAAATATCAAGTGAGTGGAATTCCGGCCGCCCCCCCTTACGATGCGGTCTCTTTCCAGAGCCCAGCCGATAGAACCGTGCAACTTCCACAGCCGAGACCACCTTGGGGGAAGATCATCGCTCGCGACGGTAACGGCATCAAAGAAAGGAGACGCACCTCCAGTAGAACCATCAAAGTAAGGCGCACGGGCGCTTTCAAATGCCTCCTCAAATAAGAGGTCATAATTTGCCGAAAAGATTTCAACAGCGTGAACTCTCAGAGTACCACTGATCCAGGCAACAAGATCATTATAGGCATTTCGCTCCTTCGGAAGACGCGCCCCTACAATGCCGCCGATCTGATCGCAAATATTCCTCCCGAGCGCGGAGTATCCATTGGAGTTCAATCCATGCACATTTACATTCCCTAGAGCACGCTCCAACAGTCTAATTTGCGATAAAATTTTTTCGATATTTACGCTAGGCCCAATCGAACGAGACAACTCCTGAACTGCATCGCGCTCTTTTTTATCTTTAAGACCAGTAATAACCAGTTTCGTTAGTTCATCAACCCCGGGTATCAAAGGAACGCCGTTAACATCAATTTTGCCGTGCAAATTTATCTTAATAGACATCGGCGCTCCCGCCCCAACCATCAACCCAATACGCTTCCTTCCTTGAGACAATATCTGTCGAAGATCCGCCATAAACCGGTCCGGATTATGGATAGTCCCCATAGCGCTTCCCTCATCATTCGCGCGGATGTATGATAAACTGGATTTTCTGGACCAACGACGCGCAAGAGCGGGTGAGCAACATGGCGCCCACTGCCATAATCAGCCAAGTCTCACCTTTAGTTTCAGAATTTCGACATTGAACACGCAACAACCATCTTGGTATCTTATCTCTGACCTTATCGCAATAACGGCGCCGCCGTGGCCATGGTGCTCGACACCGGCGCCAGCGCCGTGGTGCTGACCCACGAGGCCGCCAAGGCGGCCGGGCTGCCGCTCGACTTCATCAAGTACAACGTCAACGTCGACACCGCGAACGGCCGCGCCCAGGCCGCCGCGGTGACGCTCGACCGCATCACGGTCGGCGGCATCGTCGAACGCTCCGTCCCGGCCCTGATCGCCCCGCCCGGCCAGCTCAAGGTGAGCCTGCTCGGCATGAGCTTCCTGGACCGCCTGGAAAGCTGGGAAGTGCGCGGCGGCAAGCTGATGATGCGGCCGAATTGAGGGGACGGCGGTGCCGTCTTCGTCGTAAGGTGGCCGACGCGACGCGCGCCCACCGGCTCCCGACAGCGTGAGTTTCGTCGGCGCGGCCCGTTCGGGCGCTGTAGCGCCCGCGCCCCGGCGCGCCCGGCCCCTCCCACACCACGCGCCGCGAGACCGTCGCGAAACCAACAAGGAGACACGTCGCATGAGGATCGTGCTGACCAGCGTGCTGGTGGACGACCAGGAGAAGGCGCAGCGCTTCTACACCGACGTGCTGGGCTTCCTGCCCAAGGCCGACGTGCCGATGGGCGAGCACCGCTGGCTCACCCTGGTGTCGGAGGACGATCCGGACGGCGTGCAGCTCCTGCTGGAGCCCGACGCACATCCGGCCGCGAAGCCGTTCAAGGCGGCGCTGGTGCGCGACGGCATCCCGTGCACCTCCTTCGCGGTCGACGACGTGCGGGCGGAGCACAAGCGGCTGGTGAAGCTCGGCGTGCGCTTCACCCAGGCGCCCGTCACCATGGGGCCCGTCACCATCGCGGTGTTCGACGACACCTGCGGCAACCTCGTCCAGATCGCCCAGCAGCACTGACGACGCGACGCCTGCGCCCGCCGCGCGGCGCTACGGACGCGGGCGCGACTCCGGCTTCTCCAGAATCTTCTCGACGCCGACCGAGGCGAGGTGCTCGCGCATGAAGGCGGACGCCTCGTCGCGGCGGCCGGCGAGCAGGAGGTCGGCGAGCCGGACATGCTCGCGGCAACGTACGACGGCGCGGTCGCGGTCGAGGCTCTGCCGGTACTCGATCAGCCGGCGCAGGCGGTCGATGCGGCGCAGGCCGTCGACGAAGAAGGTGTTGCCGCTGCAGGCGATGACGACCTCGTGGAAACGGCTGTTGAGGTCGAACAGCGCGGCGGTCGAGACCCGCCTGATCTCGCCGTCGACCAGCGCCTGCTGCTCGGCCCGACACGCCGCGACGGCGGCGCGATCCAGCACGAAGCCGGGCTCCAGGATCGCGGCGGGCTCGATGACCAGGCGGAAGCGGTAGCTGTCCGCATAGGCCTGCAGCGAGGTCAGCACCGGCAGGAACGCCCAGCCGTGACCCGGCAGGCGCTCGATCCAGCCCTCGGCGGCGATGCGGCGCAGGATCGCACCGAGGCGCGGGCGGGTGAGGTCGTAGCGGCGCATCAGCGCCGTCTCGGTCACCCGGTCCGGCAGCAGCCCGTCGAGCCGGTCGGCAGCGATGCGCAGATAGGGCGCGTCGTCCTCGGCCGCCGGCGGTCCGGCGACGCCCGGGATCGCTTCGGGCGCCAGCACGACGAAGCCGCCGCCCGCGGTGGCGCCCACCACCCCCTGCCCCGCGAGGATGCGCAACGCCCGCCGCACCGGCGAGCGCGACACCCGGAGCTGCTCGGCGAGCTTGCGCTCCGGCAGGCGCGTGCCGGCCGCCGCTCCGCCGGCCCGGATGAGGTCGCCGATCTGCACGGCCAGCTTCTGCGGCAAGGGGGTCGTTTCCATTCAGGCTCGTCTCTCGTCGATCTGGTACTTCGTGATTGCAAAGTACCATAGCCGTCGCTAGGCTCCGCGCAACAACCAGAACAAGACTCTCGGGAGGCCCATGATCGACCGCCAGGACGAACGCGTTTTTGCGCACGACGACGGTGCCGGTGCGACGGCCGGCTTGGCCGACCGCGCGACCGCCGCACGGTCGGTGCGGCGCATCCCGGACGGTGCCGTCGACTGCCACGTCCACGTCTTCGATCCGCGCCGGCCGTTCGCGGCGGAGCGCACCTATACGCCCGGCCCGGCTACGGTCGCGGATCTCACGGCGTTCCTGCGCGGGCTGAGCCTGACCCGCGCCGTGCTGGTGCAGCCGAGCGTCTACGGCGACGACAATCGCGCCCTGGTCGACGCGCTGCAGGCCCTCGGCCCGGCGACGGCGCGTGGCGTCGCCGTGATCGATCCGGACCGCGTGACGGACGACGGGTTGCGCGAGCTGGCGCGGGCCGGCGTCACCGGCGTGCGCGTCAATCTCCACACCCGCGGCGAGGACCGGGAGAAAGCCGCGGTCGATGCGGTGGCCCGCACGGTGCGGCGTGTCGCGCCGTTCGACATGGCGGTGCAGATCTACACCGAGCTGGCCCTGGTGGCGGCGCTGGAGGAGACGATCGCAGCGTCTCCCGTGCCGGTGGTGCTCGACCATTTCGCCGGCGCGCAGGCCGAGGCCGGCCCGGCGCAGCCGGGCTTTTCTGCGGTGCTGCGCCTGCTCGACGCCGGGCGCGCCTGGGTGAAGCTCTCGGCGGCCTATCGGGCAGCCCGCGACGCGCCCGACTATCCGAGCCTCGCAGCGATCGCGCACGCCCTGATCGCGGCCAATCCCGACCATCTCGTCTGGGCGTCGGACTGGCCGCACACCGGCGGCGGCGCCGGACGCGCCGCGCGTTCGCCGACCGACATCGAGCCGTTCCGCACCATCGACGACGCCGGCGCGCTGGCGCTGCTCGCGTCGTGGACCCATGACGACGCCGTCCACCGGAGGATCCTGGTCGACAATCCCGTCCGCCTGTTCCGCTTCTGAGACCGCCCCTGCTCCGGCACGGGCCGCTCGCCCACTCGGCGCGCACATCGAGACCAAGAACACTCAAAGAGGACACGCCCATGCACGCCTTCGTCATGCGGTCCGGACTGGCCGCACTCGCCCTCGCCGCGACGACCGCCACGGCTCCGGCCCAGACCTATCCGACCCACACCGTCACCATGGTGGTGGGCTACGCGGCCGGCGGCACCGGCGACGTGGTGGCCCGGCTGATCGCCGCCAAGCTGGCGCCGAAGCTCGGCCAGAACATCGTGGTGGAGAACCGGCCCGGCGGCTCGGGCGGCATCGCGGCGCAGGCGGTCGCGCGATCGACGCCGGACGGCCACACCATCCTGGTCGGCCAGAGCGCCGAGATCGCCATCAACCAGCATCTGCTCAAGAACATCGGCTACGATCCGGAGACCGAGCTGATGCCGGTGGCGCTCGGCACCGACGTCACGCTGGCGCTGGCGATCCCGCCCAACGCGCCCTACACGACGCTGAAGGAGCTGCTCGACACCGCGAAGTCGCGGCCGAACGGCCTGTCCTTCGCCTCCGCCGGCGCCGGCACGCCCGGCCATTTCGCCGGCGAGCTCCTCAGGGCGCGCAGCAAGACCAACCTGGTGCACGTGCCCTACAAGGGCGCCGGTCCGGCGCTCAACGATCTGCTCGGCGGCCACGTGGATCTCTACTTCTCCGGCTTCCCGGCCGTGATGCCGCACGTGAAGTCCGGCGCCCTGAAGGTGCTGGGCGTCTCCTCGAAGAAGCGCGCCACCGGCGCGCCCGACGTGCCGACCGTCGCCGAGCTGACCGGCATCACGGAGTTCGACCTGACGCTGTGGCAGGGCTTCTTCGTGCCGCGCGGCACCCCGAAGGAGATCGTCACCAAGCTCAACACCGAGATCAACGCGGTGCTGGCCCAGCCGGACGTGAGAAAGACGCTGGTGGACGCCGGTGCCGACGTCAATCCGATGTCGGTGGAGGAGTTCACGGCCTTCGTGAAGCAGCAGAGCGGCGTCTACCGCGCGCTCATCAAGGAGACGGGCGTCTCCGTCGACTAGAACCGCGCCGCCACCGCGTCGCGAGGGCGCGGCGGCATTTTCATCTGACAGAGACCCATCACGATGGACATTCTTGTTCTGCCGGGCGACGGCATCGGCCCCGAGATCACGGCCGCGACTCTGAAGGTGCTGGAGGCCGCCGATCGCGCGCTTTCGCTCGGCCTGCGCTTCGAGAGCCGCGACATCGGCTTCACGTCGCTGAAGCAGCACGGCACGACGATCACCAAGGACGTGCTGGCCCGGGTCGGAACGGCGGACGGCGTGATCCTCGGCCCGGTGTCGCATCTCGACTATCCGCCGCGCGCCGAGGGCGGCATCAACCCGTCCGGCGAGCTGCGCGTGACGTTCGAGCTCTACGCCAACATCCGCCCGTCGCGCTCGCGGCCCGGCCTCACCATCCTGCGCAAGCCGATGGATCTGGTGATCGTGCGCGAGAACACCGAGGGCTTCTACGCCGACCGCAACATGTTCGCGGGCGGCGGCGAGTTCATGCCGGAGCCCGACATGGCGCTGTCGGTGCGCAAGGTCACGGCCAAGGGTTCGGCCCGGGTCGCCCGCGCCGCCTTCTCGCTCGCCCGCGGCCGCCGCAAGAAGGTGACGGCCGTGCACAAGGCGAACGTGCTGAAGCTCGGCGACGGTCTCTTCCTGCGCGAGGTCCGCAAGGTGGCGGCCGAGTTCCCCGACGTGACGCTCGACGAGGTGATCGTCGACGCCGCCGCGGCGCTGCTGGTGCGCTCGCCGGACCGCTTCGACGTGATCGTCACCACCAACATGTTCGGCGACATCCTGTCCGACGAGGCGGCGGAGCTGTCCGGCAGCCTCGGGCTCGCCGGCTCGATCAATGCGGGCGACGCCGCCTGCGTCGCCCAGGCGCAGCACGGCTCGGCGCCCGACATCGCCGGTAAGGGAATCGCCAATCCGGTGTCGCTGATCCTCTCGGCCGCCATGCTGCTCGACTGGCGCGGCCGCCGGGACGGCAATGCCAAGCTCGTCGAGGCGGCGGCCCGCATCGAGCAGGCGACCGAGGCGGCCATTGCCGACCCGGCGACCCGCACGCGCGATCTCGGCGGCACGCTCGGCACCGACGCCTTCGCCGACGCCGTGATCGCGGCGTTCCGCACGGCCGCCGAGACGACCCCGGCGTAGCCGCGCGGACGCGGCGAGGTCGGGGAGCGGCCGGTCCGTGCCGGCCGCCGCCGGCGCGCCCCGAAACAATTCTTGTCGCAGGTCAATGATGCACCGCGGCCGCGGGCGTCTATGAAGGCCTATGCCATGCGTGCCGCCCGCGGCGCGGCCCAATTGCGCCCCGGACAGCGAGAGGGCGTCTTCATGGACCGCGACCAGGGCCCGCAGAGCGGGCAGACCTCCCCCGTGCCGTACGACGACGGCACCGGCTTCGAGGCGTTCCGCGCGCTCGACCGCACCCGCGTCGCGCTGTGGGCGCAGGCGACGGGCGGCATGTCGCCGATCGCGCTGAAGCTCGCCTTCCTCGACTGGGGCCTGCATCTCGCGTCCGCCCAGGGCAGATGCATGGAGATCGCCGCGGCCGCCGTCCAGCGGGCCGCCCGCTTCGGCGCCCAGTACGCCGCCGCCGCGATCGGCCGCGACGCACCGCCCCACATCCCGGCGGCGCCCGGCGACACCCGGTTCGCGGCCGAGGCCTGGTCGGTCGAGCCCTACCGGCTGTGGGCCGAGTGGTTCCTGATGCAGGAGCAGTTCTGGCACGACCTCACTCACGACGTGCCCGGCGTCGCGCCGCATCACCAGGAGGTGGTCGCCTTCTCGGTGCGGCAGATCCTCGACATGCTGTCGCCCTCCAACATCCCGTTCATGAATCCGGAGGTGATCGACAAGACGCGCGAGAGCTTCGGCACCAATCTGATCCACGGGTTCCAGAACTGGAGCGAGGATCTGAGCCGGATCGCCACCGGCCGTCCGCCGGCCGGAACCGAACGCTTCGTCGTCGGGCGCGACGTGGCGGTGACGCCGGGCCGCGTGGTCTATCGCAACGCGCTGATCGAGCTGATCCAGTACGCGCCGGCGACCGACACGGTGCTGGCCGAGCCGATCCTGATCGTGCCGGCCTGGATCATGAAGTACTACATCCTCGACCTGTCGCCGAAGAACTCGCTGGTGCGTTATCTGGTCTCGCGCGGCCACACCGTGTTCTGCATCTCGTGGCGCAATCCCGGCGCCGAGCACCGCGACGTCGCCTTCGACGACTATCGGCGGCTCGGCCCGATGGCGGCGCTCGACGCGATCTCGGCGATCCTGCCGGGACGGAAGGTGCACGGCGCCGGCTACTGCCTCGGCGGGACGCTGCTCGCCATCGCGGCGGCCGCGATGGCGCGCGCCGGCGACACGCGGCTCGCCTCGGTGACGCTGCTGGCCGCCCAGATGGATTTCTCCGAGCCCGGCGAGCTGGCGCTGTTCATCGACCACAGCCAGCTCAACGTGCTCGAGAGCATGATGTGGAACCGCGGTTATCTCTCGGCCGATCAGATGGCGGGCGCCTTCCAGATGCTGCGCACCAACGATCTCGTCTGGTCGCGCCACATCCACGACTATCTGATGGGCGAGCGCTCCGCCATGAACGACCTGATGGCGTGGAACGCCGACTCGACCCGCATGCCCTATCGCATGCACGCCGAATACCTGAAGCGCCTCTATCTCGACAACGAGCTCGCCGCCGGACGCTTCATGGTCGAGGGTCGGCCGGCCGTGGTGCAGAACATCCGCGCGCCGATCTTCGTCGTGGCGACCGAGCGCGACCACGTGGCGCCGTGGCGCTCGGTCTACAAGATCCATCAGCTCTCCGACACCGACGTCACCTTCGTGCTGACCAGCGGCGGCCACAATGCCGGCATCGTCAGCGAGCCGGACCGGCCGCACCGTCACTTCCGGATCGCGTGCAAGCAGGCCGAGGACTGCTGCGTCAGCCCGGACGAGTGGGTCGCCGCGACGGCGAGCAAGCCCGGCTCCTGGTGGATCGACTGGACCGCCTGGCTCGCGGCGCACTCGTCTCCCGAGCGCGTCGCCCCGCCCGCGACGGGCGCACCGGCCCGCGGCTACGTGCCGCTCGCCGACGCTCCCGGCACCTACGTGCATCAGCGGTAGAATGCTCCGCGCGCGAAAAAGTCGCGCGGTGCCGTGCAGCCATTCGCCGACGCCGGCGTTGACAAACCGAGGCACCGCACTAGCTTCGGGGGATGGGTACGAACGCACAGCGTCGACAGGATCGCGCCGGTCGCCTGCGAACAGGCAGCTGACCCGGACGGCCGCGTGCGCGCCCGTCCGGGTGTGATGTCGCTGTTCGTCATCGAGCGTTCGATCCCGATCCCGACCCGCTGAAAACCGATCCAGCCTCGCGCCGTGATGCCGCAGCAGCGTAGCGCTGCCGCGCATCCGTCGTCGGTTTCGGCCGCATCGGCCGCAAGCCACGCGCCCTCGTTCCCCAGAACACTCGTCCATCAGAACACCAGGAGCAAGACTCATGAGCGATTCCCATGTCCTTCCCCCCATTGCGCTGCGACCGGCCGACCGCGAGAGGCTGGAGCAACTGGCCCAGGCCAACCTGTCCCGCGTTCCCGACACCGCCGACTATCTGGCCCGCGAGGTGGACCGCGCGCGGGTGCTGCCGCCCGACGACAACGCGAGCGACTTCGTCGCCATGGGATCGTGGGTCGCGTTCCGCGACGCGTCCACGGGCCGCACGCGCCATGTGATGCTGGTCTATCCCGAGCAGGCCGACGTGACGGCGGGCCGCATCTCGGTGCTGACGCCGATCGGCGCCGCGCTGGTCGGCCTGTCGACCGGGCAGTCGATCGCCTGGCGGACGCCCGGCGGCGAGGAACGCTCGCTCTCCGTCGTCGCCGTCGGCGACGCGGCGGTCCCGCGCGAGACGGCGCTGTCCGGGACCTGATCGCCACGACACGCGTACGGCCGGATCGATCCTGATCGGAGCGGCCGGATCACGACCGACAGGCTCATCGACCGGTCGTGGAAGAATGCGCCGATGCGCGACGTGGTGACGCGCGGCGGGACGGTGCTCCGCATCCCCGCCGCCCGTTTGCGCGCCGGCACGGCACTCTCGGCCGCACGATGGTCTGCGTCAGCGCACCGACCGCGTCGTCATGTCGCGTCGCGCCGTGCCGTCGTGACGCGAGCGGAAGAGTCCAGACCGTAGAATTACCGCTTGCCAGCCCCGATCGACGCGACATAATTAGAAGCGTTCAAGAGCGTCTCACCTGTGCAACCGTACATCGCGTTCTCCGACCACGTCGTCGGCGCACTGTGAACTGACCCGAACACGCACTTCCCTAAAGCTGGTCTGCACGCCCCGGATCGGCTCGTCCGTAGCAATCCGTATCTTTTCAAACGTTCGACGTCATCTCGATCGCACCCGCCCGAAAGGTTCGTGAGCGATGATGCAGGCACGTCGCCGTACGCTTGCCACCGCATTCGCGCTGATCGTCGCGTCGATGCTCTCGGCCGGCGCCGGCCGCGCCCAGAGCACCGCCGCACTCGATCCGGAAAAGCTCGCCGAGATCCGCGACCAGAACGCCAAGTGCTTCTCCTGCCATTCCCCGGCCGGCCTGAAGAGCCCGCCGCGGCAGGACATGGACCTCGCCAGGCTCGGGACCATGCTGCACGACCCCGCGCTGTACGAGACCTCCAGTCACGGCAGGGTCGAGTGCCGCACCTGTCACGGCGTCGGCGCGACGACCTTCCCGCACGGCGCCGATCTGAAGAAACAGGTCAGCCCGTGCTCGGAATGCCACGCCGCCAAGGTGTTTCGCATCGAGACACAGTTCGAGGCGAGTGTCCACGCGAAGACCCAGAAGGACAAGTTCACCTGCTGGTCCTGCCACGACGGCCACGTCTACAACGTCGCGGCCAAGATCGGCGCGCCGCGCAAGATCATCGCGCAGGACAACGCGATGTGCTTGGACTGCCACAACTCCGATCTGCAGTTCTCGAAATTCGCGCCGGTCGAGAAGCGGCGCCCGAACATCGACGCGATTCACGAGTGGCTGCCCAACACCAGGCTGCACTGGCAGGCGGTGCGCTGCGTCGACTGCCACACGCCCGCCGCCCGCGGCTTCTCCCACGAGATCCTCGACAAGTCGAAGGCCGAGAAGAACTGCGTCGCCTGCCATTCGCAGGAGTCGGCCCTGCGGACCCGGCTGTATCGCCACCTGGTGGCCGAAGAGCAGGAGCAGCTCGGCTTCGTCAACAGCGTGTTCCTGAGCACGTCCTACGTGATCGGCGCCAGTCGCAATCCCTGGATCGACCGGGCCGTGGGCGTCGCGGCCGCGCTGCTGATCCTCGGGATGCTCGGGCATGCGGCGCTGCGCATCGGCTCCGCGTGGTGGAGGCGGCGAGGGAGACGGCCGACATGAAGACCCGCATCTACCTGCTGCCGCTCTGGCTGCGGCTGTGGCATTGGGCCAACGCGGCTCTGATCATCGTCCTGGCGACGACCGGAGCGAGCCTGCACTTCTCCGACTCCGCATTCGCCGTCGTGCCCTTCGCTCGCGCGGCGCGGCTCCACGACATTGCCGGAGTCGCGATGGTCGTGTTGTACATCGCCTTCGTGATCGCCAATGCGGTCACGGGAAACTGGTGGCAATACGTCCCCAAGCCGCCCGGCATCATGGAACGATCGCTGCGGGTGATGCGCTACTACGCGTTCGGAATCATGCGCGGCGAGCGCGACCCGCACGAGCCGACTCCGGATACCAACTTCAACGACATGCAGGCGTCGGCGTATCTGGTCGTCATGTACGTGGCGATGCCCATCGTGGTGATCACGGGGCTGATCTTCATGTTCCCGCAGACGGCTCCCGACCGCCTGTTCGGATTCGACGGACTGTTTCCGGTCGCCGTCCTGCATTACGTGACCGGCGCCGCCGTGGTGCTGTTCGCCATTCTCCACGTCTATCTGGGCACGCTCGGGCACACGGCGACGAGCCAGTACAAGACCATGATCACCGGCTGGCACGAGGGCGATCTGCCCTCCGGACGGACATCCTCACGACGGGTTCGGTAATGACAGGAGGGAAAGCCATGAGAGGTTCCACGACGCTGGCCTCTTTAGCCATCGCATCCGCGTTCGCACTGGGTACACCGCTCGTGCTCGCCCAGGAGAAGCCGGTCGCCATGCGGCCGGTTCCGATCAAGGCCGCGAAGGCGACGGCCGCTCCCACCCTCGACGCCGATGCGAGCGACCCGGTGTGGAAGCAGGCCCAGCCGGTCGCCGTCGAGGCGGTCAAGGGCGTGAACTTCAAGGACAAGGCCGGCAACACCAACGCGACCGTGCAGGCGGCCTATTTCGGCGACACGCTGTACATGCTGGTGACCTGGGACGATCCGACCATGTCGGTGCGGCGCTTCCCCTACCAGAAGCAGCCCGACGGCTCGTGGAAGAAGCTGGTCGATCCCGAGGACAAGGGCGGCGACGACAACGTCTACTACGAGGACAAGTTCGCGATGATCTGGAACGTCGGCAAGTCGATGTTCGGCTTCGACGAGCGCTTCGGGTGCCAGGTGAGCTGCCACGCCGGCGAACCCGGCAAGCCCTACGGCAACAAGTACACGAGCGAGGAAGGCGAGATCGGCGACATCTGGCACATGAAATACGTCCGTGGCGGCTTCCTCGGCCAGATCGACGACCAGTGGCTCGACCACACCCGTTTCGATCCTCAGAAGTCGCGTGACGCCGGCCGCAAGTCCGACGCCAGCACGGGCGGCGGCTACCAGGACGTCAAGCTGGTCGGCGGCAAGCCGGAGTTCATGAACAAGGACGCCAAGCCCGCCAACAAGGGCGGCACCTACTGGATCAAGGCCGAGGACAAGGTGCCGTTCGACGATTCGAAGTTCGTCGCCGGCGACGAGGTCGCGTCCATCGTGGTGGCGCCGTTCACGGGCGATCGCGGCGACATCAAGGTGGCGCTCGCCTGGAAGGACGGGAAGTGGACGGCCGAGCTGTCGCGCAAGCTGGTCACCGGCTCGAAGACCGACGTGCAGTTCGACGATCTGTCGAAGAGCTACGGCTTCGGCATCGCCTTCTTCGACAACGCCCAGGTGCGCCACGCCTACGGCCAGGCGCCGCTGATCCTGAGCTTCGACAAGTAGGCTGCGGCCGCGCCGAGCCGCGGCGCCGCCCGGCGCCGCAGCTCGGCGGGCCTAACCGATCGCGCTGAACAGAATCCGGAGCGCGGTCGTGATCAGGAACAGCCCGAAGGCGATCTCCAGGGTCCGCCGCGACAGGCGATGGGCGATGACGGCGCCGAAGCGCGCCGTGAAGGTCGAGACCGGCGCCATCAGGGCGAAGCCGACCAGCGACACGTAGCCGATGGAGAGCGGCGGCAGCTCGCCCATGTGCGGGATGCCGGCCAGCATGTAGCCGATCGTGCCGGTGACGGCGATCGGCACGCCGAGCCCGGCCGAGGTGGCGACGGCGGCGTGGATCGGACGACCGTAGAAGGTCAGCACCATGGTGGCCATGGCGCCGCCGCCGACGCCCATCAGCGACGACAGGAGGCCGATGACGAGCGCGTAAGCCCGCATCGCCCACGGTCCGGGCAGCTCGGGCGCGATGACGACGCGGTTGCCGAGAAACAGCATCTTGCAGGCCATCAGCCCGGCCGTGCAGGCGAAGACGATCTTGAACAACGCCGAGGGTGCCACCAGCGCGAGCAGCGAGCCGAGAACGACGCCGACGACGATCGGCGCGGTCCACAGCTTCACCACGTCCTCCATCGCGGCCCCGAGGGCGCGGTGGCTGCGATAGGAGCGCAGCGCCGTCGGCGCGATGATGGCGAGCGAGGTGCCGATGCAGAGCTGGAACCGGACGTCGTCGGGAACGCCGACGAGGCGGAAGATCTCGAACAGCACCGGCACCAGCACGGCGCCGCCGCCGATGCCGAACAGGCCGGCGAGCAGGCCCGTGACCACGCCGCCGGCCATGATCGCCACGGCGAGCATCGCCAGCTCGCCGGCCGGGACACCCGACATTCAGCCCATCTCCGTTGCGGCGAGCCGGCGCGCAGGCCCCACCCGCCTCACGTGAACGCGCTCACGAGGATGCGGGCCGCGGTGAGGATCAGGAACAGGCCGAAAGCGACCTCCAGGGTCCGGCGCGACGTGCGGTGGGCGATCAGGGCGCCGAACCGCGCCGTGTAGGTCGAGATCGGCGCCATCAGCACGAAGCCGACCACCGACACGAAGCCGATGGACAGCGGCGGCAGCTCGCCCATGTGCGGGATGCCGGCCAGCATGTAGCCGATCGTGCCGGTGACGGCGATCGGCACACCGAGGCCCGCCGAGGTCGCGACCGCGTTGTGGATCGGCCGCTTGTAGAGGGTCAGCAGCATGGTCGCCATGGAGCCGCCGCCCACCCCCATCAGCGCCGAGAGGAGGCCGATGCCGGCGCCGTAGACGCGCATCAGGCCGGGCCCGGGCAGATCGTCGCCGAGGAAGAAGCGGTCGCCCAGGAACAGCATCTTGATGGCGATGGTGGTCTGGATGAAAGCGAAGACGATCTTGAACAGCTCGGCCGGCGCGACGACCGCGAGGCCGGAGCCGACGACCACCCCGGCGATCACCGGCACGGTCCACAGCTTCACCACGTCCTGCAGGGCCATGCCCTTGGCCTTGTGGGTCTTGTAGGAGCGGAACGCGGTCGGCACGATGATGGCGAGCGAGGTGCCGATGCAGAGCTGCATGCGCACGTCGTCGGGAACGCCGATGAGGCGGAAGATCTCGAACAGCACCGGGACCAGCACGGCGCCGCCGCCGATGCCGAACAAGCCGGCCAGGATGCCCGTGACCACGCCGCCGCCCGCGATCGCCAAGGCGAGCACGATCAGCTCGCTCACCGGCACGTCCATCATGATGTAAATCTCCGTTCAGCGGCCGTGTGTGGCAAAGTTTCGCGCCCGCGCCAAGCCGCGAATTGCTGGGCAGGCCGCACAATTGCGCATGATCGAGCGAAGGTGCCGGGTCAGGGTTGCGACGCGACGGCGAGGCAATCAGGCGGCGGCGCCGGAGCGAGCCTCGGGGCGGACCAGCGACAGCGCCGTCCTGAAGACGTCGACGCCGGCCCCCGCCTTGACGGCCTCGGTCGCCAGATGCCGGCGGTAGGCGCGGGCGCCCGGCACGCCGTGGAAGAGGCCGAGCATGTGGCGCACCATGGCATAGAGCCGCTCGCCGCCGGCGAGCTCGCGCTCCATATAAGGAATGAATCGCTCTGCCGCTTCATGGGCCGTCTCGGCCGGCGCCGGCACGCCGAACAACAGCGGATCCACCGCGAGCAGACGCCACGGCTCCTGATAGGCGGCCCGCCCGACCATCACACCATCGACATGAGCGAGGTGCTGCGCCGCCTCCGCGATCGACCCGATGCCGCCGTTGATGGCGACCGGGACGTGCGGCAGCCGCGTCTTCAGCCGGTACACGCGCCCGTAGTCGAGCGGCGGCACGTCGCGATTTTCGCGCGGCGACAGGCCCTGGAGCCACGCTTTCCGGGCGTGCACGACGAGGGCGTCGGCGCCGGCCGCCACCACGGTGTCGGCGAGCGCGTCGAGCGCCGCCTCGGGATCCTGGTCGTCGATGCCGATGCGGCACTTCACCGTCACGGGCACGCCGACCGCGGCCTTCATGGCGGCGACGCAATCGCCGACCAGCCGCGGTTCGGCCATCAGGCAGGCGCCGAAACGCCCCTCCTGCACCCGGTCGGACGGGCAGCCGACATTCAGGTTGATCTCGTCGTAGCCCATCTCGGCGCAGATGCGGGCCGACTCGGCGAGCGCCGCCGGATCGCTGCCGCCGAGCTGCACGGCCACTGGATGCTCGCACGCATCGAACCGCAGCAGCCGCGTCCGGTCACCCCGCAGCACCGCCCCGGTCGTCACCATCTCGGTGTAGAGCCGCGCCTTTCGGGTGAGGACACGGTGGAACGCCCGGCAGTGCCGGTCGGTCCAGTCCATCATCGGGGCGACGGAGAAGCGATGGGTATCCACGCGCGGCAGGTCCAATGGTGCTGGGGCATCGCGTGGGCGACCCATACGGGCCCCGCCGGCGCGTTGTATCGCGTCCGGGCGGGTTTGCCCACGGGCCGGCCGCGGCAGGCTCGCCTCAGCGATTGTAGGTCGGCACCGGCCCGCGGAACTCGTCCCACACGGCGTCGCAGGCCGCGACCGTCTCGGGCGAGAGCGGGCCTTCGCGGCAGGCGGCGAGGTTCTGGTCGAGCTGCTCGGGCCGGGACGCGCCGAGCACCAGGCCGTCGGCGGGCGTGTGGTGCAGCACCCAGTTGAGCGCGAGGCTGATCAGCGAGCGCCCCGCCTGCGCGGCGATCGTCTTCAGGCGCTCGACCGCCTCGAACGTCCGCGGGTGCCAGTAACGGTCGGCATAGAGCGACTTGCCCCAGAACGCCGGATCGAAGCGGCCGCCCGGCGTGACCGCATGGACGTCGTGCTTGCCGGTCAGCAAGCCGCCGGCGAGCGGGTTGTAGACGAAGCTCGACACGCCGAGGCGCTCGGCCATCGGCAGGTATTCCTGCTCGAGGCCGCGCGCGACCAGCGAGTACATCGGCTGCGACACGGCCGGCGGACGCCAACCGTTCGTCTGAGAAATCCAGAACATCTCGGCGACCTGCCAGGCCGCGTAGTTGGAGGTGGCGACGAAGCGCACCTTGCCGTCGCGCACCAGCGTGTTCATCGCCTCGAGACTCTCCTCGATCGGCACCGCCGGGTCCGGCTGATGCAGATAGTAGAGGTCGATCCAGTCGGTGCCGAGGCGCCGCAGGCTCTCCTCGGCCTGGCGCAGGATGGCGGCCCGCGACAGGCCCGACTGGTCTGGCCCGTCACCCATCTTGTGCTGAACCTTGGTGGCGAGCACGACCTGCTTGCGCTTCTCGCCCAGAGCTCTGCCCAGGATCGTCTCGGATCCGCCGAGCTGATAGGCGTTGGCGGTGTCGAAGAAGTCGATCCCCTCCTCCAGGCAGCGCGACACCATGCGGTCGGCGGTCGGCTGATCGACCGGCTTGCCGAACGTCATGGTGCCGAAGCACAGGCGGGAGACGGTGAGATCGGTGTGCGGAAGCGTGCGGTGATCCATCGGGCGGCCTTTCGGTGTCGCCTTTCCTTGCCGCCGAACCAGCCCGATGACAATGCCGACGGCGACAACCGAGGCCCGCGTCGCCGGAACAGGTTCGGCCGCGGCCCGTTTCCGATGCGACAGGTCGGCTGCGTCCGCGCGGGCGCGGCCGCGCACGCTCGCACGACAGGAGCCCACCGTGGTTCGATACGCCTCGCCGCCCGCCCGGACCGGCCTCGCCGTCCTTCTCTGCACTGCCGCGCTCGGGCTGGCCGGCTGCGGCGACAGCGCCAAGATCCCGGACCACCAGACGGTCGGCGCGAGCCCGACCATCCCGGCGCCGAACCCGTCGCTGATTCCGACCGTCGACATCGCGCCGGCCAAGGGCTGGCCCACCGGCGCCACGCCGAACGCGAGCGCCGGCATGACGGTGACGGCACTCGCCCGCGACCTCGATCATCCGCGCTGGCTCTACGTCCTGCCGAACGGCGACGTGCTGGTCGCCGAGAGCAACGCCCCGCCCAAGGAGACGACCACGGGCAGCGGCATCCGTGAGTTCGTGATGCAACAGGTGATGAAGCGCGCCGGCGCCGGCGTGCCCAGCGCCAACCGCATCACGCTGCTGCGCGACGCCGACGGCAACGGCACGGCCGAGCTGCGCAGCATCTTCCTGGAAAACCTCTACTCGCCGTTCGGCATGGCGCTGGTCGGCAACGACCTCTACGTCGCCAACGCGAACGCGGTGATGAAATTCCCTTATCAGGAGGGACAGACCCGCATCGATGCGCCGGGCGTGAAAGTCGCCGATCTGCCGGGCGGCCCGATCAATCATCACTGGACCAAGGGGCTGGTCGCGAGCCCGGACGGCCGGATGCTCTACGTCTCGGTCGGCTCCAACAGCAACGTCGCCGAGAACGGCATGGAGCACGAGACGAACCGCGCCGCCGTGCTGGAGATCGACCCGGCCACCGGGCAGTCGCGCGTGTTCGCCTCGGGCCTGCGCAACCCCGTCGGCCTCGCCTTCGAGCCGAGCACCGGCCAGCTCTTCGCCGTCGTCAACGAGCGCGACGAGATCGGCAGCGACCTGGTGCCCGACTATCTCACCGCGGTGCGCGAGGGCGCCTTCTACGGCTGGCCCTACAGCTACTGGGGCCAGCACGTCGACACCCGGGTCGAGCCGCCGCGTCCGGACCTGGTCGCCAAGGCGGTCGTGCCGGACTACGCGCTGGGCAATCACGTCGCCCCGCTCGGCCTCGCCTTCGCGACCGGCACGGCGCTGCCGGAGCAGTTCCGCTCCGGCGCCTTCGTCGGCCTGCACGGCTCGTGGAACCGCAAGCCGCCGAGCGGCTACAAGGTCGCCTTCGTGCCGTTCCAAGACGGCAAGCCGACCGGAATGCCGGTCGACGTGCTGACCGGCTTCGTGGCCGAGAACGGCGACGCCAACGGCCGGCCGGTCGGCGTCGCCTTCGACCGCACCGGCGCCCTCCTGGTCGCCGACGACGTCGGCAACGCCGTCTGGCGCGTCGCACCGCCGGCCCCGCAGACGAGCGGGAGATAGCGACGCGATGTCTTTCGCGTCGGCGGCTCGTCAGGCGGAGAGGCCATGCCGCAACGCCCGAGGCTGCACGCCGTCGAGACGACGCTGCAATCCCGGCGTGCCCCCGCGCCTCTTGGCGCACCTTCATCGGTCGCGGTAAACAGGCGCGTCCGTCGTCAGTCGCAGAGTCCCCGCCGTGCCCTCCACGTTTCTGTCGACCGTTCCCACCACCCCGCTGCCGTCCGGCGAGGCCGTCCCGGTACTCGGGCTCGGCACCTGGGGGATGGGGGAGACTCTCCGCCCGGCCGAGAAGGAGGTCGCCGCGCTGAAGCTCGGCCTCGATCTCGGGATGACGCTGATCGACACCGCCGAAATGTATGCGGACGGCGGCGCCGAGGAGATCGTCGGCGCCGCGATCGCGGGCCGGCGCGACGAGGTGTTCCTGGTCGACAAGGTCCTGCCGAGCAACGCCTCGCGTCGCGGCACGGTCGCCGCCTGCGAGGCGAGCCTGAAGCGGCTCGGGACCGACCGCATCGATCTCTATCTCCTGCACTGGCGCGGCAGCGTGCCGTTCGCCGAGACGCTCGACGCGTTCGCGACGCTGCAGAAGGCCGGGAAGATCCGCCACTGGGGCGTCAGCAATCTCGACACCGACGACATGCAGGAGCTGGTCGCGCTGCCGGGCGGCGAGTCGGTCGCGACGAATCAGGTGCTCTACAATCCGACCCGCCGCGGCATCGAATACGACCTGCTGCCGTGGTGCGCGGCGCGCCGCATCCCCGTCATGGCCTATTCGCCGATCGAGCAGGGCCGCGTGCTCAAGCATCGCGTGCTCGCCGGGATCGCCCACCGGCACGCCGCGACGCCCGCCCAGGTGGCGCTCGCCTTCGCCTTACGCCGGCCGGGCACCATCGTGATTCCGCGCTCCGGCAACGACAAGCACGTGCGCGAGAATCGCGGCGCGCTCGACCTCCGGCTCGATGCCGGCGATCTCGCCGCCCTGGACGCCGCCTTCCCGCCACCGGTTCGCAAGACCGCCCTGCAGATGTTGTGAGAAATCGTTCGCGGGTGTGCAGTGCGGCATGTTGATGCCGCATTTCGCGGCGACAGGTGCGCGGGGCGGCCGCCACACCCGGCCGTGACGGCGTCGTCTCATCCGAGGTCCCAACGGCGCTTTTCACGACCGGGTGGCGGCGGCCGCCGTGAAATTCCGAACGCAATCGGCTATCCTGACGTGCGCGATCGGACCGCGCACCGGGAACGTGTGCGCGATTCTCATGCGCACCGACGCGGCCTCGATTCGCCGCGCCGGGGCCGAAGGCAAGGGCCGGCTTGAATCATGTCGAGCAAGAAGGAGCGGGTGGCCGCCGTGTCGGCCGCCGCGAGCGGGACGCTCGCCTGTGTGAAGTTCGCCGTCGGCATCGCGATCGGCAGCCTGGCGCTGATCTCGGACGCCCTCCACAGCCTCATCGATCTCGGCGCGACGCTCGTCACCTGGTACGCGGTCCGCGTCTCGGACAAGCCGCCGGACGCCGAGCACCATTACGGACACGGCAAGGTGGAGAGCCTCGCGGCGCTCGCCGAGACGGCGCTCCTGTTCCTGCTCGCCGGCGGCGTCGCGGTCGAGGCGGTGCAGCGCCTGTTCGCCGGCGGCACGGCGCCGACCTTCTCGTTCGTCCCGTTCGGCGTGCTGGCCGTGGAGATGGTGATCAACGGCTGGCGCGCGCACGTGCTGAAGAAGACCGCGCGGGAAACCGGCAGCCAGGCGCTGGAGGCCGACTCGCTCCACTTCGCCTCCGACCTCTACGGCTCGGTCGCCGTGATCATCGGGCTCGGGCTCGCCGCCTACGGCCACGCCTGGGGCGACGCGGCGGCGGCCCTGGTGGTCGCCGTGATCATCGCCGGGCTCGGCCTCCGGATGAGCCGCCGCACCATCGAGGCCTTGATGGACACGGCGCCGCCCGGCGTGCGCGACCGCGTGGCGCGCCTGATCGCCGGTGTGCCGGGCGTCGTGCGCATCGAGCGGCTGCGGATCCGCATGGTCGGGCCGCGGCACTTCGTCGATGGCGCCATCGCGGTGCCGCGCACCATGCCGCTCGTCCGCGCCGCCGCGCTCAAGGCGACCCTGCAGGACGCGGTGGCGGCCACGCTCGGCGACGCCGACGTGACGATCTCCACCACGCCGGTCGCGCTCGACGACGAATCGGTGCAGGAGCGCATCATGGTGATCGCCCGCAACCGCGGGCTCGCCGTGCATCACCTCACCGTGCAGGCGATCGGCGAGACGCTCGCCGTGGCGCTCGACATCGAGGTCGACGGCGAGATGCCGATGGGCGCCGCGCACGAGATCGCCAGCGGCCTGGAGGACGCGGTCGCCGCCGAGCTCGGCCCCGATGTCGAGGTGGAGACCCATATCGAGCCGCTGCAGGCCCCGAGCCTGCCGGGCCGCGCGGCCGACCCGCAGCGCGTCGCCGCCCTGGCGCAGGCGCTCACCGAGCTGGCGCGCATCCGACCGGCGCTGCGCAACGTGCACGACGTGCGGGTGCGCGAGACGCCGGACGGCGAGATCGTGGTGTTTCATTGCCACATCGATCCGTCCCGCAGCGTCATCGACGTTCACGAGGCGGTCGACGACCTGGAGCGCGCCCTGCGCCGGCACCATCCGGAGATCAAGCGCGCGATCGGTCATGCCGAGCCGCGCACCGCCGACGCCTCGGCCCCGGCCGCCTGACCGGCCACGCCGGCGCGAGGTGGACATTTCGACGGCGCCGCGCTCTCCTGCGGCCGAGAGAACCGGAGTCGAGCGCGAACAATGAGCGAGAAGAAACAGGCCGACGTCGCCACGCTGAGCTTCGAGCGCGCGCTCGAGGAGCTGGAGAGCATCGTCGAGCGGCTGGAGAGCGGCAACGTCCCGCTGGAGGAATCGGTGACCATCTACGAGCGCGGCGAGGCGCTGAAGCGTCGCTGCGAGGAGCTGCTGAGCCAGGCCGAGGCCCGGGTGCAGAAGATCACGCTCGACGCCGCCGGCAAGCCGAAGGGCACCGAGCCGCTCGACGTCGGCTGACGCCCTCCCCCGCCTCGCCCCCCGGAGGCCCGCATGAGCTTTTTCCCGGCCAAGGATCCCGCCCCCGGCGACGCCTTCGCGTGCGACGCCCTCGCGCAGCTGATCGTGCCGCGCACGAGCGACATCGGCGGCCTCGCGGTGCGCCGGGCGCTCCCCTCGGCACGCCGCCGCATGGTCGGCCCGTTCGTCTTCCTGGACGAGATGGGCCCGGCCGAGTTCAAGGCGGGCGAAGGGCTCGACGTGCGGCCGCATCCGCATATCGGGCTCGCCACCGTGACGTATCTGTTCGAAGGCGAGATCTTTCATCGCGACAGCCTCGGCACCGCGCAGGCGATCCGCCCCGGCGCCGTGAACTGGATGAGCGCCGGATCCGGCATCGCCCATTCGGAGCGCACCGCACCTGATCATCGTCACGGCCACGAGCCGCTGCACGGGCTGCAGTGCTGGGTGGCGCTGCCGGCGGCCGACGAGGAGAGCGCGCCGGCCTTCATGCACCACGACGCCGACGCGCTGCCGATCGAGGTGGCCGAAGGCAAGACGGTGCGGATCGTGGCCGGCACGCTGTTCGGGCGCACCTCGCCGCTGAAGACCGCCTCCGACACGCTGTTCGCCGACGTGATGCTGGAGGCCGGCGCAAAGCTGCCGCTCGACGCCGCCGCCGAGGAGCGCGCCGTCTATCTGGTCTCGGGCGAGGTGGACATCGCCGGCGACCGCTTCGCGGCCGGCCGGCTCCTGGTCTTCCGCCCGGGCGATCGCATCACCGTGACGGCGACGATGGCGGCGCGGCTGGCGATCCTGGGCGGCGCCGCCATGGACGGTCCGCGCTACATCTGGTGGAACTTCGTCTCGTCGCGAAAGGACCGCATCGAGGCCGCCAAGGCCGACTGGAAGGCCGGCCGCTTCGCCACCGTGCCGGGCGAAAGCGAGGTCATCCCGCTGCCGGAGTGAGGCTCGGCCGCGGACCACGCGAGGACACGCCATGAGCTTTCGTGAGGACGCGGCGACCGCCATCGAGGCGCTCGTCGAATTTGCCGCCCGGGCGCACGAGCGCGACGGACCCGTGATCCGCCAGCCCGCCCTCGGCGACCTCGCGCAACGCCTCGACCTGGAGCGGCTGATCGCCGAGGGCGGCCTCACGGGCGATACGCTGCACACGTTCCTGGCGGACTATCTGGCCGCATCCACCCGGCTGCAGCATCCGGGCTACATGGCGCATCAGGTCGCCGTGCCGCTGCCGCACAGCGCCATCGCGGCGCTGATCGACGGCTTCACCAACAATGCGATGGCGATCTACGAGATGGGCCCGGCGGCCGCGACGGTCGAAGTCGCCGTGGTGAACTGGATGCTGCGCAAGATCGGCTGGGCCCCGTCGCGCCCACCGGGCGGCGTGCTCACCCATGGCGGCTCGCTCGCCAACCTCACCGCCCTGCTCGCCGCGCGCGGCAAGGTGGCGCCGCAGGCGTGGGAGGACGGGACGCCGAGCAATCTCGTGATCGTCACCTCGCCGGCCAGCCACTACTCGATCGCCCGCACGGCCGGGATCATGGGACTGGGCCAAAAGGCGATCCGGCATGCGCCGACGGATTCTTTTGGGCGGCTCGACCCGGCGCGCCTCGGCGGCTTTCTGGCCGATCTGAAGACCAGCGGGGCCGTGCCGATCGCGGTGGTCGCCACGGCCTGCGCGACCGCGCTGGGGCTCTACGATCCGCTGCGCGACATCGCGGCGGCCTGCCGTGAGCACGGCGTCTGGCTGCATGTCGACGGCGCGCACGGCGCCTCGGCGCTCGTGTCGCCCCGGCTGCGCCGTCTGCTGGACGGCATCGCGCTGGCCGACTCGGTGGTCTGGGACGCCCACAAGATGCTCGGCACGTCCACGCTGTGCGCCGCCGTGCTGGTGCGCGACCACGCCGATCTCGACCACGCGTTCCGCGAGGAGGCGAGCTATCTGTTCCACGACAAGGACCAGCCGGGCATCGACCTCATCCACCGGACGGTCGAATGCACCAAGGCCGCGATCGGTCTGAAGGCGTTCTTCGCTCTCGCGGCCGGCGGCGAGCGGACGATCGCCGCGACCATCGAGCGGCAGACCGATCTCGCCGTCGCGGCGGCGGCGCGGCTGCGCGCCGAACCGGACTTCGAGGTCGCGGTCGAGCCGGAGACCAACATCGTCTGCGTCCGGCTCGACGGGCGCGACGCGCTGCAGATGGCCCTGCGTCGCCGGCTGACCGAGGACGGCGATTTCTACGTCTCGACCACGGAGGCGCTCGGCCGCCGCTGGCTGCGCCTCGCCCTGATGAACCCGGCGACCGAGATGGCGGATATCGAGGCCCTGATCGCGCGGCTCCGCACCATCAGGGCGGAGCTGCGATCCGAATTCCCGTGAGCCGGTCGGCGAGACGCGCTTCGCCTCACACGCCCGGCAACTTCTGCTTCACCTTGCCGATCTCGGCCCAGGGATCGGCCTTCAGGCGCTTCAGGCGATCCTGCAGGTTCAGCACGGTCCAGCGCGCCGGCGACAGCTTCGCCGTCACCTCGCTCCACGCGACCGGTGTCGAGACCGGCGCACCCGGACGGGCGCGCGGCGAGTAGGCGGCGACCGCGGTGGCGCCGCGGCCGTTCCTCAGATAATCGACGAAGATCTTTCCCTGCCGGGCGCTCTTGGTCATCTTGGCCAGATACTTTTGGGGCGAGTCCGCCGTCATCGCGAGCGCGATCTGCTTGGAGAACGTCTTCGACGTGTCCCAGTCGGCGCCGTCGTGCGGCACGACGATGTGCAGGCCTTTCCCCCCCGATGTCTTGATGAAGCTCTCGAGCTTCAGATCGGCGAGGCGGTCTCTCACCTCCTTGGCGCCCTCCACGACGGCGGCCCAGGTCACGTCGGGTCCCGGATCGAGGTCAAAGACGAGGCGGTCGCACAGATCGACATGGTCCAGCGTCGTGCCCCAGACATGCACCTCCAGCACGCCGGCCTGCACCAGCGCCACGAGCCCGTCGACAGACTCGATGGCGATCAGCTCCTCGCCGTCGTCGTCGTAAGACAGAATCCGGCTGCGATCGAAGGTGGCGTGGGCGTGCTTCTGGACGAAGCATTCCGAGCCGACGCCGTTCGGGCAGCGCAGCAGCGCCAGCGGCCGCCGCACCACATGCGGCGCGATCCAGTCCCACACCTCCGCATAATAATCGGCCAGGCCCTGCTTGGTGATGTCGACGTCCTGCCAGTAGACGCGCTGCGGATTGGTGAGCTTGGGTGGGCCTGCCGTTCTTTCACCTCCCCCTGGAGGGGGGAGGTCGGACCGCGAAGCGGTC
>NZ_NPEX01000049.1:0-1233 GCF_003258865.1 Rhodoplanes roseus | reverse complement strand
GACAGGCGAAGCCTGCGTTTGCGGCTTCACCCCACCCCGACGCGCTGCGCGCATCGACCCTCCCCCTCCAGGGGAGGATGAAGGTTTGTTCGCCATCGGCGTCTCCACCTCTTCCACCGGAACCGGCGCCTCGCGGACGACCTCGTGGGAGGACTTGTCCTCGCGAATGCCCTTGAAGGCGGCATGCCGCAGGAGACCACTGCCGGTACGGCCGCGCAGCTCCGCCTCGATGACGAGCTCGGGCGTCACCCAGGTCATGTCGCGGCGGCGCTCGTCCGCCGGCAGGCTGGCGAACGGCATTTTCGGGATCTTCAGCGGCGAGAGGCGCTTGAAGAGCTCGCTCGCGGTCTTCTGGGTGTAGCCGGTGCCGATGCGGCCGACATAGTGCAGCGTCCCGTCCTGGAAGGTGCCGACCGCCAAGGCCCCGACGGCGCGGGTCGAGCCGGTGGCGAGCCGATAGCCGCCGACCACGAACTCCTGGCGGTCGGCGCACTTGCTCTTGATCCAGTCGGTGCCGCGGCCGGAGCGGTACGGCGCGTCGGAGCGCTTCGACACGATGCCTTCGAGCCCCATGCGACAGGCATGCTGGTGCACCACGGCGCCGGACTCGGCGAGATGGTCGGAGAAGCGCAGCACCGTGCCCTTCGGCGCCCTCGCCACCAGGTCGGCGAGCGCCGCCTTGCGCTCGGCCAGTGGCGCGCCGGTGAGGTCGCGGCCGTCGAGATGCAGCAGATCGAAGACGTCGTAGACGAAGTCGTCGCGCCCCGCCTCCAGCGCCGCCTGGAGGGCCGAGAAGTCGGACACGCCGGAGGCGTTCTCCACCACCACCTCGCCGTCGATCAGCGCCGTGTCGGCCGGCAGCGCCGCGACGGAGGCGGCGACGGAGGCGAAGCGCGCCGTCCAGTCGAGGCCCTTGCGGGTCTTCAGCACCACCGCCCCGTCCTCGAGGCGCGCCTGGATGCGGTAGCCGTCGAACTTGATCTCGTGAATCCAGTTCGGCCCGTCCGGCGGCGCATCGGCGAGCGTCGCCAGGCACGGCGGGACGAAGTCGGGCATCGGGCTCTGTGCCGATTTGCGCTTCGGGGCGCTCGCCGGCTTTGCTCGGGTTTGCGTTTTGGGGATCGCCGTACGCCGCCCCGACCGTTCTTGACGCGGAGATGCCGGGCATGCTGCCGGTGATCAACGAGGAGTGCGTCAAGCAGGCGATCCGCACCGGCCTCGGCCTGAAGGCGA
>NZ_NPEX01000498.1 GCF_003258865.1 Rhodoplanes roseus | reverse complement strand
CACGCGTTCGACCGCGGACAGTCTGAAAAGACGTGGATGGCCGGGACGAGCCCGGCCATGACACAGATATCACCCGCCCTTGCGGCCCTCGGCGAGGCGGGCCTCGGCGTCCCGGTGCAGGGCGCCGCGGTCGATCTTGTTGGTCGAGGCGAGCGGCAGCTTGTCCACGAACCAGACGAAGCGCGGGTGCTGATAGGCCGGCGCGTTGGCGAGGGCGAAGCGCTTGATGTCCTCCGGGTCCGGCGTGCTGCCGGCGCGCGGAATCACGAAGGCCACCGGCTTCTGGCCCTTGATCTCGTCGTCCACCGGCACGACCGCGGCCTGCGCCACGTCGGGATGGCGTTCCAGCATGCGCTCGACGTCGCCCGGAAAGATGTTCTCGCCGCCCGAGACGAACATGTCGTCGGTGCGCCCCACGAACGTGTAGAAGCCGTTCTCGTCGCGCCGGAAGACGTCGCCGGTCCTGTAGAAGCCGTCGGCCGTGATCGGCGTCGGCAGATCCGGGCGATTGTGATAGCCGAGCATGACGGCGGGCGACTTCATCTCCAGCGCCCCTTCGACGGCGTCGTGACCCTCGCCGTCGACGAGGCGCACCTGCACCTCCGGATGCGGGTAGCCGACCGACGTGTAGGGCTGCTTCAGGCCTTTCGGATGCGGCCCGAACACGACCGGCCCGCCTTCGGTCGTGCCGTAGGCGTTGGTGACCACGGCATTGGGCAGCAGGGCGCGGATTCCGTCCATCAGGCTGGCGCTCACCGGCGCCGATCCCATGCGTACGAGCTTCACGCTGGACAGGTCGGTGTGCGCGAGCAGGTCGTGCTCGCGCAGCATCATCGCCATCATGGGCGGCACCGCGGTGAGCCAGGTCGCCCGATAGCGGCCGATCGCCTCGATATAGGCCGACGCCGTGAACTGCGGCAGCAGGATCATGGTCGCGTGCGCCGCGCAGGCGAGCTTGGCCAGCGCCAGCGCGTTCATGTGGTAGAGCGGCGCCGCCACCAGGAAGCGGTGGCCGGAGAAATCCTGGCCGGCGAGGCGCGCCTTCACCACCCACAGATGGCTCTGATGCGACAGCACGACGCCCTTCGGCGTCCCGGTCGAGCCCGAGGTGTAGAGGAACATGGCCGGCTCGCCCTGCTGCGGCACGACCACCTCGAACGGCCCCGGATCCAGGAACGCCTCGAAGCTCTCGCTGCCGTGCGCGCCGAAGCAGACGACGGGCAGATCGGCCGGGCAGTCGTCGCGCCGCGCCGGATCGCAGAACACCAGCCTGGCGCCGCAGTCCTTCAGGATGAAGTCGATGGTGCCGCGCGGGAACTTGAAGTTGACCGGCACGGCGACGAGGCCGGCCCGCATGATCCCGAAATAAGCGGCCAGATATTCCGAGCGGTTGGCCGACAGGATCGCGACCCGCTCCCCGCGCACGAGACCGCGCGCCAGCAGTGCGCGGGCGACGCCGTCCGCCGCGGCGTCGAGCGCCGCATAGGTGACGTCGCGCGGCTCCTCGCCGCCGAGATCGATCACGGCGAGCTTGTGCGGGTCCTGGCGGCGGTCGATCAGGTCGCCGAGATTCTGGGGATCATACGACTGCGAAATCATGATACCGGCCACTCGCCGCGTCCGTCGTCATGGCCGGGCTCGTCCCGGCCATCCACGCATGTACGGGACGCCTTTCTGGGAGAACTGCGCGGGCGTCACCCGCGCACCATGGGATCTGTCACCGGCTGCCCCGGAGCACCCGAGGTGCTCGTCCGCCATCCCGAGGTGCGAGCGCAGCGAGCCTCGAAGGATGCGGCCCCGGCGTCGCGGCAGCTCCCGGGCCGTCGCCCTTCGAGGCCCGGCTTCGCCGGGCACCTCAGGGTGATGGAGAGAGCTGGTGCCGGACGACACCGATATCACTTCTTCGGCGCCACCGCGCCGGTGAAGTAGGTGGCGCGGCCGCTCGCCAGGAGCTTGCCCTCGAGGTCGAAGACCTGCGCCTCGGCGGTCGAGAACTGGCTGCCCGGCTTGACCACGCGGCCCTTGACGATCAGGTCGCCCGGCATCGCGGCGGAGTGGTAGTCGACCCGGAAGTCGATGGTCGGCACGCCGCGGCCGGTGCGCCTGACCAGCGCCCAGTCGGCGGCGAGGTCGAGCAGCGTCGCCAGGATGCCGCCATGCGTGTAGGGCCGCTCCGGATGCACCTTCCACTCCTCGCGCCAGGTGGCGCGGATCTCGATCGTGTCGTCGCCGAGCGCCGTCACCTTCAGGCCGAGCCACTTGTGGTACGGCCCCTGGGTGATGATCGCATCGACTTGTTCGGCGGTGAGGTCCTGGCTCATGGGTATCCTGTGAAATGGGTCGAGCGTTCGCTCGCTTGTTCTTTCTTTCACCCTCCCCTGGAGGGGGAGGGTCGAGCGCGTGCACGGCACG
>NZ_NPEX01000497.1 GCF_003258865.1 Rhodoplanes roseus | reverse complement strand
TCTGCTCGGCGATCGCCGTGATCAGCTTGACCACGTCGCCGATGCGGCTCGCCGCCACCGACAGCTCGTTGATGCGGTTGTCGGTCTTCTCCGCCTGGCGGACCGCCTCGTTGGCGATGCGGCTCGACTCCTGCACCTGACGGCTGATCTCGTGCACCGAGGAGGCCATCTCGTTGGTCGCCGAGGCGACGCTCTGGACGTTGCTGGAGGCGAGCTCGGAGGCCGACGCGACCTTGGTCGAGAGGCGCTGCGTGGTCTCGGCCGTGCGGGTGAGCGTGCCGGCGGCGCGCTCGAGCTCGCCCGAGGCGGACGACACGGTGTCGACGATCTCGCCCACCGCGGCCTCGAAGCCGTCGGCCAGGCTGCGCATCTCCTGGCGCCGCTGCGTCTCGGCCTTGGCCTGGTCCTCGGTGCGCTGCGCGATCATGCGCTGCAGGTCGTCGCGCATCCGCCGCAGCGTGGCGGCCAGCGTGCCGACCTCGTCGGCCTGCTCGACGTCGAGCTGCCGGCCGAAGTCGCCGGCCGCGATGCCCTCGGCGAACGTCACGCTCTTCTGGATCGGGCGCGAGATGCTGCGGGCCGCGAACCACATCAGCGCGATGGCGCCGAGCGCGACCAGGAGGCCGACCACGAGCTGCCACGTCAACGTCGTGGCGGCGCGGGCGTGGAGGTTGTCGGACAGGGCGTGCGCCTCGGCCAGCACGACGTTCTGAGGCACCTGGATCAGCACGGCCCAGGGCTTTCCGGTGAAGCCCATGGGAATCGGTGCGAAGGCGCGCAGCATCTTGCTCTGCGGGTCGAGGTCGACCGACTCCTCGCCCTTCTTGATGTGCTCGACATCGGTCTGCCAGCTCTTGTCGAACGTCGACATCGACTGGCCGATCAGGTCGGCGCGGCCGCTGTGGGCGACGACCAGGCCCTGGTCGCTGAGAATCGCCACCTCGCTCTTGCCGCCGTAGACGGCGCGGCTGAGATCGCTGGCGAGCTTCTGGACGAAGTCGAGATTGAAGTCGGTGCCGGCGAGGCCGCGGAACTTGCCGTCGATCATGACGGGCACCGACAGGGTGGCGAGATAGACGCTCTTGCCCTGGACGATGTAGGGCAGCGGGCCGAGCACGCTCTCCTTGGCACCCTCCTGCAGGCTGACGTACCAGCCGCCCTTCATCACGCCGTTCGGATGCAGGTCGCGGCTGTCGTACTCGACCAGCGGCTGGATGGCGATCTTGCCGTCCTGGCCGCGCGTCCAATAGGGCAGGAAGCGGCCGGTGGCGTCCGACCCGGCCTCGCGGCGGCCCTTGAACTCGCCGTCGCGACCGTCGAGCGCGCCGGGCTCCCAGGCCGAGTAGGTGCCGTTGAGCTGCGGGTTCTGCTCGAGCACGCCCCGCAGGACGCGGTTGAGCTGCTCGCGGCGGATCTCGTTGGGCGTCGCCGAATTCGACGTCGCGGCGAGCATGCCGAAGCTCTGCGCCATGGTGCGGGCCGCCACCATCGCCACCGTGAACTCGCGCTGCACGGCGCGCGCCTCGCGCGCGGCAAGGTACTGCAACGTCTCGCGACCGTTGCGCTCCAGCAGCGACGTCACGGTCTGGTCGACGAACTGATTGTTCCACGACGACGACAGCACGCCGTAGCCGACCAGGATGCCGGCCGTGCCGAGGAGGCAGACGCCCGCCAGCGAAGCGATCTTCGCCTGCAGCGACCCGGCGATGACGGAGGGAAGTTTCATGAGCAGTCCTCTGCGATTGAACAACGCTGGCCCGGCCGGCGCTCTCGACCGCGCACTCCCGCGGAGCGCACGGCGCGGTCGGCCGCGGGGGACGGCTCACCTTCGATGAAGATTTGCGCAGGATCAGATAAAAATGCGTAACACCGGCTTTACAAATCAGGTCCGGCGGACTCGGGGTGAATACGTAACTCTTCTGTACAAGTTTCACCCGACCGACTGTCGCGGACTCGCGATTGCATAAAAAAAGCCCGGACCGTTCTGGTCCGGGCGGGGAGGATCGGGAATCACGACATCGGCGGTTGTGGCCGCTCTGTTGAAGGACCGCGCCGGTGGGGCGGTTACGCGGCCCGGATCGTGTTCAGGAACTTGCCGACCTCAAGCTTGAGGCGGTTGCTCTCGCTCGACAGCGACTGCGCCGAGGACAGCACCTGGGAGGAGGCGGATCCGGTCTCGGCGGCGCCGCGATCGACCTCGGTGATGTTGGTGGCGACCTCGGTGGTGCCGCTCGCCGCCTGCTGGACGTTGCGGGCGATCTCGTTGGTCGCGGCGCCCTGTTCCTCGACGGCGGCCGCGATGGTGGCGGTGATCTCGGCGATGCGGCCGATGGTGCCGCCGATCTCCTTGATCGCCGTGACCGAGTCGCTGGTCGCCGCCTGCATGGCGCCGATCTGGGTGGAGATCTCGCCGGTC
>NZ_NPEX01000496.1 GCF_003258865.1 Rhodoplanes roseus | reverse complement strand
GTCGTGTCAGGCCCGGATCACAGCAGTCCGCAGCCGCAGCCGAGCGTCCAGCTCCGCCCGTCGTCGCCGACCACCGTCGGCATCGCGTCCGCGATCATGGCGGCGGCGAGCGCGCGTCCGTCGTCGAGCCCGGCATGGCGGGATCCGAAGTCGGCCGAAGCCTGGCGGCCATAGCCGGCATAGTGCTTGATCGGCAGCCAGTCCGGCGCGACTGCCAGCGCGGCGGGCGCGAGACCGGCATACTGGCCGTCGCCGTAGACCACCTTGCCGCCCACGATAGTGAGTGCCGCACTCATCTGAGAGATGCGGTCCTCCGGAATCGAGAAGTAGTCCTCGTTGAGGACGGCCAGATCGGCCCACTTGCCGACCGACAGCGTCCCCTTCTTGTCCTCCTCGTTGCTGATATAGGCGCCGTTGGTCGTGTAGGCCTTGAGCGCCTCCTCGCGACTGAGCAGGTTTCGCTCGGCCGCGTGGCGCAGCCCGCCGACCGTCCGGCCGGTGACCAGCCACTGGATCCCGACCCACGGATTGTGGCTCGCCGCGCGGTTGCCGTCGGTGCCGAGCGCGTAGGGGATGCCCATCTCGCGGATGCGACCGAAGGCGGGCGCGTCGGCCGAGGCTTCGAGGCCCCACTTCTCGACATAGGCCTCGCCGTCGAGCGACATGCGGTTCTGCAGCCCGAGGCTGCCGCCGAGCGCCTGCAGGCGTTCCAGCGAGCGCGCCGTGATGCCTTCGCAATGCTCGAGGCCCCAGCGCAGCTTGTCGACCGGCACCTGCTTGTGGACCTTCTCGACGACGCCGAGAATGCGCTGCGCCGTGAAGTCGAACGACGCGTGCATGCGGAACGGCCAGCCGTTCTGCGCCACGAAGGTGAGGACCTCGGTCAGCTTCTCCTCCATGATCGGAGGCTGCATGATCGGATCCTTGGCGAAGTTGGTGTTGTCGCCGGCGGCCCACACCGTGTACTCGCCGGCGCCACACAGGCGGAAGTAGTCGTCGCCCTCGTAGAGCTTCGCCTTGGCGAGCCAGCCCTTGTAGTCCTCGATCTCGCGACCCGGCCGCTGCGCCATCAGCGTGTAGCCGATGCGCACGGTGAGCGCCTTGTCGGCGGCGAGCTTGGCGATCGCCTGGTAGTGCTCGGGATAGTTCTGGCCGCCGCCGCCGGCGTCGATCAGGCTGGTCATGCCGAGCCGGTTCAGCTCGCGCATCATGTGCCGGGTCGACGTGATCTGGTCCTCGGGCGACAGCTTCGGCACCTTGGCGAAGACCGAGAGCAGGCTGACCAGGCTGGTCGTCGCCACCACCAAACCGGTCGGCATGCCGCTGCCGTCGCGCGCGATCACGCCGCCGAACGGCTCCGGCGTGTCGCGGTTCCAGCCGAGCGCCCGCAGGCCCGCCTTGTTGACGAAGCCGCGGTCGTAGAGATGCATCACGTAGCACGGCACGTCGCCGGTCGCCGCGTTGATCTCCTCCAGGGTCGGCAGCCGCTTCTCCTTGAACTGATGCGGCGTCCAGCCGCCCATCACCTGCACCCAGTGCGGCGCCGGCGTGCGGGCCGCCTGCTCCTTCAGCATCTGCAATGCGAGGGCGAGCGACGGCACGCCGTCCCAGCGGACCTCCTGCGAGTAGGTGAGGCCGCCGCGGATGAAATGCGTGTGCGCGTCGTTGAGGCCGGGCACCACGACGCGCTGGCCGGCGTCGACGATCCGGGTCGAGGGACCGCGGAACTGCTCGAGGTCGCGACGCGACCCGACGCCGACGATCTTGTCACCGGCGATCGCGATCGCCTCGGCGCGCGGCGTCTTCGGATCGAGCGTCACAACCTTGGCGTTCTCGATGATGATGTCGGCCTTGCCGTCCTGCGCCAGCGCAACGACCGGCTCGACCGTCCGGGCCGCGGCATAGAGACCACCCATGGCGGCGGCGCCCGCCATGAAATGTCGCCGCGACAGCGAGGCGGCCTCGAATCCGAACGGTTTTGTTCCGCAGAACAGACACATGCGTTTCTCTCCCGAGCACGTTTCGTTGCTCCGGACGGGCGTCCGGATGTTCGTTGTTGGTGCGAGAGTGAGGGACGGCGGCGTCGCGGTCAACCGGCTCGTGTCGTCGCAGCCGCCACGCCGGACCGTGAAACGCATCCGGCCCGCCGCGCAGACGCGGCGGGCCGGATCAGACGGAGATTGGCTCCCGCGGCGCGTTCAGCCCGCGGTCTTCAGCACGTAATCAGCGATCTCGGCGCGGGTCGCGACGTAGACGTCGTCACGTCCCATGACGGACTTGACGATCGCCTCGTAGGCCCAGGCGCCGGAGGGCCGGCCGAACACGTGGCAATGCGCCGTCACGTCGATCACCACGGACTCGTCCTCGGCGCTCAGCACGTTCGTGAGCAGGTCGTCGAACAGCGTGACGAAGTCGCGCGGCGAGCGGCCGAACCGCATCGCATGCGGCAGGTCGTTGAT
>NZ_NPEX01000495.1:356-2493 GCF_003258865.1 Rhodoplanes roseus | reverse complement strand
CAGGGGGAGGTGAACCGGGTCAGGCGGAGCGAGCTACGCCGCGGCGTCGGCGGCCATGCGGGCCGTGATGATCTTGTCGGGGTCGCTCACCGGCTCGCCGCGCTTGATCTTGTCGATGTTGTCCATGCCGTCCGTGACCTTGCCCCACACCGTGTACTGGCCGTCGAGCCAGGGCGCCTCGGTGAAGCAGATGAAGAACTGGCTGTCGCCCGAATCCGGGTTCTGGGCGCGCGCCATCGAGACGGTGCCGCGGGTGTGCTTCTCGCGCGAGAACTCGGCCTTCAGCTTCTGGCCGGAGCCGCCCGTGCCGGTGCCGTTCGGGCAGCCGGTCTGGGCCATGAAGTCCTCGATCACGCGGTGGAACACGATGCCGTCGTAGAAGCCCTGGCGGACCAGCTCCTTGATGCGCGCGACATGGCCGGGCGCGAGGTCGGGCCGCATCTCGATGGTCACGGGGCCCTTGGTGGTCTCCAGCAGGAGGGTGTTCTCGGTCACGTCGCT
The DNA here is from genome assembly GCF_003258865.1 of Rhodoplanes roseus. Lineage (GTDB taxonomy): Bacteria > Pseudomonadota > Alphaproteobacteria > Rhizobiales > Xanthobacteraceae > Rhodoplanes > Rhodoplanes roseus. Next base: position 1,992 of record NZ_NPEX01000495.1, on the reverse strand, counting down.
CATGATGTCCCTTGTTCGATCGAAACTGACTGACGAAAGGCGAAGTCGGAAACGGGCGGCGCGGGTGCGGGCCGTGGCCCGGGCCTCCGCACCGCAGGGGTTACGCGGCCGTCACTTGGCGTCGGCCGCGACCTGCATGCGGACGATCTTGTCCGGATTGGTGACGCGGCCGTTGTCGGTCGGCGAGCCCTTCTTGACCTTGTCGACGGCGTTCATGCCGCTGACCACCTCGCCGACCACCGTGTACTTGCCGTCGAGGCCGGGGTTCTCGGCGAGCATGATGAAGAACTGGCTGTTGGCCGAGTTGGGATCGCTCGACCGCGCCATGCCGACGATGCCGCGCTTGAACGGCACGTTGGAGAACTCGGCCGGCAGGTTCGGGTACTTCGAGCCGCCCGTGCCGTTGCCGAACTGGCCGTCGCCGGTCTGCGCCATGAAGCCTTCGATGACGCGGTGGAACGGCACGTTGTCGTAGTACTTGTCGCGGGCGAGCTGCTTGAGCCGCTCGGCGTGCTTGGGCGCCAGATCGGGCCGCAGCTTGATGACGATGCGGCCGTCCTTGGTGTCGAGCAGGATGGTGTTCTGCGGATCGGTGCCGGCCGGGAGCTGCTGGGCCTGGGCGACCACCGAGACCATCATCAGGGCGAGCGCGGCGAACAAACGGATCATGGAACGTCCTTGCGGGTTGCGATGAGAGACATGGTCCGGACGGGCGCTCGCGCGGCGGTGACGGGGATGGGTCGCATCGCCGGCGCGTCTCGTCAGGGGGCCCGGGCGGCGAACCGGACCTTCAGTCGCGCGGCCACGGCCGGCGGCACGAAGGTCGAGACGTCCCCGCCCATGGCGGCAATCTGGCGGACCAGTGTGGCGGTGATCGGGCGCACCAGCGGCGAGGCGGGCAGGAACACGGTGGCGATCTCGGGCGCCATGGCGCCGTTCATGCCGGCGAGCTGCATCTCGTAGTCGAGGTCGGTGCCGTCGCGCAGGCCGCGGATCAGGGCGACGGCGCCCTCCTCCCGGGCCGCCGTGACGACCAGCCCGCCGAACGTGATGCACTCGATCGTGGTGCCCACTGCGGCCGCGAGCGGCCCACAGGTCTCCTCCAGCATGGCGGCGCGCTCCTCGGCGGAGAACAGCGGCACCTTGCCGGGATGGATGCCGATCGCCAGCACGAGCCGATCGGCCAGGCGGACCGCCTGGCGGACGACGTCGAGGTGGCCGTTGGTGACCGGATCGAACGAGCCGGCATAGAGCGCGGTTCTGAGCATCGCGCGGGTCTAGCCTGCCCGGGCCGGGCCGGCAAGGCACGCGGCGACGGTACCGCAGTGCAGCATCACGCCGGCCGCCGCGACAGCGACAGCCACACGCCGCCGCCGATCAGCACCAGGCCGGAGACGCGGCCCAGCAGCCTCTGGCGCGACGGCGCCATGAACCAGGCGCGGCCGAAGCCGGCGGCGACGCCCCAGGTCGCGTCGAGAACGCCGGACATCACCACGGCGACCGCCACCATGACGGCGAGCTGAAACGTCGTCGGCAGGGTCGGATCGACGAACTGCGGCAGGAACGCCGTGAAGAACGCCATGGTCTTGGGATTGGACACCGCCACCAGGAAGCCGCGTGAGACGTGAACCCCGCC
>NZ_NPEX01000495.1:0-346 GCF_003258865.1 Rhodoplanes roseus | reverse complement strand
GGCGCCGGGGGCGCCCCCTGCCCGGCCCGGCGGAACGTCTGGATGCCGATCCACACCAGGTAGACGACGCCGACCCAGCGGACGATCTCGAACAGCACGGCGGCGCTCGCCAGCACCAGGCCGAGCCCGAAGGCGACCGAGCCGATCAGCACCGTGTTGCCCGCCATGGTGCCGACCGTGGTGGCCAGAACCGCGCGGGGTCCCTGGGTGGCGCCGGTCGAGATCATCAGGGTGACGATCGGGCCCGGCGTGAGGATGAGCACCAGGGTCAGCAGCAGGAAGGTGGCGAACAGGTCCGGGTTCACGGCAGTCTGGCTTTCAGGGTCACGGGCGCGACCGGCGGCAC
>NZ_NPEX01000494.1 GCF_003258865.1 Rhodoplanes roseus | reverse complement strand
GGCTCGCCGCCGCCGTGAAGGCGGAGCGCGCCCGCGGCGCCACCGCCGGCTCGACCGTGCTGGTGGCGCATGCCGGCGACACGCTGTCGCCGTCGCTGATGTCGGGGCTCGACCAGGGCGCCCATATCGTCACGCTCACCAACATGGTGGGTCCGGACGTCTTCGTGCCCGGCAATCACGAATTCGACTTCGGCAAGGCCGTGTTCCTGAAGCGGATGGGCGAGGCGCGCTTCCCGCTGTTCGCCGCCAATCTGCGCGGCCCCGGCGACGCCGTGCTGCCCGGCTTCCAGGACCGCCGCATCGTCGCGGTCGAGGGCGTCAAGATCGGCATCGTCGGCCTCACCTACGACGACACGGCGCGCGCCTCCAATCCGGAGGATCTGGTGTTTCGCGATTCCGTCGAGACGCTGAAGCAGCAGGCGGCCGCGCTGCGGGCCGACGGCGCCGACTTCGTCGTCGCCGTGGTCCATGCCGACCGCGACCAGCAGCGCGCCATGATCTCGACCGGGGTGGTCGACCTCGTCCTGGGCGGCCACAACCACGATCTGTTCATCAACTACGACCAGAGCAGCGCGCTGGTGGAATCCGCCTACGAAGCGATCTACGTCACCGCCGTGGATGTCGACGTGACGGTCCGGACGACGTCGGAGGGCCACCGCGCGATAGCGTGGTGGCCGCAGTTCCGCATCATCGACACGGCCACCGTGACTCCCGATCCGGAGGTGCTCGCGGCCGTGAAGGGCTACCAGGCCGAGCTCGCCAACGAGATGAACGCGCCGCTCGGCACCACGGCGGTCGAGTGGGACAGCCGCAACGCCACGGTGCGGACCCGCGAGGCGGCGATCGGCAACGTCTTCGCCGACGCGGTACGCACCAGCCTCAAGACCGAGGCCGCGATCCTCAACGGCGGCGGTATCCGCTCGGGCCGCGTCTATCCGGCCGGCAGCGCGATCACGCGCCGCGACGTGCTGGCCGAGCTGCCCTTCGGCAATCGCGTGGTGCCGATCGAGATCGGCGGCGCCGAGCTGCGCGCCGCCATCGAGCACGGCCTCGCCCGCCTGCCCGACGCCTCGGGCCGGTTTCCTCAGGTGTCCGGCCTGACCATCGCGGCGGACGTCTCCAAGCCGGTCGGCACCCGCGTCCTCTCGGTGCTGGTCGACGGCAAGCCGCTCGACCCACGCCGCACCTATACGGTCGCCGTGAACGACTTCCTGGCCCGCGGCGGCGACGGCTACGACATGGTGCGCGACGCCAAGCACCTGCTGCCGACCGACGACTCGCCCCTGCTGGCCAACGAGGTGATGGTCTATGTCCGCCGCCTCGGCGAGGTGAAGACCGGCGTCGAGGGGCGCATCAAGCTGCGCTAGAGTCGTGCGCGCAAAAGCCGACCAGGTCGCGCTCACGCCGCGTCGGGTTGCGCGGCCTCGACGATGCGGGACAAGCGGCCGTGCAGGGCCTCGATGTCGTGCGTCATGACGGCGACCGCTTCTCGCACCTCGACCGAGTTGCCGCCGACGGCGGCGGTCTCGCTCGACACGGTCGCGATGCGGGTCGCGACCTCGTGCGCCGCTTCGTTGGTCTGCTGGACGCTGCGGGCGATCTCGCGGGTCGCCGCGCCCTGCTGCTCGGCGGCGGCCGCGACCGCGCCGGCGATCCCGTCGATGCCGTGAATGCGCTCGCCGATCTCCTCGACGGCGCGCACGGCCTCGGCCGTGGCTGCCCGGATGTCGTGGACGTGGCGGTTGATGTCCTCGGTCGAGCGGGCCGTCTGGTTGGCGAGCGACTTTACCTCGGCGGCGACCACGGCGAAGCCCTTGCCGGCCTCGCCGGCCCGGGCCGCCTCGATGGTGGCGTTGAGGGCGAGCAGGTTGGTCTGTGCGGCGACGTCGCTGATCACATGCGTCACCTCGGAGATGCGGGCGACCGCCTCGGACAGCGAGCGGATCTTCGCTTGTGCATCGGCGCCGGCCGAGACCGCCTCCCGGGTCGCCGCACTGGTGCGGGCGATCTGGTCGGTGATCTCCTGGACCGAGGAGGAGAGCTCCTCGGCCGCGGCGGCCACGGCTTCGGCCGTGGCTTTCGCATGGTCGGCGAAGGTCGCCACCCCGCGCGAGGTCTCGCCCACCGCCACGGCCCGGCTCGCCATCGCCTCGGCCGTGCTGCCGACGCCGCGTGACACCCTGCCGATCCCGCTGATCGCATCGAGCGACTCGCGCTCGACATTGCGCGCCATCTCCAGCACGGCTTCCCGACGCATGCGGTCGGCCGCCTCGCTGGCGGCGCGCTGCTCGTCCTTGAGGCGCTCGTTCTCCAGGGCGTTGTCCCTGAACACCTGCACGGCGCTCGCCATGGTGCCGATCTCGTCACCCCGTCCGATCCCCGGAACCGTGGTCGTCAGCACGCCCCTGGCCAGCGCCGTCATGGCCCCGGTCATGTCCAGCATCGGCCGGACGATGCCGTAGCGCGCCGCCAGGATGCCGAGCAGCAGGGCGAGGCCGA
>NZ_NPEX01000493.1 GCF_003258865.1 Rhodoplanes roseus | reverse complement strand
CGCTCTTCAGATCTCGACAAACTCTCATGACCGACCGTCTCGAACGTTCCATCCTGATCGTCCCGGCCTCCAACTGGGGCATGATCCAGAAGGCCGCCGCGGCGCCCGCCGACGCGGTGTGCATCGATCTCGAGGACGCCGTCGCGCCCGCCGAGAAGGAGGCGGCGCGCGCCAATGTGGTGCGCGCCTTCAAGGAGCTCGACTTCGGCCGAAAACTCCGCCAGTTCCGCATGAACGGGCTCGACACCTCGTTCGCCTATCGCGACCTCATCGAGGTGGTGGAGGAGGCGGGCGACCGCGTCGATCTCGTCGTGGTGCCTAAGGTCGGCGCGGCCTCGGACGTGCACTTCGTCGCCACGCTGCTGTCGCAGATCGAGGCCGCCATGGGCCTGTCGCGCCCGATCGGCATCGAGGCGCTGATCGAGACGGCGGCGGGCTGCGTCAACATTCGCGAGATCGCCTCCGCCTCGCCGCGGCTGGAGACGCTGATCTACGGCGCCGGCGACTACGCCGCCTCGGTGTGGATGCCGATGGCCTCGATCGGCGAGCCGGACGAGCACGACGCGCTCTATCCGGGCCATCGCTGGCACCACATCATGCACACCATCGTCAGCACGGCGCGCGCCTTCGACAAGCGTGCCGTCGACAGCCCGTTCGCCGGGATACGGGATCCGGACGGGTTCCGGAAGGCGTGCCGTATCGCCCGCGCGATGGGCTTCGACGGCAAGTGGTGCATCCACCCGGCCCAGATCGAGACCGTCAACGAGACCTTCGTGCCGCCCGCGGCGGAGCTGGCCTGGGCGATCCGGGTGCTCGACGCCACCGCGGCCGCGAGCCGGGAGGGCCACGGCGCCATCAGCCTCGACGGCCGCATGGTCGACGTCGCCTCGATCCGCATGTCGCGGACGATCGTCGAACGCGCCAAGCTCGCGGGGCTGCTGCCGCAGGGGTGATCGGCGGAGCTGTACGCCGCGGCCACCCCCCTCCCTGTCCCTCCCCCTCAAGGGGGGAGGGAACGCAAGAGCCGCAGCACTTTCGCTGTCGAGTCGATGATTGTTGGAAGTGATTGGCCTCGCCCCAGCCTGCTCCCTCACCCCTTGTGGGGGAGGGTCGGGGAGGGGGGTAGCGGCACGGTAAAGCGTTCGCATTGTTCAAACGGAGCCTGGTGATGGTCAAGGTCCTGGAAGGCATGCGGGTCGTCGAAGGGTCGGCGTTCGTGGCGGTGCCGTTCGCCGGCATGACATTGGCGCAGCTCGGCGCCGACGTGATCCGGTTCGACCGCATCCGCGGCGGCCTCGACCATCACCGCTGGCCCGTCACCAAGGACAATCAGAGCCTGTTCTGGGCCGGCCTCAACAAGGGCAAGCGCTCGCTCGCCGTCGACATGGCGACGCCGCGCGGCCAGGAGATCCTCACCCGGCTGATCTGCGCGCCTGGGCCCGACTGCGGCATGTTTCTGACCAATCTGCGGGTGCGCGGCTGGATGGACTACGCCAGCCTGAGAAAGCACCGCGAGGACCTGATCATGGTCTCGGTCCTGGGCGACCGGCGCGGCGGCCCCGCCGTCGACTACACCGTGAACCCGGCGGTCGGCTTTCCGTCCGCCACCGGTCCGGAGGGATCGAAGGATCCGGTCTGTCACGTGCTGCCGGCCTGGGATCTGGTCACCGGCCAGAAGGCGGCGCTCGGCCTGATGGCGGCGGAGCGCCACCGCCGCCGGACCGGCCAGGGCCAGCTCGTCGAGCTGGCCCTCAAGGACGTCGCGCTGGCGACGCTCGGTCATCTCGGCATCATCGGCGAGGTCCAGGTCAACGGCTTCGACCGGCCGCGCTTCGGCAATGCGCTGTACGGCGCCTACGGCCAGGATTTCGAGACCGCCGACGGCCGCCGCGTCATGATCGTCGCGCTCACCAACCGGCAATGGGACGGCCTGCGCCACACCACGGGCCTGCACGAGGAGTTCGACGATCTCGGCGTGCGGCTCGGCTTGCGGCTGTCGCGCGAGGGCGACCGCTTCAAGGCCCGCAAGGAGATCACCGAGCTGCTGGCGCCCTGGTTCCGCCAGCGCAATGTCGAGGACTTCGCCCACGCGCTCGACGAGCACGGCGTCACCTGGTCGGTGTTCCGCTCGTTCCGCCAGGTGACCGAGGAGGACCCGGACTGTTCGCCCGACAACCCGATGTTCTCGCGGCTCGAGCAGCCCGGCATCGGCGAGTATCTGGTGCCCGGGACGCCCTTCGCCTTCTCCGAGCTCGACCGCGAGCCGCCGCGCCGTGCCGCCCGGCTCGGCGAGCACACCGACGAGATCCTCGCCGAGATCGGCTACGCCGATCACGAGATCGCGGCGCTGCACGACAACCACATCGTCGCGGGACCGAAGTAAGCGCGGCTAGCTCACCCTCCCCTGGAGGGGGAGGGTCGCCGGCGGTCGACAATGTCGGCCTCGCCCTGGAGACGGGATCGATGGGCAAGCGGGAGCGGCGCGAGCGGGCGCAGGCGCA
>NZ_NPEX01000492.1 GCF_003258865.1 Rhodoplanes roseus | reverse complement strand
GACCGGCTGCGCCACTGCTGCTGGAAGGTCGCGCCCTGCGGTGCCGCCATGTCGCGCGTCGCCGTGAAGCCGCCGGCGAGCGGCAGCCACCGGAAGCGTCCGCGCGCGCGGCCGAGCCGGGCGAGCAGCCGGGTGCCGAGCCCGGTGGTCACGCGATAGAGCCACGGCCGCGTCGCGAAGAAGCCCCACGCCGCGAGGCCGGCGCGGGACACCGGCGAAGTCAGCTCGCGCGCGAACTGACGGTCGCGCCAGTACCGCATCAGCCGCGGCAGCGGAATCCGGACCGGGCACACCTCCTCGCAGCGGCCGCAGAACGTCGAGGCGTTGGGCAGGCCGCCGGCGCGGTCGACGCCGAGCAGGCTCGGCGTCAGCACGGCGCCCATCGGGCCCGGATAGACGAAGCCGTACGCGTGGCCGCCGACCGCGTGATAGACCGGGCAGTGGTTCATGCAGGCGCCGCAGCGGATGCAGCGGAGCATGTCGCGGAACTCTCCGGCCAGCATGGCGGAGCGGCCGTTGTCGACCAGCACGACGTGATACTCGTGCGGCCCGTCCGGATCGTCGCTCCGGCGCGAGCCCGTCGTGATCGTCGTGTAGACCGACATTTCCTGGGCCGTCGCCGAGCGCGCGAGAACGCGCAGAAGCTGCGCCATGTCCTCCAGGGTCGGCACCAGCTTCTCGATCGACGCCAGCACGATGTGGACGCGCGGCAGCGTGCAGGTGAGATCGCCGTTGCCCTCGTTGGTGACGATCACGGACGAGCCGGTCTCGGCGATCAGGAAGTTGGCGCCCGTGATGCCGACATCGGCGGCCAGGAATTTCTTGCGCAACATCGTGCGCGCCTCGCTCAGCAGCGCCGTGGCGGTGCCGAGGTCGCGGTCGGGCGGCAGGTCGGTGTGCACGCGGCGGAAGTCGGCGGCGATCTGCTGGCGGTTGAGATGCACGGCCGGCATGATGATGTGAGACGGCAGCTCGTCGCGGATCTGGACGATGTACTCGCCCAGATCGGTCTCGACCGGCACGATGCCGTGCTGCTCCAGATGCTCGTTGACGCCGATCTCCTCGCCCACCATCGACTTGCCTTTGGTGACCGTGCGGGCGCCGACCTGGCGGCAGATGTTCAGGACGATGTCGTTGGCGTCGGCGGCGGTCGGCGCGAAGTGCACGTGACCGCCCTGCTCCTTCACCCGCGCTTCCCAGGCCTCCAGATACAGGTCGAGATGCGCCAGCGTGTGGGCCTTGATGTCGCGGGCGGAGTCGCGCAGCGCGTCGAACTCCGGCAGCGCGTCGACCACGGCGCGGCGGCGCGCCGGAAAGTTGGCCTCGACGAAGGCGAGCGAGCCCTGCAGGGCCGGATCGGCGAGCGCGCGGCGCGCATTCTCGTCGAACGTTTCGGTGGTCGCGACGCGGCTCATGGGCTTCGTCCGTGATCAGATGCCGTCATTCCGGACGCGTCGCGCGGCGAGGCGATCCGGAATCCAGCCACGACGGCCGTGCGCGCGGCTGGATTCCGGGTTCGCGCCGTCGGCGCGCCCCGGAATGACCGGAGTTTGGACGCAGCGCGGCTCATGGTTTCGGCTCCGGCGGCGCGGGCGAGGGTTGCGGGGCGACGCCGATCGGCGGCGTGTCGGTGTCGCCGACCAGGATCTCGGCGACGTGACGCACCTGCACCGCGGCGCCGTCGCGCGACAGCTTTCCGGCGATGTTGAGCAGACAGCCGAGATCGGCGGCGAGCAGCAGATCGGCACCGCTCGCCGTGACGGCCGCCGCCTTCTTGCCGACCATGCGATCGGAGATCTCCGGATACTTGACGCAGAAGGTGCCGCCGAAGCCGCAGCAGACGTCGCTGTCGACGAGCTCGATCAGGCCGAGGCCTTCGACGGTGGCGAGCAGCTTTCGCGGCTGCAGGCGCACGCCCAGCTCGCGCAGGCTGGAGCAGGAGTCGTGATAGGTCGCCGTGCCCGACACGCGGGCCGCGACACCCGTGACGCCGCAGACGTCGACCAGGAACTGCGTCAGCTCGTAGGTCTTGGCCGCCACCGCGTCGGCGCGTGGCTGCCAGTTCGGATCGCCCTGGAAGATCTCGGGATAGTGCAGGCGGACCTGGCCGGCGCAGGAGCCGGACGGCACCACCACGTAATCGAACGGCTCGAACGCCAGAATCACCTGCTCGGCGATTTTTCGCGCGGTCGCGCGGTCGCCCGAGTTGAACGCCGGCTGGCCGCAGCAGGTCTGCGGCGGCACGTCGACGCTGCAGCCGGCGTCCTCGAGCAGACGCGCCGACGCGAAGCCGACCGACGGGCGGACGAGATCGACCAGGCAGGTGACCAGAAGGCCGACGCGCTTCGACACGGCCATGCTGCCGGCTCCTCGGGCGGGTTGTTCTCGTTTTCGTCAGGATGGCGGAAAGGATTCGCCCGCGCAACCCGCGGGCGGACGTCGCGTTCCTGTTCACCTCTCCCCAGCGGGGAGAGGTCGGAGCCGGCGCGGAGCGACGGGTCTGGGT
>NZ_NPEX01000491.1 GCF_003258865.1 Rhodoplanes roseus | reverse complement strand
GGCGCAAGAACCGCGTGCTGCGAAAAGTCGCTCGCGTGCTGGAGCTGCGCTCGCTGCATCCGCTGCATGTCGACGGCCTCTCCGACATCGTGGTGCTGCACGACGAGCTCGATCTGCCGCCCGGCAAGGTGCGGCTGAAGACGGGCGGCGGCGCCGCCGGCCACAACGGCCTGCGCTCGATCGGCGCCCATATGGGCAACGACTTCCGCCGCGTGCGGATCGGCATCGGCCATCCGGGCGCCAAGGAGCTGGTCCACAACTACGTGCTGCAGGACTTCGCCAAGGCCGAGCGCGACTGGGTCGCGACCCTGTGCGACGTCGTCGCCGACAACGCCGGCCTGCTCGCCAAGGGCCAGGACTCCACCTTCCAGAACAAGGTCCACCTGGCCATGCAGGCCAAGGGCTTTTTGGGGCCGGACAAGGAGCCGGCCGGCGGAGCCGGTGCCGGAAAGACGGAGCGCGCCGATCCGCGCCCCGTCAAGGGATCGCCGTCATCCTGACGTGGAGCGACGGCAGATCGACCTTTGTCGTTCCGGTCGGCACGTGATGCGGGGCGGAGTCATGAACCGAAGGATGCGCGAGCATGGCCGATGTGACGATCACGTTGCCCGACGCGGTCCTGGCGCGCGTGAAGCACGACGCCGAGCGCGACGAGGAGTTGGCGCGCCGTCGGGGGATCGCGATGTTTGACGTCGTTCCACAATCGACGCGGTCTCTTTCCGCCCTCACCCTGAGGTGCCCCGCGAAGCGGGGCCTCGAAGGGCGAGGACGGCCACTGCGGTGGCCACATGGTTCGAGACGCGCCCTTCGGGCGCTCCTCACCATGAGGGTGGGAGCGGCCGCGGACCCGAACACTGGCCGCAAATCGCCTGACTGAGCCTCACCGGCGCCCTCCGGAGGCGCTGGTGCCCGATTTCCTGTCCTGACGAGAGCATCATGGGATTCAAATGCGGCATCGTCGGCCTGCCCAACGTGGGCAAGTCGACCCTGTTCAACGCGCTCACCGCCACGGCGGCCGCGCAGGCGGCGAACTACCCGTTCTGCACCATCGAGCCGAATGTCGGTGAGGTGGCGGTGCCGGATCCGCGGCTCGATGTGTTGGCCGGCATCGCCGGGTCGGGCGAGATCATTCCGACGCGACTGGCCTTCGTCGACATCGCCGGCCTGGTGCGCGGCGCCTCGCAGGGGGAGGGGCTCGGCAACCAGTTCCTCGCCAACATCCGCGAGGTCGACGCCATCGTCCACGTGGTGCGCTGCTTCGACGACGGGGACATCACCCATGTCGAGGGGCGGATCGACCCGGTCGCCGACATCGAGACCATCGAGACCGAGCTGATGCTCAGCGATCTCGACAGCCTGGAGAAGCGCGTCGTCGCCGCCGAGAAGAAGGCCAAGGGCGGCGACAAGGAGGCCAAGGAGCTGCTCGACCTGATGACGCGCGCGCTGGTGCTGCTGCGCGAGGGAAAGCCGGCGCGCTTCGTCGAGCGCAAGCCCGAGGACGAGAAGCCGTTCCGCATGCTCGGCCTGTTGAGCTCCAAGCCGGTGCTCTACGTTTGCAATGTCGAGGAGGGCGCCGCCGGCGCCGGCAACGCCTACTCGAAGGCCGTCGAGGCGCGGGCCGCCGAGGAGGGGGCCGTGGCGGTCGTCATCTCGGCCCAGATCGAGGCCGAGATCGCCATCCTGCCGGGCGAGGAGCGGGCCGACTACCTGGCCGCCATCGGGCTGGAAGAGCCCGGCCTCAACCGGCTGATCCGGGCCGGCTACCAGCTTCTCGACCTGGTGACGTTCTTCACCGTCGGCCCCAAGGAGGCGCGCGCCTGGACGATCACGCGCGGCACCAAGGCGCCGCAGGCGGCCGGCGTCATTCACACCGACTTCGAGCGCGGCTTCATCCGCTCGGAGACCATCGCCTACGACGACTACGCCACCTATGGCGGCGAGGCCGGCGCCCGCGACGTCGGCCGGCTGCGGCTGGAGGGCAAGGAGTACGTCGTCGCCGACGGCGACGTGCTGCATTTCCGCTTCGCCACGTGAGGCACGGGCCCCTCGGCGTCGTCATGCCCGCGCTTGTCGCGGGCATCCACGGTCTGACGGCGTCGAAGCGGAAAAGGCGTGGATGGCCGGGACGAGCCCGGCCATGACCGGTACAGGAAAGCGCCCGCCTACATCCGGCCGTTGTTGCGGATGGCGCCGAGGTGCTCGTTGATGCGGAACACAATCAGCACGAACTCGGCCGAGATGCGGGCCACGATGATGCCGACGAAGGCGCCGAGCAGGCTGCCGATCAGGGCGATCAGGCCGGCGACGATGCTCTGGCCCATCAGTCCGATCGCCGAGACCATGCCGGAGAGCCCGAACAGGGCCGAGAGGACCACGGCCAGCCAGTAGAACACCTTGATGATCGACGGGGTGATGAAACGGTCCCACTGAAACAGATCGCCGAACGCAAACATGAAGGTCTCCTCTGGCGGGCCGGGCCGTGCATGTCGGCCGGCCGCCCGCGGTCGGGCCC
>NZ_NPEX01000490.1 GCF_003258865.1 Rhodoplanes roseus | reverse complement strand
CGGCCGGCCGAAGCCGCCGCGGCCGATCTCTCGCCCGAGGAGGTCGACCACGCGCGCCGCGAGGTGGCGCGCTGGACCGCGACCGTGGCGGCGGGCAGCCGCCATCACCCCGGCCATTCGCCGAGTGATCTGGTCGAGCTCCTGGGGCGGCTGCCGCAGCCGCTGTGGCGGCCGCTGGGGCTCGCTCTGGTGCTGGCCGGCAAGGCCGTCCGCCACGAGCCCCTGAAGGCGCTCGGCCGCACCGTGAAGCTGATGGCCAAGCGCCGCGTCGCGGCGCCGCGCGCCGAGGATGCGACAGCGCGGCCGGTCGCGACCTGACGGCTGCCGGTCGCAGCGAAGCGGTCGTCCCTTCAAGCAACGAAAGAGCCCCGGGCGCAGGCCCGGGGCTCCGTCGTCTCAGCGGACCGCGTCGTGAAACGGTCCGCGCGAGAGGGGCCTCGCTCAGTAGCGCGCGACCACGGGCGCGCCGCCGAAATTGAACAGGTAGTTCACGCCGACCTTGAAGATGTGCTTGTCGGCGCTCACCGGATAGCTTCCGACATAGCCACAGCCGCCGCCATCGCACGCCGACCAGTCCAGGCTCTTGGAGCCGTAGCCGATGTAGTTGTACTCGAACTTCGTGGTCCAGTTCGGCGCGAAGGCGTATTCGGCGCCGACGCCGAGCAGCAGGCCGTCCAGCGTGCCGGACGCCCCGGCGGTGCCGGCCACCACACCGCCGGTCGTGACCGTGCTCGAGTAGTCGAACCCGCCCCAGGCCCAGCCGATCTTGCCGTAGACCAGGGTGCGGTCGAGGGCGTAGCCGAAGCGGGCCGCGACCGTCGCATCCCACTTGTTTTTCGCCTCGAAGCTGGTGGCGAAGCCCGGCCCGTAGTTGCTGTCTTCCTCGACCTTTAGGCCGGACCAGTAGCCCTCGCCCTCGATGCCGAACACGAAGAGGCCGGTCTGGTAGTTGCAGCCGAGCTGGCCGCCGGCCACCGCGCCGGCGCCGCGGCCCGCTACGGCCAAGCCAAAGCCGACGGTCGTGTCGTCGTGCAGCACGCCGCCGCCGACATGCGCGCCGATGTAGCAGCCGCTCCAGGAGAACACCGGCGCCGGGATCGGCGCGGGCGGCGCCTTGACCGCCATGTCGGCCGCGAAGGTCGAACCGGTGAGCGCGAGCAGTGCCGCCGTCGTCAGAAGAACCTGTTTCATAATCACCCCCCGTTGATCAATTCCATGGGCGAACGGTACTCCCGGGTCGCGCCAAAGTGGTGACATAATCGCCACACCTGCGCACGTGAAAGTAGAGCTAGCCTTACGAACAATCGGAAGGATATCCAAAAGGTGCGGAATCCGTCGAAAAAAGGGTTAGCCGCGGTGCGTTAATCGGCGCGGCGCCGGGCTTTTGCACGCACGTCGTGCGAGCAACCGCCGGGCGACCGAACGCCGAGCGGCCGACTCAGGAGCAGCCCAGGACCTTGAACTCGACGCGGCGGTCGAGTGCGTCGGAGGCGTCGTCGCGGCCGGTGCCGACGATGGTCTCGCGGGCGCCGGCGCCGCGGGCGAGGAGCCGCGGCGACAGCCCGCGCGCGGCGGCGTCGAGCCGGTCGCGCACCGTCTCGGCCCGCAGGGCGGAGAGCCGCTCGTTGAGGGCGGCCGGCCCGGTCGGGCTGGTGTGTCCGACGATCTCCAGGCAGGCGTCACCGGTGGCGGCACGTGCCGCGATGCGCGACAGCCACATCGGGTAGGCGCGGGCCTCGCGGGTGCGGACGAAGTCGGGCGTGCCGGGCCGGAACAGGATCTTCACCGCGAGATCGCGGCGGCCGAGCCCGTAGTCGATCAGCCGGGCGAAGGCCTGCTCGGCCTCCGCCTTGCGGCCGAGCCGGTCGAGCGAGACGTAGATGCCGTTGAGCACGCGGAGCTGCTCGCCGTCCGGCGTCTCGGCGGCCCGGCGATAGAGCGCCAGCGCCTCCTTGTAGCGCCGCGCCGCATAGGCGCGGTTCGCCTCCGCCACCAGGGCCGAGACGGGGAGCTGGGCCACATAGGCGGGCCGCAGCGCGTCGCCGACCTTGGTCTGGCGGCAGCTCTCGATGTAGCCCTCGACGGCGGCGTCGCGCCGCCACGCCGGGCTGTCGGCCTCGGCGGCGAGCGGCGAGGCGTTGACGTCGTTGGCGACGGCCGGCGCCTGGGCCTTGGCGACGATGCGCTGGCTCGCCGTGTCGGCCAGCGTGAACCACACCGTGTAGGCGCCCGGCGCCTGGCCGGCGCTCTGGCCGGCGCCCTGCTCGGCGTTCTGCACGGCCGTGATGGTGCCGATCAGCAGCAGCGGCTTTCGCGCCAAGGCCTCGGGCGTGAACGCCACGATGCGGATGTGCGGATAGGCGCGGGCGATCTCGGCGGCCCGCCGCCCGGCCTCGGCGGCCGACGCGGTGTGCAGCCCGGTCTTCCCGTCGACCAGCGGATCGACGACGATCTCGACCACGCCGCCGTCCTTCGGCCGCTCGATCTTGTCGAACAGCGCCCGCGTGACGGTCGACACGGCATCCGGAAACGGCATCGGCGCCCGCGCGGCGGGC
>NZ_NPEX01000489.1 GCF_003258865.1 Rhodoplanes roseus | reverse complement strand
GCGGCGGCGCCCTCGGCGCCCAGCGCATCGCCCGCGGCACCCCGGACGGCTACACCTTCGTGATGGGTAATGTCGGGACGCACGCCTATCATCCGACCTTGTATGCCAAGCCGCTCTACGACCCGGTGACCGATTTCGCGCCGGTGGGGCTGACCACCGAATCGCCGCGCCTCCTGGTGGCGCGAAAGACGCTGCCGATCGAGGATCTCAAGGGCTTCGCCGCCTATGTGAAGGCGCACCAGGGGGAGATGAGCTTCGGCTCCGGCGGCCTCGGCTCGGCCACCCATGTGCCGTGCCTCCTGGTCAACCAGGCGATCGGCGCGACCGTGACGCACGTGCCGTATCGCGGCGCCGCGCCCGCCATGCAGGACGTGATCGGCGGCCGCATCGACTACATGTGCGACTCGATCCAGACCGCGCTGCCGCAGGTCCAGGAGAAGAACGTGCGGGCGCTCGCCGTGCTGTCGCCGACCCGCTCGGCGATCCTGCCCGACGTGCCGACCGCCACCGAGGCCGGGCTGCCCGGCGTCGAGGCCAATGCCTGGAACGCCGTGTTCCTGCCCAAGGGAACGCCCGACGCGATCGTCAAGAAGCTCTCGGCGGCCGTCAACCAGACGCTCGACGATCCGCTGGTGAAGAAGCGCCTCGACGAGCTCGGCCTGTCCATCGTTCCGCCCGAGCGCCGCGGCCCCGACTACCTCGCCGCCTACGTGAAGGAGGAGGTCGCCCGCTGGGCCCCGCCCATCAAGGCCGCCGGCCTCAAGGTGGAGTAGGGCCCGCTCACGCCGCTCGGAGGAACGTCACGGCCGTGTCGTCCCAGGTGCGCCGCTCCAGCTCCTCGAAACCGTCGAGGGCGGGGAGCGGCGCATCGGCGGCCTCTTCCACCACCACCAATGCGTCCGGCGACAGCCAGCCGCCCACGCGGGCCGCCGTGAGGGCCGGGGCGGCCAGGCCCTTGCCGTAGGGCGGATCCAGGAAGGCGAGCGAGAACGGCGGCATCGGATGGGCGGGCCCGAGCTTTTGCGCGTCGCGGCGATAGATCTTGGTCACGCCGCCGAGGCCGAAGCTCTCGACGTTCTGGCGCAGCAGCGCGCGGGCCTCGGCCCCGTCGTCGACGAACAGCGTGAACGCCGCGCCGCGTGAGACCGCCTCGAGCCCGAGCGCGCCGGTGCCGGCGAAGAGATCCAGCACCCGCGCGTCGGTGATCGGATCGCCATAGGCGTGCGCCAGGATGTTGAACAGCGACTCGCGCAGGCGGTCGCTGGTCGGCCGGATCGCCGCCGAGCGCGGGCCGGCGAGGGTTCGCCCGCGCAGCCGGCCGCCGACGATCCGCATCAGCCGCCCCTGGGCCCGGACGGACGCGGGCCGCGGCCCCCCGGCTTGAAGCCGCCCGGCTTGCCGCCGGACTTGAAGCCCCCGGGCTTGCCACCGGCCTTGAAGCCACCCGGCTTGCCGCCGGCCTTGAAGCCACCCGGTTTGCGGTCACCCGACTTGAAGCCGCCCGGCTTGCCAGAGCCCTTGAAGCCGCCCGGCTTGCGGTCGCCGCCCGGACCGCCGGAGCGGCCGCCATCGCGGTCGCGGAACGGCCGATCACCCGCCGGCTTGCCGCGGAATGGCCGGTCACCTCGCGGCCGATCGCCGTCCGGACGATCACCTTGCGGACGGTCTCCGGCGGGACGGGCCCGGAACGGCTTGTCACCGGCCGGCTTGCCGCGGAACGGGCGGTCGCCCTGCGGCCGATCGCCGGCGGGACGGGCCCGGAACGGCCGGTCGCCTTGCGGGCGATCTCCTTCGGGGCGTTTGCGGAACGGGCGGTCGCCCTCGGCGCGAGCCCGGAACGGGCGGTCGCCCTGCGGCCGATCGCCCTCGGGACGCTTGCGGAACGGCCGGTCGCCTTCGGCGCGGGCCCGGAACGGGCGGTCGCCCTGCGGCCGATCTCCCTCGGGACGCTTGCGGAACGGCCGGTCGCCTTCGGCGCGGGCCCGGAACGGGCGGTCGCCTTGCGGGCGATCTCCCTCGGGGCGCTTGCGGAACGGCCGATCGCCGTCGGCGCGGGCCCGGAACGGCCGGTCGCCTTGCGGGCGGTCTCCCTCGGGACGCTTGCGGAAGGGTCGATCGCCCTCGGCGCGGGCCCGGGGCTGCCTTGCGCCGGGCGTGTCGATGTCCGGCCGGTAGGATTTTCGCGGTGCCGTGGCGACGACTTTCGGCTTGGCATCGCCGAACCGCTCGACCAGAACTTTTCGGCCCTTGCGGTCGGTCAGCAGGCCGGCGCGCTTGGTACCGGTCGGTTCCTCGCGCGGCGGCTTTCCTTCGCCGCGCGGGCCCTTGTACTGGGTGCGCAGCGGCGCGTCCTCGGAGCGCCAGGAGTGGCCGCGGCGCGGCCGGACCATCGGCTCCTCGGGTGCCTCGTCGCGATCGCGGCGGCGGAAGCGCGGCCGCTCGCCGGCATCGCTGCGGGCCCCGGCGCCGCGGCCGGG
Source organism: Rhodoplanes roseus (assembly GCF_003258865.1). GTDB lineage: Bacteria > Pseudomonadota > Alphaproteobacteria > Rhizobiales > Xanthobacteraceae > Rhodoplanes > Rhodoplanes roseus. The sequence goes on along the minus strand of NZ_NPEX01000489.1, from coordinate 83 downwards.
GCGCGCGTCGCGGGACGGGCGCGCATCACGGGACGGGCGCGCATCACGAACCGGCTTTGCGCCGCCGGTCGCCCGGGCGCCGC
>NZ_NPEX01000048.1:4916-31965 GCF_003258865.1 Rhodoplanes roseus | reverse complement strand
CGGCCGGCGGCTGGCCCGGCTGGGGCTGCTGGCCGGGCCGGGTGACGGCGGCGCGCGCGGCGCGCGGCTCGCGGATCGGGCGGCGGTCGTTGAGGCCGATCATCATCACGATGAAGTCGGGTCGCTCGGTCGCCAGCATCTCCTGGATGGCCTTGGGCCAGTCCGGATGGTCGCCGCGCGGGTCGCTGCGCATGTCCTGGCGGATCAGCCCCGAATGGGTCCGCGGCTTGCGGATCACGCCCATCTCGGGCGATTCGGTGAAGGAGACCTCGAGCCCGTAGCCGAGCCAGTCGGCGAGCGAGTCGCCGAACACCAGCACATTGGTGCTCGGGGTCCCCTCGGGCTTCTTGGGCGGCGGTGCCTTGGAGAAGTCGGGCGGCGGCGCGGCCTGGCCCTGGCGCTGCTCGGGCTGCGGCGCGAACGGGTTCCAGAACTGCTGCTGCTGTTGCTGCTGGTACTGCCGTTGCCGCTGGTACGGATTGGCGAACGGGTTCTGGAACGGGAAGCGGTCGTCGAAGAGCTGGGCGGCGGCCGGGGACGCGGCTCCGGCGGCGATCAGCACGGTCGTGGCCAGCACCGCCGCCTCGGCCGCGATCAGGAGCGAGAGCGCGGCGAGGGCGCGAAGAAACCGCTGTGTCATCGTCAGAGTCGCCTCCGTCGACGGCCGCTCCCGGACCGCCGTGAACGCCACGCCGAAACGCGCCGGCCGCCCCCTCGGGACGCCGACGCGACGCCGCGCGTGCCCGCAGCGACATGGCGAGCCGAAGATCGCAGGAGAAGGCGGCGTTTTCAAGCCACCGCGGCGTCGCCGCCGGCGTGTGAAATCCTCAGGATTTCGAGGCCGCTAGCGCGAGCGGAGCTGGTCCAGCAGGGTGGCCGAGGCGAAGCCGTCCGGGGTCAGCCCGGCGGCCTGCTGGTAGCGCTTGATGGCGGTGCGCGATTTCGGCCCGATGCGGCCGGTCGGCTCGCCGCCGATGTCGAAGCCGCGCCGCACCAGATGGGTCTGCAGCTCGTAGCGCTCGGCCGAGGTGAGCACCCGCTCGTCGCGGGGCCACGGCTGCACGATCGGCCCGTCGCCGCGCATCCGGTCGGCCAGGTGGCCGATCGCCATCGCATAGGCCTCGGCCGGGTTGTACTTCATGATCGCCCGAAAATTGCCGAGCATCAGGAAGGCCGGACCGCGGCGCCCCGCCGGCACCAGCAGATAAGCCTTGTCGGCCGGCCGCGGGAACGGCTTGCCGTTGGCTCGGGCGAGGCCGAGCCGCGTCCACTCCTGCATGGTGAGCCAGCGCGACGAATCGGCCATCAGGTAGTTGAAGCCCTGCGGCACGACGACCTCGTAGCCCCAGGTCTTGCCGGCCTCCCAGCCGTCCTTCTTCAGGTTGTTGGCGGTCGAGGCGATCATGTCGGGCAGCGAGTCGACCACGTCGCGCCGGCCGTCGCCGTCGAAGTCGACGGCGAAGCGCTTGAACGAGGTCGGCATGAACTGGGTCGGCCCGAAGGCGCCGGCCCACGAGCCCATCAGGTGCTCGGGGACGACGTCGCCGCGATGGAGGATCTCCAGGGCGGCCAGGAACTCGTCGCGGAAATAGGATTGCCGGCGGCCGACGCAGGCGAGCGTCGCGGTCGAGCGCAGCACCGAGCGGTCGCCGATCTGGGTGCCGAAATTCGACTCGACGCCCCAGATGGCCGCGACGATGGTGCGGTCGACGCCGTAGGCCTTCTCAACCGCCGCGAAGGTCGCGGCGTTCTGGGCGAGGATCTCGCGGCCGCGCTTGATCCGTGCGTCGCTGACCAGCAGGTCGAGATAGTCCCAGAACGCCTTGGTGAACTCCGGCTGGGCGTCCATCAGATCCATCAGCCGCAGCTCGGGCGTCAGGCCGGCCGTGTAGCGGTGGAAGGACTCGCGCGACACGCCGCGGCGCGCCGCCTCCGGCCACAGCCGCGCGATGCAGGCCGGAAACTGCGCGGTGGCGGCCCGGATCGCGTCCGCCGTCATCTCGGGGTGGCCCGAGCTGCCCGACTCGCCGCTCCACGGCCGCTCGCCGCCGGGGGCGCCGGGCGCGAGAGTCTGCGTGCTGGCCGGCGTCACGCTGCCGGTGGCCCGCTGGCCGAACAGACTGTCGAGGAAGTTCTGCGCTTCCGCCGGCGCCGGGAGGGCGAGCGAGACGGCCAGCATGGCGATGGTCGCAAGCCGACGCACCGAACCGCGCCGCCGCAGGTCGCCCGGGCTCGCGTCGGGTGTCGGGACACTCGTTGCCGTGATCTTCGCCATCGTCGTTCTCCGTCCGGCCCCGAGTGAAGGCCGTGCGCGGTTTAAGCCATCTTAATCGCCCGTGGCGCCGTCGGGGCGCAATTGCGGCGAAGACGCGGCGGCCGCGCGCGCCCGTTCACCAGCCCTTGCGACGCGTCGTCCGTCCGCCTGTTTATCCATGGACTCGGCTGGCGGAGCGTGGTTCTTTGCCGCGCCTTCGGACCCTGTCGGCTCCCGAGCTCACGCGAACAGCATCATGACCAAGCCCATCCGCAAAGCCATTCTGCCCGTCGCCGGTCTCGGCACCCGCTTCCTGCCCGCCACCAAGGCGATGCCCAAGGAGATGCTGCCGGTCGTCGACCGGCCGCTGATCCAGCACGTCGTCGACGAGGCGCGCGAGGCCGGCATCGAGCACATCATCTTCGTCACCGGCCGCAACAAGGCGGTCATCGAGGATCATTTCGACCGCCAGTACGAGCTCGAGGTGACGCTCACCGAGCGGCGCAAGTTCGCCGATCTCGAGCATCTCGAGCGCGACCTGCCGATCCCGGGCCAGACCAGCTTCACGCGCCAGCAGTCGCCGCTCGGCCTCGGCCACGCGGTGTGGTGCGCCCGCGACATCGTCGGCAACGAGCCGTTCGCGCTGCTGCTGCCCGACGTGCTGGTGCAGGCCGAGCGCGGCTGCCTCGCCCAGATGATGGACGCCTATGTCGAGGTCGGCCAGCGCGGCAACGTCATCGCCGTCGAGGAGATGCCGGAGGACAAGCTGCACATGTACGGCGTGGTCGGCGCCGGCCAGTCGACCGGCAAGGGCTTCCAGGTCACCGAGATGATCGAGAAGCCGGCGCGCGGCAAGGCGCCGTCCAACCTGATCATCACGGGCCGCTACATCCTGCAGCCCGAGATCTTCGACATCCTGGAGAACCAGAGCTGGGGCGCCGGCGGCGAGATCCAGCTCACCGACGCGATGATCAAGCTGGCCATGAACCAGCCCTTCTTCGGGGTGAAGTTCGAAGGTCGCGCCTTCGACTGCGGCTCCAAGATCGGCTTCCTGGCCGCCAACGTCGCCTATGCGCTGGAGCGCGACGACATCGCCCCGGCGTTCCGCGCCGAGCTGAAGCGCCTGCTCGGAGAGTAGGGCGGCGCGGCGCTCCTTGCCGACGGCACGGTCTCCGGCCTCGTCGTGCCCGCGCTCGCCGCGGGCATCCAGGTCTTTCGGACGTTCGGCGGTGACATGCGTGGATGGCCGGGACGAGCCCGGCCATGACGAGCTGTTCCGATGGGGCTGCCCGACTACCGCTGCAGCCGCACGCCCACGGTGATGCGGGTGGCGCTCCAGTCGGCGTTCTGGATGTTCGACCGCAGCCAGTCCTGGCGCAGCTCGCTCTTGAGAGCGACCTCGCGGCTGAGCTTGTAGAGCATCGAGACCGACGCGAAGTAGCGGTGGTCGAGGCGGTCCGATCCGACATAGTCGTCGATCCCGGTGCCGACCAGCGCGGTGCCGATCAGCCAGCGCCGGAAGGCGTGGTCGACCTGCACGGAGATGTCGCGGCTGAACACGCCCGACATGCCCGGCACGATGATCTCGGCCGCCCGCGTGGTTCCGACGAGCTTGACGAGGGTGAGGTCCGACAGCGTGTAGGCGAGCGCCGCATCGATGGTCAGCCCCGACATGTTGGTGAGCGCGTCGTCCTCGTAGAAGCGCCACAGCCAGCCGAGCGACGCCTCGCCCACCAGCTTGCGCGAGAACTCGAACGTGCTGCCGACCTTCACGAAGGTACCGGTCGAGTCGCGGTCGTAGCCGTTGCGATCGACTTTCTGCGCGTGGATGCGGGTGTCGGCGCCGGTCTCGACGAACGGCCTCAGGCCGGGCTTGAGCTCGTAGCCGACCCGCACCGCGCCGCCGTACTGATTGTATTCGCGGTCGGCGTTGCTGTAGGTCGTGCCGTCGGCGAGCAGCGAGTCCTGGTAGACCTGATGGTCGAGCGTGCCCTTGGTGGTGACCTCCAGCCGGTTGAAGGCCTGGGTGTAGCCGAAGGTCGCGCCGACCGTGGTGACCAGCGGAAACCGCTTCAGGCCGGTCTGCACGTTCGGGCTGCCGGGATTGTCTGTGGAGACGACGGCGCGCGCCTCGCCGTCGAAATGCGACAGCTTGTCGACGTCGAAGCGGCCGTTGACGCGCGAGTCCATGGTCGGCCGGTCGATGATCTCGGGCGTCGCCGTGGAAGCCACCGTGCCGGCGTTCTCGGTGACGGGCGGATAGGTCTGGCCGTACCAGGTGTAGGTGCCGCGCAGGTCGGCGTTGAGCTGGTGGCGCTGCCAGTCGGAGCGGATGATCAGCTCGGGTGACACCGTGGTCAGGCTGGAGCCGGGCAGGCCCTGGATGCGGGTCGGATTGGTGTCGAAGCCGGTGGTGATCTCGATCGCCGGCCGCAGCAGGAAGGCGCCGGCCCTGATGCCGGTCGGTGCGAACGGATCCACCTCGGCGTTGGGGAAGCGGCGCAGGATCGTCGCTGTGGTCGGAATGTTGAGGCGCGACGTGGTGTCGATGTCGGGGCCGCCGCGCCGGCGCAGCCGGCCCGGCACCACCACGGACGTCACGGCCTGGTTGGTGCCCGGCACCAGCACGGCCGACACCGGCGCGCGCTTGAGGCGCGCCGCCTCCTGCTGGCGCTGGGTCAGCGACTGCGGCAGGCGGAAGCGGCGGGCGTTCCGTGAATCGAAGCTGGTCGTTCCCGTGCTGGTCGGCAGCCGCGATCCGGACGGCGCCGTCTCCTCGCCGCCGCCGAACACGGTGCGGCCGTCCGCCGGGGCCGCCGTGGCGCTGCCCGGCCGGAATCGCTGTGGCAGCGGGCGGCTGCCGGCGGGGGCGGGCGCGAACAGGCCGGGCTCGGTGGCCGGATCGGTGCCGAGCTCCGGCGTCTGGGCGAGGGCGGCCGAGGTCGAAGCCGCGATCAGTCCCGCGCCGACGATCGCGCCCGATCCGAGCCATGCGGCGAGTCGAGAGCAGGGGCGCGGCACTGATACGTCCTCCACGCCGGCCGGCGGCACAAACGGAACTGGTTAACCGGAATAGGCCCGGTATGGTTAACGGCGGGTTCACGGGCGCCCCGGCCCTGCGTCCGGGACGGTTGCGCGGCGGCCAAAAACGAGTAGAGACGGCGCATGTCAGACGTCATCCTGCCGCCCACCGACCTCGCCCCCGGCACCCATCGCGACCTGATCGAGACGGGCCTGCGCACCCTGGAGGCGGAGGCCGAGGGGATCGCGGCGCTCGCCGCGGCGATGCGCAACGGCCTGCGCGAACCGTTCACGGCCGCCTGCGCGGCGATCCGGGCGGCGCGCGGCCGCGTCGTCGTCAGCGGCATGGGCAAGTCCGGCCATGTCGGCCACAAGATCGCGGCGACGCTGGCCTCCACCGGGACGCCGGCCTTCTTCGTCCACCCGGCCGAGGCCGGGCATGGCGACCTCGGCATGATCACGGCGGACGACGTGGTGGTGGCGCTGTCGTGGTCGGGCGAGACGGCCGAGCTGGGCGCGCTGATCGACTATTCGCGCCGTTTCCGCATCCCGCTCGTCGCCGTCACGTCGAAGGAGACGAGCACGCTCGGCAAGGCCGCCGACATCGTGCTGGCGCTGCCGCCGGCGCGCGAGGCGTGCCCGCACAACCTGGCGCCGACGACCTCGTCGCTGATGCAGCTCGCGCTCGGTGACGCGCTGGCGATCGCGCTGCTGGAGAGCCGTGGCTTCACGCCGCTCGACTTCCGCAACCTGCATCCCGGCGGAAAGCTCGGCGCGGCGCTCAAGTTCGCCCGCGACCTCATGCATGTCGGCGAGGCGATGCCGCTGTGCGCCAGCGGCGCCCGGATGGCCGCGGCCGTGCTGGAGATGTCGACCAAGGGCTTCGGCTGCGTCGGCGTCACCGACACCGAGGGGCGCCTCGTCGGCATCGTCACGGACGGCGACCTGCGCCGTCACATGCGGCCCGACCTGATGGATCTCACGGTCGACGAGGTGATGACGCGACGCCCGATCGTCGCCAGGCCGGAGCAGCTCGCCAGCGAGGCCTTGCAGGTGCTCAACGCCGCCAAGATCACGGCCGTGTTCGTCACCGACCGCGCCATGCCGGTCGGGATCGTGCATCTGCACGATCTGTTGCGGATCGGAGTGGCGTGACGGCGGTTCGGCGTCACGGCCAGGCGGGGGTCCCGGCCGCGGAAGCGCGTCGGCTCAGGGCAGCCGGCGCATCTCGTCGTGCGGGCGCGTCAGGGTCCAGTGGATCGCCTGGGCGCGGTTGGGAACACCGAGCCGCGCCAGGATGCCGGACACGTGGATCTTCACGGTGTTGGGCGAGATCGCGAGCATCCGGCCGATCTCGATGTTGCTCAGTCCCTTGGCCATCAGCTCGAGCACCTGGCGCTGGCGCCGGCTGAGAGCGACCGTCGAGGTCAGCGACTTCGAATCGATGGCGCCGTGCAGGGCTTCGGCCGGCTGGTCGGGGGCCGGGGCGGCGGCGCGGATCGACTTCTCGATCGTCTCCATCATGCGCTCCAGCCGCGCATTGAACGGCTCGACCCCGAAGTCCTCCTTCAGCACGACCGGCCGCGGCCGGTCCGGCGAGGCACGCGGCATCAGCGACGAGATGTCGACATGCAGCAGGATCGCGCTGGCGCCGTCCTGCAGATACGGGAAGCCGAGCATCAGGAACCAGCCCTCGCTGCTCGGCGTCGGGCACGGATAGATGAACGACAGGCAGTCGATCCGGCCCTGCACGAGCTGGGTGATGCCGTCGATGATGCGGCCGGACTGCTCGTCCGCAAACGCACAGTATTGGAGATAGTTGTGGCCGGCCCCGCCGTTCGGCAGGGCGAGCCCGGACGTTTGCGCAAAGTCCTTCCAGGCCGCGTTCGCCGCCAGGATGGTGCCGGCGCGATCGAGCAGGACGGCGCGAACCGATTGGCCGGAAAACGGCAACTCGTAACTCGCGAAGGAATTCTCGAACTTCGCCAGGGTGCTAGGCGTTGCGAGGTGATCCATCATAGGTCAGCTTCTCGGTTGAAGGAGCATCGCGGGTAGTTCCAATTTGCTGATTAAATCTATTCTAAATACAAGCAACAGTACAACCATTCTGCTGTCGACACTTAACTGAGTCTCAGTTCTCATGATGAATTCAGGCGGGTTTAGGCTAGCCATAAGGTACTAAACAATCGCTCCAAACGGCGCATATTCTCTCTTTGTTCTTCTCAAATCACAAAACAAGCGCGTATCGGTCGTGAGCATCTATCGATAAAACAACTCAAAGCGAACTGCTCTCGACAAGTTTTCCTCAGGGCTAACCCCCAGTCGCCAAGGCTAGCTGCGCCCTCTTCTTGTCTCGATGAGCATGACGTCGTGCGGCCGAGAGTGCGCAGGGAGGCGATTCGCCGGACCGGTGGACACCGCCCGATCGGTCGAAATCTCCCGTGAATTCGTCTCGGCCGCCGGCTGGCGTTCGCCCCGTAGTCCCAATTGACGATGCGTAATCACCCGTACCGAGGTGGTGGTCTCGAATTTAATAAACTCTTAGTTGTCATCGCCCGTAATGAACACCGAAATCATCAGCGCGATACGAGACATCGGTCCGGCCGCGCGCGCGGCGGTGTCGTCGCACGCGCCGTGAGATCTACCAGGAGTGGACATCATGACGTCTTCCGAACGACGTGATCCTTCGTCACGGCGGCTGTCGTCGATCTACACGGACCGCAAGATCGGCACCAAGATCGCCATCGGCTTCGCCCTCGTGCTGGTCGGCATGGCCGTGATCGCGCTGCAGGCGCGCAGCGGCTTCGGCGCCGTCGACGAGAGCCTCGCCGCCTATGTCCAGCGCAACCGCGTCGCCGAGATCGCCCGCGACATCGACCGCGAGTTCGTCGGCCTCCGCCGGGTGATGATCGAGTATATCGGCAATCCCACCGACGCGCGTCTCGCCACCGTGCAGGAGCGGCGGCAGCGGGTCCAGGCGGCGCTCGATCACGGCCTGCGCGAGGTGCGCGCGCCCGAGCGGCGCGCTGCGCTGGAGCGCATCGCGGCCGATCTCGTCGCCTACGGCCGCATGATCGATACGGTGGTGCCGCTGCAGCGCCAGCAACGCGCCTTGTCCTCCCAGACCCTCGCGCCGCTCGGCGGCAAGATCACGGCCGCGGTCGACGCGCTCCAACGCTGGGCCGAAAGCCGGGGCGATGCCGATTCCGAGGTTCGGGCCGCCACCGTTCTGAAAACCTTCCTGCTGATGCGCCTCAACGTCGCCAAGACGTTCGGTCGGCTGGAGGACAATGCCGACAAGGCGACCGAGGCGAGCTTCCGCGACCTGCAGGCGGCGGTCGCCGCCGTCGACGCGTCGGTCGTCGATGCCGAGGGCCGCAGGCTCGTGGCCGAGATCCGGACCTCGCTGGCCGCCTATGTCGACGGCTTCAAGCGCTATGTCGCCACGCTCCAGGAGGTCGAGCGTCTGGTCGGCACCGAGATGGCCGCCAAGGCCGAGGACCTCGCCAAGACGGCCAGTGGCATTCGCGAGAGCGCCGCGGCCGAGCAGGCGTCCATCCTGGAGACGACCGAGAGCCGCCTCGCCGGCGCCATGCAGGCGGTCACGCTCGGCAGCGCCGTGGCCCTGGCGGTCGGTATTCTCCTGGCCTGGCTGATCGGCCGCAGCATCTCGCGCCCCATCGTGCGGATCGGCGACGTGCTGGTCGCCATCGCGGGCGGCGACCGCGCCGTGGCGATCCCCTATGTGGAGCGCCGCGACGAGGTCGGCGACAACGCGCGCGCCGCCCAGACCTTCAAGGACAATCTGGTGCGGATCGTCGCCATGGAGGCCGAGCAGCGGGCCGCCGACGAGCGCGCCGCCAAGGACCGGCAGGCGGCCGTGCACCGCATCGCCGACTCGTTCGAAGCGGCGGTCGGCGAGATCGTCGAGAGCGTCTCGTCGGCGGCGAGCGAGCTCGAGGCCGCCTCGGGCAGCCTCACCCGCACGGCGGAGACGACCCAGCAGCTCTCGACCGCGGTGGCGGCGGCGTCCGAGCAGGCGTCCGCGAACGTCGAGAACGTCGCCTCGGCCACCACCGAGATGACCTCGTCCGTCAACGAGATCTCCCGTCAGGTCCAGGAATCGACGCGCATCGCCTCACACGCCGTGCGGCAGGCCGAGGAGACCGACGCCCGCATCGGCGAGCTGTCGTAGGCGGCGGGCCGCATCGGCGACGTGGTCAAGCTGATCACGGCGATCGCCGAGCAGACCAATCTGCTGGCGCTCAACGCCACCATCGAGGCGGCGCGGGCCGGCGAGGCCGGCAAGGGATTCGCGGTCGTCGCCCAGGAGGTCAAGGCGCTCGCCGCCCAGACCGGCAAGGCGACGGGCGAGATCGGCGCCCAGATCGCCGGCATGCAGGCTGCGACCCGCGACTCGGTCTCGGCCATCAAGGAGATCGGCGGCACCATCGGGCGCATCGCCGAGATCGCCTCCGCCATCGCGGCGGCCGTGGAAGAGCAGGGCGCCGCGACCTGCGAGGTGGCGCGCAACATCCAGCAGGCCTCGGCCGGCACGGCCGACGTCGCCAGGACCATCGGCGAGGTGAGCCGCGGCGCCGGCGCCACCGAGGCCGCCTCCGAGCAGGTGCGCAGCTCGGCCGGCATGCTGGCCGTCGAAGGCAGCAAGCTCAAGGACGAGGTCCGTCGCTTCCTGATGAGCGTCCGCACCGGCCCGCTCGATCGGCGCGAGAAGGACGACCCGACCTATGGGGGGCCGGAGCGCCGGGCCGAGCGGCGCGGCGCGGCGGCGCGGGCGGCCTGACCCGGGCCGATCGAAAAAATCTAGCTCTCAGGCATTAGACGATCTGATCAGGTCGATCGGCCGACGGCGCGATCGGCCTGATCACGTCGCGAACGCCGCACATCGTCACCCCGGCCAGACAATCGGCATTCCTCGATACTCGACCAGCGCGTCGGGTCGCTCTCGATTGCACGTCGCAGACGGTAAAATTTTAATCAGTTCGGCCGATCATCTCCCGATAGTACCATTGTACGACTTCGGACCACCGACCGTCCGGCCGTCGTGCCTTTGCCATCGCACCTGATTGTGCCGTCTGTTCGGAGACGCGGGATGACGTCGTTGATACGCATGACCATCGGCCGGAAGATTTATGGACTGATCGGCTTGGCCGTGATCGGCCTTCTCGGGATCGTGGCGCTCGACTCGCGCGAGCTCGCCTCCGGTCTGAAGGAGCAGAAGCAGCTCGAGTTGAAGCATCTCACCGATCTGGCCGTCGGGATCGCCAAGGACGAGCACGCGGCCGCGGAGGCCGGGCGGATCACGACCGAGGACGCGCAGATGCGCGCAAAGAGCCGCATCGGCGCGCTCCGCTACGGCAACAACGACTATTTCTGGATCAACGACATGCAGCCCCGGATGCTGATGCATCCGACGCAGCCGCAGCTCGTCGGCAAGCCGCTCGCCGACTTCAAGGATCCGAGCGGCAACGCGCTCTTCCTCGGCTTCGTCGACATCGTCCGGCGCCAGGGCGCCGGCGTGCTGGCCTATCAGTGGCCGAAGCCGGGGGCCGACAAGCCGCAGCCGAAGATCTCCTACGTCGCGGGCTTCGCACCGTGGCAATGGGTGATCGGCACCGGCGTCTATGTCGACGAGCTGGATGCGCAGATCTGGACCGCTGTCCGCAATACTCTGCTGGTCGCCGCGCTCGTGCTCGTGATCACGCTGGCTCTGTCGGTCGTGATGGCGCGCAGCGTCACCGGTCCCCTGCGCCGGATCACGGGCGCCATGAAGGAGCTCGCCGGCGGCCGTCTCGACGTCGAGGTTCCGGGCATCGGGCGGCGCGACGAGATCGGCGAGATGGCCGAGGCGGTCGCGGTGTTCAAGACCAATGCGGTCGAGCATCGGCGCCTCGCCGCCGAGCAGGAGGCGGCGGAGCTCCGGGCCGAGGCGCAGCGCAAGGCCGACATGGTGCGGCTGGCCGACGGCTTCGAGGCGACCATCGGCGGCATCGTCGGCACGGTGTCGTCCGCCGCGACCGAGCTCGAGGCGACCGCGACGGCCCTCACCCGGACGGCGGACACCACGTTGCAGATGTCGACGACCGTGCGGGCCGCCTCCGGCGAGGCCTCGACCAATGTCCAGGCCGTGGCGGCCGCGACCAACGAGATGTCGTCCTCGGTGCAGGAGATCGGCCGGCAGGTCCAGGCCTCGAGCCGCATCGCCGAGGAGGCGGTGAGCCAGGCCGCCAGGACCGACGCGCGCGTCGCGGAGCTGGCCGTGCAGGCGAACCGGATCGGCGACGTGGTGAAGCTGATCACCACCATCGCCGAGCAGACCAATCTCCTCGCCCTCAACGCGACCATCGAGGCGGCACGGGCCGGCGAGGCGGGCAAGGGCTTCGCGGTCGTCGCCAACGAGGTGAAGATGCTGGCGACCCAGACCGCCAAGGCGACCGGCGACATCGCTGCCCAGATCGCCGGAATGCAGGCGGCGACGGCCGACTCGGTCTCCGCCATCAAGGAGATCTCCGGCACGATCGGGCACATTGCCGAGATCGCTTCGGCGATCGCCGCGGCCGTGGAGGAGCAGGGGGCTGCGACCGCGGAGATCTCGCGCAACATCCAGCAGGCGGCGCACGGCACCACCCAGGTGTCGGAGAGCATCACGGCGGTGAGCCGCGGCGCCGAGGAGACCGGGGCCGCATCGGGCGAAGTGCTGAGTGCGGCCGGCCGGCTCGCCGTCGAGAGCAATCAGCTCCGGGCCGAGGTGGAGCGGTTCCTCGTCTCGGTTCGGGCCGCCTGAGTCCACGCCGACACCGCTCGACGACTCGTGCCGAGAGCCGTCCGCCGCCTGCCGGCGGGCGGCTTCGTCGTTCAATGGAACCGACGATGAGATCCCGATCACCGCGGCAGATCGCGTGATCTGATCATCTCGTTGCATGATGAACGATAATGCCCGCTGATCGTGTAATAAGTTCAGGCTAGTCGAAGTGGCGCAAGCCCTGCGCCGAGAGCATGCAAATCCCAGCACTTATGCCGCCGGTCGGCATACCGGCAGATTCCCATCAATAGAAAATTCAGTAATCCGAATTCATGATCAGTACCGATTTCGCCAGCGGGTTCTCGCTGCGCTTCCTGCGGTACGGCCGCATTCGACAGGCCGCGATTCCAGCGTGGAACTTATCGTCGCGCTCAGGCCGTGCTCGGCCGCGGAGATCGATATGCGCCATATGCCCCTCTTCCGATTGCTGCTCCTTCTCGTTCTGATCCCGGTCGCCGGGCTGGCCGTGTTCGGCGGCCAGCTCGCCTGGGAGGGCTGGTCCCGCTACAGCGACCTGAGCCGGGCCTCGTCGGTGCTGCGGCTCGCGCTGGCGACCAGCCGGCTCGCCGAGGTGCTGCCCCGTCAGGCGGCAGCCGAGCGCGAGCTGATCGCCGGCACCGGTGATCGGGCCCGGACCGAGGCGCTGCGCCGCGAGGCCGATGCGCAGTTCGCCGTGTTCCGCACGGCGGCCACGCCCGACGTGCTGCAGAATCCCGCCATCGCGGCGCATGTGCGCGGCATCGAGGAGAAGACGGCGAAGTTCCGCGACCTGCGGCAGCAGATCGACGCCGGGACGGTCAAGAACCTCGCGGCGCCCACCATCGTGGGTGCGCCGATCGTCGGCCAGTCGATCGACCTGGTGGGCAGCGCGTCCGCCACCGTCAGCGATCCGGCCCTGTCGCGCCGGATCGTCGCCCTCTACGCCACCCTGCAGTTCGCCGACAGCCTCCTGCTCCAGCGCGGCGCCGGACAGCTCTCGCTGCAGAACGGGACGCTGCCGCAGGACACATGGCTGCTGCTCAGCCGCGGCATCGCCATGAACGGGCCGTTCGGCAAGCTGTTCGCCGACTATGCGCCGCCCTCCGTGGTCGCGCTCTACCAGGCCTTCGATTCCACCAAGGGGCGCGAGCTGCAGGCGCTGCGCGAGCGCGCCGTGAAGCCGACCGGCGAGCCGGCCTCGGCGGAGCAGATCAGACGGTGGGGCGAGCTCGGAAGCGAGCAGACCGCGCTGTTCGGCAAGATCATCCCCCAGGCCATCGAGGCGATCGGCGCCGAGAGCGACCAGATGCTGCGCGACGCCTGGTGGAGCCTGCTCGGCTATCTCGGCACGTTCGTGGTCGTGCTGGCCGCGGTCGTCGTGATGGGCGCGGTGGTGATGCGCATCGTGCGCGACCTGATCGGTCAGCTCGTCGCCGCGATCCACACCATGCGGGACGGCAATTTCGCCGTCGCCATTCCGCACACCGAGCGCCGCGACGAGATCGGCGCCATGGCGCAGGCGATCGACGGCTTCCGCGACAACTTCGTCCGCGCCCAGCGGGCCGAGGCGGAGCGCAAGGCGGCCGCGGAGGCGCAGGAGCGCAAGGCCCTGATGGAGAAGGTCGCGGCCGATTTCGAGGCGGTGATCGGCGGCGTCGTCGACACCGTGTCGTCGTCGTCGAGCCAGCTCGAGACCGTCGCCACGGCGCTGACCCGCGCCGCCGACACGACCCAGGAGAAGGCCGGCACGGTGAGCGCGGCCTCGGAAGAAGCGTCGACCAACGTCCAGGCCGTCGCCGCCGCGACCAACGAGATGACCTCCTCGATCGGCGAGATCAGCCGTCAGGTGCAGACCTCGAGCCGCATCGCCGGCGACGCCGTGACCCAGGCGGCGCGAACCGACGCCCGGGTGAACCAGCTCTCCCAGGCCGCCGCCCGGATCGGCGACGTGGTCAAGCTGATCACGGCGATCGCCGAGCAGACCAACCTGCTGGCGCTGAACGCCACCATCGAGGCGGCGCGGGCCGGCGAGGCCGGCAAGGGCTTCGCCGTCGTCGCCCAGGAGGTCAAGGCGCTGGCCGCCCAGACCGCCAAGGCGACCGGCGACATCTCGGCCCAGATCGCCGAGATGCAGGACGCGACCCACGACTCGGTCGTCGCCATCAAGGAGATCGGCGGCACCATCGGCCAGCTCGCCGAGATCGCCTCCGCCATCGCGGCGGCCGTCGAGGAGCAGGGGGCGGCGACCGGCGAGATCGCCCGCAACATCCAGCAGGCCTCGCAAGGCACGGCCGAGGTCGCCATGACGATCACCGAGGTGAACCGCGGGGCCGGCGAGACCGGCGCGGCCTCGGCCCAGGTCCTCGCTTCGGCGCGCGCGCTGGCGAACGAGAGCCAGCACCTGAAGGCCGAGGTGGGCAAGTTCCTGAGGACCGTGCGGGCCGCCTGATCGGCCGCGGCATCAGCTCGCGGAGGCGGCCGCCCTTTGTGGTGGCTGCCTCTGCCGAGACCCGCCGGAGCCGCGTCGCGGCCGCCGATCCGGCCGATTTTTCGTCAAATCTATCAGCGTATTGGGCGCATGGGAGGTGTGCGTCCGGGCATCGCGACTTTCATCCTGCATTAAGGGCTTGGCCCTAAACGAGGCGGGTTAACCCACCCCTGGATCTCGCCATGCCCCTGCCTCAGCTCCGCCTTTCGGCCCGGATCTACACGGGTTTCGCCGTGCCGCTCGCCTTCGCGGTCGGGCTCGCCGCGCTCGGCAGCTACGCCCTGCTGACCGTCAAGGCGTCGGTCGAGCGCATGAGCGCTCTGTCGTCGAACACCATCCGCAGCCTGCAGATCACCCGCGATCTCGAGGCGATGCGGCGCAGCGCCCTGCAGTACAAGATCGACGCCAGCGAGGCGGCTCTGCGCCAGGGCGGCGACGCCGCCAAGCGGGTCGCCGAGCTGCTGGACGCGTCCACCGCCGCGACGGTGTCGGAGGAGCGCCGGACGCTCTACGGCAGCGTCCGCCGGGGCATCGGCGAGTACGAGGAGCAGCGCCAGAAGCTCGTCGCCGTCGGCCGGGAGATCGCGGCGGAGCGCGCCAAGCTGTTCGCCGGCGGCGACGCCGTGTCGGCGGCGCTGGGCAAGACCATCGACGTGGCGCGCGGCCGGGACAGCATGCCGCTGGCGCTCGCGCTGTCCGATCTCGACAAGACCGTCCAGGCGGTCCGGGTCGCCAACTGGCGCTTCCTGGCGACCCGCGACGCCAAGGGCCCCGACATCTTCAAGGCCGCGGTCGCGAAGGTCGACGAGTCGCTCGACAACATGGAGCAGGCCGACCTGCCGCTCGACGTGCTGACCGCGCTCTCGCCGGTCCGCAACGCCGTGTCGGCCTACAATGCGAGCTTCCAGCTCCTCGCTGCCGCCCTGCAGCGGAGCGACGCGCTATTCGACACCGAGATGGCGCCCAAGATCGAGCGGCTCCAGGCCACGATGGCGACGGCGGAATCGTCCCTGCAGACCGATTTCGCCGCGGCCCGCGACGCGTCCGAGACGACGATCGCCGGCACCATCACGGTGCAGCAGGCGACGGCTGCGGCGGCGCTGCTGATCGGCGTGCTGCTCGCCTGGCTGATCGGCCGCGGCATCGCCGGCCCGATCCGCCGGATCTCCGGCGTGCTGATGGAGCTGGCGCAGGGCAACAAGGCGGTCGAGATCCCGTATGTGGAGCGGCGCGACGAGGTCGGCGAGAACGCCCGCGCGGCCCAGGCCTTCAAGGAGAACCTGCTGCGCATCGAGCGCGTGGAGGCCGAGCAGCGCGAGGCCGACGAGCGCGCGGTCGCCGAGCGCAAGACCCTCATGCAGCGCCTCGCCGGCGAGTTCGAGAGCGCGGTCGGCGCCATCGTCGACACGGTATCGACCGCCTCGACCGAGCTCGAGGCGGCGGCCGGCACGCTGACGCACACGGCCGAGAGCACCCGCACCCTGTCGACCACGGTGGCGGCCGCCTCCGGCCAGGCGTCGGCCAACGTGCAGAGCGTCGCCTCGGCGACCGACCAGATGACCTCGTCGGTCCACGAGATCTCGCGTCAGGTGCAGGAGTCGAGCCGGATCGCCGCCGAGGCGGTCAAGCAGGCCGAGCGGACCGACAGCCGCATCAACGAGCTGTCCCAGGCGGCGCAGCGGATCGGCGACGTCGTCAAGCTGATCACGGCGATCGCCGAGCAGACCAACCTGCTGGCGCTGAATGCGACCATCGAGGCGGCCCGCGCCGGCGAGGCCGGCAAAGGCTTCGCCGTGGTCGCCCAGGAGGTCAAGGCACTGGCCGCCCAGACGGCCAAGGCCACGGGCGACATCGCCACCCAGATCAACGGCATGCAGGCGGCCACGCACGAGTCGGTCTCGGCCATCAAGGAGATCGGCGGGACGATCGGCCGCATCGCCGAGATCGCCTCCTCGATCGCCGCCGCCATCGAGGAGCAGGGCGCCGCCACGGCGGAGATCGCCCGCAACGTCCAGCAGGCCTCGGTCGGCACCTCACAGGTCGCCGAGACCATCGGCGAGGTCAGCCGTGGCGCCGAGCAGACCGGCGCCGCGTCGAGCGAGGTGCTGAGCGCCGCCGGCCAGCTCGCCATGGAGAGCAACCAGCTGCGGACCGAGGTGAGCAAGTTCCTGCAGACCGTCCGGGCCGCCTGATCGTCCGCCGTGCCGAAAACGCGACCCGCCCGACCTCGTCGGGCGAGTCGTTTCGTGGGCCGGGCCGAGCCTCGCCCGGGAGGTCTCGAGGATCAGCTCAGCGTGTGTTCGACCCTTTTTTACCATTTTGAGTTACGGATGTTGGACAGGGCCAGCCGCCGTGCCACGCGCGCGGTGGTCGGCATCGGAGATCGACGATGTTGCACAAGGTCAAGATGACGATCGGGGCGAAGATCTACGCCGTGATCGCCCTGGGGTTCATCGGGCTGATCGGCGTCGCCGCGCTCGACTCGCGACAGCTCGCGACCAGCCTCGAGGAGCAGCGGAAGTCCGAGCTGCAGCATCTCACCGACCTCGCGATGAGCATCGTCAAGGAGGAGCACGCCGCCGTGCAGAAGGGCGCCGCCTCCGAGGCGGACGCGCAGGCGCGGGCCCGCAGCCGCATCGCGGCGTTGCGCTATGCCGGCAACGAGTACTTCCTGATCACCGACATGCAGACCCGGCTGGTGATGAACCCGCTGCGGCCCGAGATGACCGGGCGCGACATGTCGGACTTCAAGGACGCCAAGGGATTCGCCTTCTATCGCGCCTTCGTCGACACGGTCCGGCGCTCCGGGTCCGGCTACGTCGCCTACGACCAGAACAAGCCGGGCGTCGACCGGCCGCTGCCCAAGCTCACCTATGTGGCCGGCTTCGCGCCGTGGAACTGGGTGGTCGGCACCGGCGTCTATATGGACGACCTGCAGGCGCAGACCTGGGCCGCGACCCAGCGCTCCATGATCATGGCCGCCGTCGTGCTGCTGATCACGCTCGTGGTGTCCGCCCTCATGACGCGGCGGATCACCCGGCCGCTGCAGCAGATGACCGGCACCATGAAGCAGCTCGCCGCCGGCCGTCTCGACGCGGAGATTCCGGGCGTCGGCCGCAGCGACGAGATCGGCGACATGGCCGCGGCCGTGGCGGTGTTCAAGACCAATGCCATCGAGCGCCTGCGCCTGGAGGCCGAGCAGAAGGAAGCCGACGCGCGCGCCGCGGCGCAGCGCAAGGCCGACATGGTGAAGCTCGCCGACACGTTCGAGGCCGCCGTGGGCGGCATCATCGGCACGGTGTCGTCGGCCGCGACCGAGCTGGAGGCGACCGCGACGACGCTCACCCGCACGGCCGACACCACCCAGCAGAAGTCCGCGACCGTCAGCGCCGCCTCCGAGGAGGCCTCGACCAACGTCCAGGCCGTCGCCGCCGCGACCAACCAGATGAGCTCGTCGATCGGCGAGATCTCGCGTCAGGTCCAGGCGTCGGGCCGCATCGCCGACGAGGCGGTGAGCCAAGCCGCCAAGACCGACGCGCGCGTCAACGAATTGTCCCGGGCGGCGGCGCGCATCGGCGACGTGGTGAAGCTGATCACCGACATCGCCGAGCAGACCAATCTGCTGGCGCTGAACGCCACGATCGAGGCAGCGCGCGCCGGCGAGGCGGGAAAAGGCTTCGCCGTGGTGGCCAGCGAGGTCAAGGCGCTGGCCGGCCAGACCGCCAAGGCGACCGGCGACATCTCGGCCCAGATCGCGGCGATGCAGTCGGCGACCCAGGACTCGGTCGCCGCCATCCAGGAGATCTCCGGAACCATCGGCCAGATCGCCGAGGTGGCCTCGGCGATCGCCGCGGCGGTCGAGCAGCAGGGTGCCGCCACGGCGGAGATCTCGCGCAACATCCAACAGGCGGCGTCGGGCACCACGCAGGTCGCCGAGAACATCGTCGAGGTCAGCCGCGGTGCCGAGGAGACCGGCGCGGCTTCCGGCGAGGTCCTCAGCGCCGCCGGTCAGCTCGCCATCGAGAGCAACCAGCTCCGCACCGAGGTGCACCAGTTCCTGGCGACCGTGCGGGCCGCCTGACGGCAGTGCGGGCACCCGCGATCCAGTCGCCCGGACCTCGGCGGCCGCCACGCGATCGCCCCGCCCGAGGCGGCTAGACGGAAGAGGTAGAAGCCATCCCCAATGGGAATAGTACAAAAGAACAGTAGAGAGGAGCGGCTCCGCTTTTTTACTTAGGGGTGCGTCCTTTTCTATTCATTTTAATCGATTTGCAACCGGACGGGCGCTGACTGACGGAAGCATGTTCTGTCTTTGTCAGGTCCACCATGACACGATTTCTCGCCCTCTCGATCCGCACCAAGGTCGTCGCCGCGTTCGCAGCCGTTGCTCTGATCACCGCCGCACTCGGAACGTTCGCGATCGATCGCCTTGGCAGCGTGAATGCGACCGCCGCCGAGATCCGCGACAACTGGCTCCCCGCCACCGGCCTGCTGGCGACCATCGCCAAGTCGACGGAGCAATATCGGGTCAACCAGGCGACCCATATGCTCGAGCGGTCCGACGCCGCCATGGACCGGCAGGAGACGACCATGGCGACGGCCCTCAAGTCGATCGACGAGGCGTGGGCCGCCTACGAGCGGATGACGACCACGCCGGAGCAGCGCGCCCTGGCCCAGGCCTTCAAGCAGGAGTGGGCCACCTATCAGGAGAAGAGCCGGACGTTGCTGACGTTGTCGCGCAAGAACGATCTTCCGGCCGCCACGGCCCTTTATATCGGCCCGATGCGCGAGAACTCGGTTCGGATGCGCAAGGTCCTGACCGACACGCTGGACCTCACGGTCCGCGAGGGCAAGGCGGAGGCGAGCCGCGGCGCCGAGGTGTACGTGATGTCGCGCACCCTGATCATCGGCGCGCTCGTCGTCGCGACGCTGCTCTGCGCCGTGTTCGGCTGGTCGATCGTGCACGGCGTCTCGCGCCCGATCGGTCGGATGACGGCGGCGATGAAACGTCTCGCCGACAGCGACCTCACGGTCGCCATCGAAGGCGTCGGGCGCAAGGACGAGATCGGCGGCATGGCGGACGCCATGCAGGTGTTCAAGGAGAACCTCATCCGCGTCCACGCCATGGAGGCCGAGCAGAAGGAAGCCGAGGCGCGCGCCGCGGCGCAGCGAAAGGCCGACATGGTACGGCTCGCCGACACGTTCGAGGCCGCTGTCGGTGGCATCATCGGCACGGTATCGTCCGCTGCGACCGAGCTGGAGGCGACCGCCACCACGCTGACCCGCACGGCCGACACGACGCAGCAGATGTCCGCCACCGTCAGCGCAGCGTCCGAAGAGGCCTCGACCAACGTCCAGGCCGTCGCCGCCGCGACCAACCAGATGAGCTCGTCGATCGGCGAGATCTCGCGTCAGGTCCAGGCGTCGAGCCGCATCGCCGACGAGGCGGTGAGCCAGGCGGCCAAGACCGATTCGCGCGTCAACGAGCTGTCCCGGGCGGCGGCGCGCATCGGCGACGTGGTCAAGCTGATCACCGACATCGCCGAGCAGACCAACCTGCTGGCGCTCAACGCGACCATCGAGGCGGCGCGCGCCGGCGAAGCGGGAAAAGGCTTCGCCGTGGTGGCCAGCGAGGTCAAGGCGCTGGCCGGCCAGACCGCCAAGGCGACCGGCGACATCTCGGCCCAGATCTCCGCCATGCAGGCGGCGACCCAGGACTCGGTCGCCGCCATCAAGGAGATCTCGGGCACGATCGGGCAGATCGCCGAGGTCGCCTCGGCGATCGCGGCGGCTGTGGAGCAGCAGGGCGCCGCCACGGCGGAGATCTCGCGCAACATCCAGCAGGCGGCGGCCGGCACCTCCGAGGTGGCCGAGACCATCACCACGGTCAGCCGCGGCGCCGAGGAGACGGGAGCGGCCTCGGGCGAGGTGCTGAACGCCGCCGGCCAGCTCGCCATCGAGAGCAGCCAGCTCCGCACCGAGGTGCACAACTTCCTGGCCACGGTCCGGGCCGCCTGAGCCCATTTTTTCGAACGCCGCCACCGCGCAAGCCGCCTGTCGCCGACGGGCGGCTTTGCTGCGTGACGGTGCGTCTTGTGTAGGCGATCGAGGGAAGAGCGATGCCAGCGATCGATCTCGTGTTGCGATGTCCGGAACAATCAGCGGGACAAACGATCGACGCCTCATGGATAATAACCTGCGGCGGAACTGATCCATAAAATCCGTCAACCTAAAAATAATTCCTTTGTACGAGTCTGCCCTCCGCAGATACCGCAATTCGATGCAGGACCGATGTGCTGTCGGTGGTCGTGTTCGGTGAATGCTTTCGTCCGGCCGCCTGACAGGCGGTGACTGAACCACGGTGCCGAAGGGGCTTTCATGTCGCTGCTGACCCGAATCCGTATTCTCCCGAAAATCCTGAGCGTCATTGCGCTGCTCGCTGCCGTCGCCGGCGTCGGCGCCTGGTACGCCGGGCAGAAGATCGCGGCCATCGATGTCGCCTACAGTCGGTTTCTCGACACCGAAGCCGTGGCGTGGGTCAGCCTCACCCGTGTCAACCGCAGCCTC
Source organism: Rhodoplanes roseus (assembly GCF_003258865.1). Classification (GTDB taxonomy): domain Bacteria; phylum Pseudomonadota; class Alphaproteobacteria; order Rhizobiales; family Xanthobacteraceae; genus Rhodoplanes; species Rhodoplanes roseus. The sequence continues at coordinate 10,833 of NZ_NPEX01000048.1, read as the reverse complement.
TACAACTACGAGATGCTGCTCTATCGGATGATCGCGGAGACCAGCGATTCCCAGATGCGTGCCCTGGTGCCGGAGCTGGACAAGGCCACCGATCAGGTCGACCGGCTGTTCCGACTCGCCAAGGAGAAGGCACCCCGAATCGCGGCCCGGATCGAGCAGAACGAACGGACGCTGCGCGAGGTGCGTGATGCGGCCAAGCCGGTCGTCGAGCTGACGCTCAAGAACGTCAACGACCAGGCGACCGACCTGATGCGCACCACCGTGGATCCGCTGCTGTCGAAGCTGACCAAGGACAATGTCGCGCTGGCGGCCGAACTGGACAACTCCATCAAGGCCGGCTCCGAGGCGTTGACTGCGACCAGCCAGGCCGCCGTCGTGTCGACCTATCTGATCGTCGGCGCCGGCGTGGCGATCGCGCTGCTGATCGCGGTCCTGATCGCCCAGTTCGGCATCGCCCGTCCGCTCACCCGGCTCACCGCCGGCATGCGTGAGCTCGCCGACGGCAATTTCGACGTCGTGCTGGCCGGCGTCGGCCGCAAGGACGAGATCGGCGAGATCGCCGGCGCGGTCGAGCTGTTCAAGGTCAAGGCGGCCGAGAAGGCCGAGCGCGACGCGGCCGAGAAGGCCGATGCCGACCAGCGCGCGGCGGCCGAGCGCAAGACCGCGATGCTGCGGCTCGCCGGCGATTTCGAAGCGGCGGTGGGCGAGATCATCGAGACGGTGTCGTCGGCCTCGACCGAGCTCGAGGCGGCGGCCGGCACGCTGACCCGTACGGCCGAAACGACGCAGCGGCTCTCCACCACGGTGGCCTCGGCGTCCGAGCAGGCCTCCGCCAACGTGCAGAGCGTCGCCTCGGCGACCGACCAGATGACGTCCTCGGTGCAGGAGATCTCCCGCCAGGTGCAGGAGTCGAGCCGCATCGCCGGCGACGCCGTCAAGCAGGCCGAGAAGACCGATGGTCGCATCACCGAGCTGTCGCAGGCGGCGAGCCGCATCGGCGACGTGGTCAAGCTGATCACGGCGATCGCCGAGCAGACGAATCTGCTGGCGCTCAACGCGACGATCGAGGCGGCCCGCGCCGGCGAGGCCGGCAAGGGCTTCGCCGTCGTCGCCAACGAGGTGAAGGCGCTGGCGGCCCAGACCGGCAAGGCCACCGGCGAGATCTCGACCCAGATCGGCGCCATGCAGGCGGCGACCAGCGACTCCGTCACGGCCATCAAGGAGATCGGCGGCACCATCGGCCGCATCGCCGAGATCGCCTCGACCATCGCGGCGGCCGTCGAGGAGCAGGGGGCCGCGACCGGCGAGATCGCCCGCAACGTCCAGCAGGCCGCGACCGGGACGACCGAGGTGGCGCGCAACATCACCGATGTCAGCCGCGGTGCCGCCGAGACCGGCTCGGCCTCCTCCCAGGTGCTCTCCTCGGCGCAGTCGCTGGCGGGCGAGAGCTCCCGTCTGAAGCTCGAGGTCGGAAAGTTCCTGCAGACCGTCCGGTCGGCGTAACCCGCGGCCCGGAGCTCACGGCGGCCCGTCGCTGCGGCGGCGGGCCGCCGGTCTCACGTCCTGGGCGTGCGGCCCGGTCTCAGCCCTCCACGCGTTCCACGTGGATGATCGCGCCGTCGACCCGGGCGATGCGGATGCGGGCGCCGGCCGGCGTGTCGGCGCCGGTCACCCGCCACACCGTGTCGTCGACCGCGATCGTGCCGGCGCCGCCGACGATCGGCTGCTCCAGCGTGAACACGCGACCCACCATCGCCTCGACGCGGCGGTTGAGGAACGGCTGGTCGGTCGTCTCGCCGGCCCGCGCCAGCTTGCGCCACAGCGGGATGGCGGCGAGCGAGATCAGCGCGAAGGCGAGCCACTGGAGCTGCCAGGTCCAGGCGATCACGAACGACACCAGGCCGACGATCAGCGCGGCGATGCCGAGCCACAACAGGAAGATGCCGGGGACCACGATCTCGGCGATCAGCAGCACGGCGGCGGCGGTGAGCCAGCCCCACGGACCGAGCGACGCGCCGAGCGAGGAGAGGAGCGACACGGCTCACCTCCCCGGCACGAGCGGCGGGACGGCCGGGCCGGTCGGCGGCGCGGGGCGTCCGGCCGGCCGCGGCGCGCCCTGGGCGCGCTCCTCGAACGTCGACTTGGCGATCTCGGCGATGCCGGCGAGCGAGCCGAGCACGCTGGTCGCCTCGATCGGCAGCATCAGCACCTTCTGGTTCGGCGAGCGCGCGAGCTCGGCGAAGGCCTTGAGGTACTTCTCGGCGATGAAGTAGTTGAGCGCCGCGACATTGCCCTGCTCGACCGCCTGGCTCACCATCTCGGTCGCCTTGGCCTCGGCCTGAGCGAGCCGCTCGCGCGCCTCGGCGTCGCGGAACGCCGCCTCGCGCCGCCCCTCGGCCTCCAGGATCTGCGACTGCTTCGCCCCTTCGGCGCGAAGAATCTCGGACTGCCGCTGGCCCTCGGCGGTGAGGATCTCGGCGCGCTTCTCGCGCTCCGCCTTCATCTGCCGGCCCATCGCGTTGACCAGGTCGGCGGGCGGGAAGATGTCCTTGATCTCGATGCGGTTGACCTTGATGCCCCAGGCCGACACGGCGGCGTCGACGACGCGCAGCAGCCGGACATTGATCTCGTCGCGATGCGACAGCATCTGGTCCAGATCCATCGAGCCGATCACGGAGCGGATGTTGGTCATCGTCAGCTTGATGATGGCCTGGTCCAGATAGGCGATCTCGTAGCTCGCCTTGACGGCGTCGACGACCTGGAAGAAGGCGACGCCGTCGACCGTGACGCTGGCATTGTCCTTGGTGATCACCTCCTGCTGGGGGATGTCGATCACCTGCTCCATCACGTTGATCTTGCGCCCGATCTGATCGACGAACGGGACGATCAGGTTGAGGCCCGGATAGAGCAGCCTCGTGTAGCGGCCGAACCGCTCCACCGTCCAGTTGAAGCCCTGCGGCACCGTCTTCACGCCCAGGAAGACGGTGAGGATGGCGAGCAGGACCAGGATGATGATGAAAATGTCGAGGCCGCCGAGAATCATCGAAGCGCTCCCGTTGAGAATCCGCGCGGAGTGTGGCGGTGCGGGCATGCTCCCGCAAGCGCCGCACCGCACGGCATGTCGGTCGAATCGATGGTTAGGCCGGCCGGAGGGCGTGCCGGTTCATGCCGGAGGCCGGGAAAGGCCGCTCAGCCGTCCACCCAGCCCTTCAGCTCGCGCCGGACGACGGCGCGGATCACCTCCATGCCGGGCGCGCTGTCGTTGAGGCACGGTATGGCGGCGAACCGCTCGCCCCCGTTGTGGTGGAAGATCTCGGCGTTCTCGCCGGAAATCTCCTCCAGCGTCTCCAGGCAGTCCGAGGTGAAGCCGGGCGTCACCACGGCGAGGCTCTTGACGCCGCTCTCCGCCAGCGCCTTCACGGTCATGTCGGTGTAGGGCTGCAGCCATTCGGCGCGGCCGAAGCGCGACTGGAAGGTGAGGCGGAAGCGGTTCTCGTCCATGCCGAGGCGGGCGCGCAGCAGCCGGTGCGTCTTGGCGCAGTGGCAGTAATAGGGGTCGCCCTTGACGAAATACTCCTTCGGGATGCCGTGGAAGGAGGCGATCAGCACCTCGGGCGTGAACGGCAGCTTGGCGAGCTCGCTCTCGATCGAGCGGGCCAGCGCGTCGATATAGACGGGGTCGTCGTACCAGGGATGCGCGACCCGCAGGGTCGGCTGCCAGCGCATCCGCATCAGCGAGCGGAACGCCTCGTCGCACACCGTGGCGGTGGTCGCGGCGGCGTATTGCGGATAGAGCGGCACCAGCAGGATGCGGTCGCAGCCCTGGGCCTGCAGGGCCTTCAGGCGCGAGTCCATCGACGGGTTGCCGTAGCGCATGGCCCAGTCGACCACCAGCCGGTCGTCGACGGTCGCGAGCGCCGCGGCGAGCTGCTCGCTCTGCGACCGGGTGATGGTCTTGAGCGGCGACTCGTTCTTCTCGGTGTTCCAGATCTTCTCGTAGTCGCGGCCCTTCTGGGCCGGGCGGGTGCGCAGGATGATGCCGTTGAGCACCAGCTTCCAGATCAGGCCCGTCTCCTCGATGACGCGCCGGTCGGACAGGAACTCCTTGAGGTATTTGCGGACCGAGACGGCGTCCGTGCCGTCCGGCGTGCCGAGATTGACGATGAGCACGCCGACGCGGCCACTCTCCACCGGCGGATGGTCGGCGGGGCGGTGCGAGGCCGCGGCACGCGGGCCGGCGCCCGGCAGGCCGGTGCCGCGGGCCGCCGCGCCGAAAGGCGGCTCGGGGGCCAGGCTGGTCTCGCGAGACCCGGGGGTGCGGATGCTCTCGTTCATCGTGTCGGCTGATCTCCCGAGGAAGCGAATAGCAGGACCGGGGCCCGGCAGCCAGACCCCTCCGCAGGACCGGCTGCGACCGATGGCGGCGGCCGGGCGCACGACCCGGGCCGCCCGCGCCGGCCGGCCCAGGCCGCGGGCCGATCCGTCACTCGGCCGCCTCCAGCCGCAGCGAGGGGCTGCGGAACTCCGCCAGCAGCATCGCCTCCTCGGCCTTGGCGAGGGCGATGGAGCGCATCTTCACGTGGCCGAAGCCGCGGATGTGCTCCGGCACCGCGGCGAGCGCCACCGCGAGCGCGTGGTTGTCCAGGTCGAGCCCGCCCACGACCTCGTCCAGCACCGCCTCGTAGTCGCCGACCAGGGCCCATTCGGCGCGCCGCTCCGCGGTCCAGCCGAACGGGTCGAGGCGGGTGCGGCGCAGCCGCTTGCAGGCGGCGAGGCCGCGCAGCACCGGAAAGATCCAGGGTCCGACCGTGATCTTGCGGGCGACGCCGTGGCGGTCCTTCCTGGCCAGCAGCGGCGGCGCGAGATGCAGGCGCAGCCGCGGCGTCCCGGCGAACGATTCGCCGAGCTGGCGCAGGAACGAGCCGTCCGTCCACAGCCGCGCCACCTCGTACTCGTCCTTCACGGCCATCAGGCGGAACAGGCTTTTGGCCACCGCCTCGGTCAACGCCGTCCGGCCGGGGGCGCGCTCGGCCTCGATCGCCCTCACGGCCTCGACCCGGGCGCGGTAGCGCGCCGTGTAGGCGGCGTCCTGGTAGGCGGTCAGGACCGCCACGCGCCGCGCGATGGTCTCCTCGAGCGAGCCCGAGAGGTGCCGGGGCGAGGCCGGGTCGGCGACGGCCGGAGCCGTCAGGGCCTGCGCCGCGGCGGGATCGAGCGCGATCCGGCGGCCGACCCGGAATGCCGCCAGGGTGGTCTCCACCGCCTCGCCGTTGAGCGCGATCGCCCGCTCGATCGCCGCCGCCGAGAGCGGCACGGCGCCGAGCTGGAAGGCGCAGCCGAGCAGCACGACATTGGCGGCGATCGAGTGGCCGAACAGCGCGGTCGCGACGGCGCCGGCGTCGAGGAAGCGCACCGGCCCGGGATCGCCGTCCGACCCACGCGCCGCGTCCACGATCGCCCGGCGCAGCCGCTCCGCCGGGAGCCGCAGGTCGGGATGGCGGGTGAACGGTCCCGGCATCACCTCGGCCGTGTTCACCACCACCCGGGTGGCGCCCGGCTTCACGGTGGCGAGCACGGCGCGGCCGGCCGCCACCACGAGGTCACCGCCCAGCACCAGGTCGGCCCCCTGCGCGGCGAGCCGGATCGCATGGATGTCCTCGGGGCGGGCGGCGATGCGGACATGGCTGTGCACGCTGCCGCCCTTCTGGGCGAGGCCGGCCATGTCGATCACCCCGGCCGCCTTGCCGTCGAGATGCGCCGCCATCGCCAGGATCGCCCCCACCGTGACGACCCCGGTCCCGCCGATCCCGCTGATCAGGATGCCGTAGGTCTTCTCCACCGTCGGCAGCGTGGGGTCGGGAGGCGAACTCTCTTCCACCTTCCCCTGGAGGGGGAGGGTCGGCGCGCTCCGCGCGCC
>NZ_NPEX01000048.1:0-4906 GCF_003258865.1 Rhodoplanes roseus | reverse complement strand
CGTCCGCTGCGCGGACGCTCGACCCTCCCCCTCCAGGGGAGGGTGAAGATGCTGCCGCCTTCGGCCTTACGCCGCTCACGCTGGCGAAGGACGGGCAAAAGCCCTTCACACAGGAATAGTCCTTGTTGCAGGTCGACTGTTCGATCGTCCGCTTGCGGCCGAACTCGGTCTCGACCGGCTGGATCGAGACGCAGTTCGACTGCACGCCGCAATCGCCGCAGCCCTCGCAGACCAGCGTGTTGATCACGATGCGGCGGTCCGGATCCGGATAGAGGCCGCGCTTGCGGCGGCGGCGCTTCTCGGCCGCGCAGGTCTGGTCGTAGATCAGCACCGTGGTGCCCGGCGTCGCCGCGAGCCCCCGCTGCACGTCGTCGAGGTCGTCGCGGTGATGCACCGTCGCGCCGGCCGGCCACTCGGTGTCTCGCGGGTACTTGTCGGGCTCGTCGGTGACGATCGCGATGCCGGCGACGCCTTCGGCGGCGACCTGGCGGGCGATCTTCGGCACCGTGAGGCCGCCGTCATTCGCCTGTCCGCCCGTCATCGCGACGGCGTCGTTGAACAGGATCTTGTAGGTGATGTTGACGCCCGCCGTCACGGCGGCCCGGATGGCCAGCGAGCCCGAGTGGTTGTAGGTGCCGTCGCCGAGATTCTGGAACAGATGCGGCCTCGTCGAGAACGGCCCTTCGCCGATCCAGGCGGCCCCTTCGCCGCCCATCTGGGTGAAGCCCGAGGTGGCGCGGTCCATCCACTGGACCATGTAGTGGCAGCCGATGCCGGCCGTGGCGCGGCTGCCGTCGGGCACCACGGTCGAGGAGTTGTGCGGGCAGCCGGAGCAGAAATACGGCGTCCGCACCGCGATGTCGGGAACGCTCGCGCCGTCGTGGCTCCGCGCCTGCTTCAGCCGAGCGACGCGGGTCGCCAGCGCCTCGTCCGGGGAGAACCGCAGCAGCCGCTCGCCGATCGCGACGGCGATCAGGTCGGGCTCCAGTGCGCCCTTCACCGGAAACAGCCAGCGGCCTTCCTCGTCCTTCTTGCCGATGCAGACCGGCTGGTGCGCCGTGCCGTAGAGCTCCTCGCGCACCTGCACCTCGACCAGCGACCGCTTCTCCTCCACCACCATCAGCAGGTCGACGCCCTCGGCCGCTTCCAGCATGTCGGCACGGCCGATCGGATAGGGACAGCCGATCTTGGTGACGCGCAGGCCGAGCGCGTTGCAGCGGACCTCGTCGAGGCCCAGGAGATCGAGCGCCAGCCGCACGTCGAGATAGCTCTTGCCCACGGTGACGACGCCGAGCCGCGGCCGCCGTCCGCCCGAGACGACGGCGCGGTTGAGCTTGTTGGCGCGCACGAAGGCCAGCATGGCGTCGCGCTTGAAGTCCTGCAGCCGTGCCTCCATGCCCAGCACGGTGTCGCCGAGCCGGATGTTCAGCCCGCCGGGCGGCATGCGGAACAGATCCTCGGACGGGATCACGATGCGGACGCGGTCGAGGTCGCCGTCCACCACGGCGGTCGATTCCACCGTGTCGTGCACGCATTTCAGCCCGACCCAGGCGCCGGTGAAGCGCGACATGGCGATCCCGATCAGGCCGTAGTCGAGGATCTCCTGGACGCCGGCCGGATTGAGCACCGGGATCACGGCGTTGACGAGGTTGAACTCGGACTGGTGCGCCGTGGTCGAGCTCTCGGCCGTGTGGTCGTCGCCCATCAGCGCCAGCACGCCGCCGTGCCTGGACGTGCCGGCGCAGTTGGCGTGGCGCAGCACGTCGCCGGAGCGGTCGACGCCCGGGCCCTTGCCGTACCAGAGGCCGAACACGCCGTCGAAGCGGCCTTCGCCGCGCAGCTCCGCCTGCTGCGAGCCCCACACGGCGGTCGCGGCCAGGTCCTCGTTGAGGCCGGGCTGGAACAGGATGTCGTTCGCCCGGAGGATCGCCTCGGCGCGCTGGAACTGCAGGTCGAGGCCGCCGAGCGGCGAGCCGCGATAGCCGGTGACGAAGCCCGCGGTGCTCAGCCCGGCGCGGCGGTCGCGCGCCTTCTGCATCAGGCACATCCGGATCACGGCGTGATAGCCGGTGAGCAGCACGGGCGACGCCGCGAGGTCGAAGCGGTCGTCCAGGGTGACGGGTCGAAGCGGCATGGTGCGCTCCTCCGCTCTCACGAGGCGAGCGAGGCGGGCCGTCACGATGCCGGCTCGGCGATCGGGGGCACCGCCGTACAGGACGTCAACGCACGAGGCTGGCGGTTTGCCGGTTCAGCGTCAATTCGTTTGTGAGAGCCGCCCGCGTGGCTCCGTTGCGCCGAACGGCGCGTCGGCGACATTTGGCGCACCGCAAAAGGGGGTGACGCCGCGCGGCGTGAGCCACGACGTGATGCGGTCGTCCCGGGCCGGCGGCGGGCCTACTCTTCGAGCTGGCGGAGGCGGCGCTTGAGGCGCTCGTTCTCGGCCTTCAGGCGGCGGAGCTTGTCGTGCTCGAAGCCTTCGGCCGCGGGCGCCGGGGCGGCCTGCCTGGTCTCGGTGATCTCGACGCCGAGCGCGTCGCTGCGGCGCCAGCGGGTGTGCACCCGGTAATGCGCCTGCGTCTTCGCAATGGTCAGGTCGAAGCTGTCCGGCACGCGCTCGGCGCCCTCGACGAACAGCAGCGCGCCGCCCTCGGAGCGGTCGCGGACGACGCAGTCGGCTCTGAGATTCTGCTGCGAGAAGACGACCCGGCCGCCCAGATAGGACGGCGAGCGCCGCTGCTTTCGTCGCTCCGGCTCGTGATTGCGGTCCGACATCGTCACCTCCTGCGGCCCGGTCACTGTGCGGGAGCGTGACGGGAGGGGCAAGCGCGGCCGCGTTTCAACCTTAATGGACGCGGAGCGTTCGTCGTGCGATGCGCAGAGAAGTTCCAAAATCGTTAACGGGCGCTGCCCGCCGAAGAGGCCGTCGCCGTTCTGAACAGTTTTGCGTCAGCCCATGTAGGCAAATATTTACCACTGGCATGTCAATTCTTCAGGACAGGCTAGGACGGGAATAGGAAGAGTGCCGTGGCATTGCGCGTGACGCCGACGGATCGTGAAATTCATTTCAGCACCGACGACCTGATCGTCTCCAAGACCGACCTCAAGGGACGCATCACGTACGCCAACCAGGTGTTCTGCGACCTGTGCGGCTACAACGAGGCGGAGCTGATGGGGCAGCCGCACAGCATCATCCGGCATCCGGACATGCCGCGGGCGGTGTTCAAGCTCCTGTGGGACACTGTCCAGGACGGTCGCGAGGTCTTCGCCTATGTGAAGAACATGGCGCGGAACGGCGACCATTATTGGGTCTTCGCCCATGTCACGCCCTCCTTCAACGAGCGGCGTGAGATCATCGGGTATCACTCCAATCGTCGCGTCCCCGAGCGCCGGGCCGTCACCGCCGTCGCGCCGCTCTATGCCGAGGTGCTGCGCGAGGAAGCCCGCCACGCCAACGGCAAGGATGCGCTCGCCGCCGGCTATCGCCGGCTCGTTGAATTCGTCGACGCCCAGGGCATGCCCTACGATGAACTCGTCTTCGCTCTCTGAGGCGATCGCCGGCGTCGTCGCCGTCGCCGTCGCTCTCGCGGCCGCTTGCGTGGCCGTCGTCCTCTCGGACACGGCTCTTCTGGCCGGCGCGCTGGCCGCCGCCGGCGCGGCGCTCGGATTCGTGGCGTGGCGGCTCGCCCGCTTCGACCGGACCTGCCGGTCTATCGCCGACGTCGCCGAGCGGATCGCCCGCGGCGACTTCGAGGCTCGCATCCTCCACATCCGCGACCGCGGCGCCCTCGGCCGCCTGCAGCACGCCTTCAACGACGCGATCGACCGCTGCGACGCCTTCGTGCGCGAGTCGACGGCCGCCATGGGCGCCATTCGCGACAACAGGTATCACCGGCGCATCCTGCCGGCCGGCCTGCACGGCAGCGTCCGTCTCGCCAGCGAGACCATCAACGAGGCGATGGAAGTGATCAGGTGCCGGGTCGCCGCCTTCAACGCCAACACGGCCCAGTTCGAGGCGGCGATCGGCAGCGTCGTCGACGCCATCTCGAGCGCCGCGGGCCACATGGAATCGACCGCCGGCGTGCTCGGCCAGGGCGCCTCCGAGACGCGCGGCCGCGCCGAGGCGGTCGAGCGCTCCTCCGAGGACGCGAGCAGCAACATGGAGACGGTGGCGGCCGCGACCTCCGAGCTCGCCGCCTCGGCCGAGGAGATCGGTCGTGACGTCGACCGCTCCGCCGCCATCGCGCGCGAGGCCGTCGGCAAGGTCGAGCAGGCGAGCCGCACCATCGCCAGCCTGTCGAGCGCCACCGAGCGGATCGATCAGATCGTCGAGCTGATCAATACGATCGCGTCGCAGACCAACCTCCTGGCGCTCAACGCGACCATCGAGGCGGCGCGGGCCGGCGAGGCCGGCAAGGGGTTCGCGGTCGTCGCCTCCGAGGTCAAGACGCTCGCCGGCCAGACGTCGAAGGCGACCGAGGACATCTCGCGCAGCATCGTCGAGGTGCAGACCACGACGCGCGCCGCCGTCGACGCCATCGGCTCGATCGGCGCCACCATCGCCGAGGTCGATTCGATCACCACCCATGTGGCGGCGGCGATCGGCGCGCAGTCGCAGGCCACCCAGGAGATCGCCCGCAACATCGAGCAGGCCTTCGCCGGCGTGCGCGACATCACCGCGACGATCCGCGGTGTCACGGGCCATGCCGGCGACTCGGAGCGTCACGCCGGGTTGACCATGTCGGCCTCCGGCAGCCTCGCCGAGCAGTCGCATCGCCTGGGCGTTTCCGTGAGGGACTTCCTGCACTCGCTCAAGCGCGGCCCGCAATCCGCCGAGCGGCCGAACGCCGCCTGACCGACCGCAGACGACGCTAAGGCGCAATCGCATCTGCCACGACGACGCCGAGCG
>NZ_NPEX01000488.1 GCF_003258865.1 Rhodoplanes roseus | reverse complement strand
GCCTTCGGCGAGCGACCCTCCCCCTCCAGGGGAGGGTAAGATCACTGCCTCACGCCGCGGCTTCCTTGCGGTCGCGCAGGAAGCGGAAGAACTCGACGCCTTCGCGCAGGCGGCGCTTCATCATCTGGGGAGAGCGCACCATCTCGGAGACGATCGAGGCGATCTTCGGCGCGCGCAGGTAGAAGCGGCGATAGAAATCCTCGACCGACGTGAAGATCTCGGTGTGCGAGAGGTGCGGATAGTTCATCGCCGCCGCCTGCACGCCGTGCTGGGAGACGAGCTGCATGCTCTCGTCCAGCAGCCAGCCGTTCTCGATCGCCTGGTTGTACAGGAACGTGCCCGGATAGGGCGCGGCGAGCGACACCTGGATGGTGTGCGGATTGATCTCGGTGGCGAACCGGATCGTCTCCTCGATGGTCTCCTTGGTCTCGCCCGGCAGGCCGAGGATGAAGGTGCCGTGGATCTGGATGCCGAGGTCGTGGCAGTCCTTGGTGAACTTGCGCACCACCTCGATCCGCATGCCCTTCTTGATGTTGTGCAGGATCTGCTGATTGCCCGACTCGTATCCGACGACCAGCAGCCGCAGGCCGTTGTCGCGCATGATCTTGAGGGTCTCGCGCGGCACGTTGCCCTTGGCGTTGCACGACCACATGATGCCGAGCTTGCCGATCTCGCGGGCCAGCTCCTCGACGCGCGCCGTGTTGTCGGTCAGCGTGTCGTCGTCGAAGAAGAACTCCTGGACCTGCGGGAACGCCTGCTTGGCGTAGCGCAGCTCGTCGATCACGTGGCCGACGCTGCGCACCCGGTAGCGGTGGCCGCCGATGGTCTGCGGCCACAGGCAGAAGGTGCAGCGCGACTTGCACCCGCGTCCCGTGTAGAACGACAGATACGGGTGGCGCAGATAGCCGGAGAAGTAGTTCTCGATGACGAGATCGCGCTTGTAGACCGGGCTGACGAAGGGCAGCGAGTCCATGTCCTCGAGGATCTCGCGCTCGTCGTTGTGGACGATCACGCCGTCGCGGTTGCGCCAGGAGATGCCCTTCACGGCCGCGAGATCACGCCCCTCGGCGATCTCCTTCACGGTGAAGTCGAACTCTTCACGCGCCACGAAATCCACCGCCGACGAGGCGGCCAGGCAACCCTGCGCGTCGACCATCGCCTTGGCGCCGACGAGGCCGATCTTCACGCCCGGATGGGCGGCCCGGATGGCCTCGGCGGTGCGGATGTCGGACGAGAAGGACGGCGTCGAGGTGTGCAGCACCACCAGGTCGCGGTTCTTCACCTCGGGCAGCACGTCGTCGATGCCGAGCCGGTGCGGCGGCGCGTCGATCAGCTTGGAGCCCTCGACCAGCGCGGCCGGCTGGGCCAGCCAGGTCGGGTACCAGAACGAGCGGATCTCGCGCTTCGACTGGTAGCGCGCGCCCGCGCCGCCGTCGTAGCCGTCGTAGGAGGGCCCCTGCATGAACAACGTGCGCATCATCTCACGGACTCCCCTGTGGTGGCGGTGCCGGTGACGGTCCTGCCGGAGACTGCCGCCTCCGTGAACGTGCCGTCCGCCCGCATTCGATAGTCCTGGTCCTTCCAGGTCACCCCGCGGCCGAGGAAACTCGCCACGAACACCGCGAAGGTCAAGAGGTCACGCAGCGGAACGAGCGGAAGAGCCGGCACTGGAAGCGCGAAGGCAACACCTGTCCGCAGCGCGAGACAGATCCGGCACAGGATCGCGGCGAGCGCGAGGCCGAGCGCCGGCCGTCCCCCGCCGAAACAGAAGGCCAGCAGCGCGAAGGCGAGCGGATGCGTCACGGCGGAGCCGAGCCAGCCCCGCGGATCGAGGCTCATCACGGTGCGGGCCCAGCGCAGCTCGTGGTTCCAGACGGCCGAGACGCTCGCCTCGTCGCAGCGATGCAGCACCGCGAAGGCCGGCACCGCGACAACCTCGCCGCGCGCCCGCACGGCCGCGCCGATCGCGTAGTCGTCGGCGAGCGTATCGGCGAACGCACGAAATCCGCCGATCGCCGCGAGCGTCTCGCCGCGCAGCGCGATCAGGGCGCCGAAGCACGGCTGCGCCCGCCCGATCTCCAGGCCCGTCACGGCATTGGGCAGGAAGTGCGACACGAGCCCGAGCGCGACGGCGTCGGACCACACCCCGACGGCCCCCTGCCCGCCGTAGAGACAGGTGACGGCGCCGACGCCGGGCTCGGCCAGGGCCGCGACGACGCGGGCGAGATCGTGCTCGCGCAACCGGATGTCGGCGTCGGACAGGACGACGACCGGATGGCGGATCACCTTCGCCATGTTGACCAGGTTGGAGACCTTGCGGTTCGTTCCGTGCAGGGTCGGGTCGACGACGAGATCGATGCGGACGCCGGGATGCGCCGCGATCAGCCGCTCGACCACGGCGACGGCCGGATCGGCGGCATCGGCGACGCCGCAGACGATCTGCAGCGGTCCCGGATAGGTCTGGCGGCACACCGTCGCGAGGTCGTCGAGCAGGCCGGGCGGCGCGCCGTGCAATGGCTTCAGCACGCTCACGCCGGGCGCCGGCTCGCCGGCCGGCCCCG
>NZ_NPEX01000487.1 GCF_003258865.1 Rhodoplanes roseus | reverse complement strand
CGTGATGCGCTCGGCGACCGCGCGCTGCGGCGGCCACGCGACGCTGATCCGGGCGCCCGCCGCGCTGCGGGCCGCCGTCGACGTGTTCGAGCCGCAGGGCGGCCCGCTCGGCCTGCTGACGCGCCGGGTGAAGGAGAGCTTCGATCCGCGCGGCGTGCTCGGCCCCGGACGCATGTGGGCGGGGGTGTGAGGGCATCATGAGAACCGAGTTCTCCCTCGCGCAGCTCGCCGACCCGGCCATCAAGGAGGCCGACGCGATCCTGCGGGCCTGCGTGCATTGCGGCTTCTGCACGGCGACCTGTCCGACCTATGTGCTGCTCGGCGACGAGCTCGATTCGCCGCGCGGCCGCATCTACCTGATCAAGGACATGCTGGAGGGCGGCCGGCCGGCCGCCGCCGAGGAGGTCAAGCATCTCGACCGCTGCCTCTCGTGTCTCTCCTGCATGACGACCTGCCCGTCCGGCGTGCACTACATGCATCTGGTCGACCACGCCCGCGCCCATGTGGAGAAGACCTACCGGCGCCCCTGGCATCAGCGGCTGGTGCGGGCGCTGCTGGCCCGTGCGATCCCGGATCCGAACCTGTTCCGGATGGTCAGCGCGGCCGGGGCCTTCACCAAGCCGCTGGCGCCGCTGTTCGCGCGGCTCGGGCTGCCGCAGATCGCCGCGATGCTGCGGCTGGCGCCGCACGGATTGCTGCCGAAGCCGACCCCGTCCGGGCGCGTGGTGGCGGCCGAGGGCGTGCGGCGCGGCCGCGTCGGGCTCCTCTCCGGCTGCGTCCAGCGGGTGCTGGCGCCGGGCATCAACGAGGCGACCGTGCGGGTGCTGACGCGGCACGGCTTCGACGTGGTGATGCCGGCCGGCGAGGGCTGTTGCGGTTCCGTCACCCACCACATGGGCGACGAGCATCGCGCGTTGGCGGCGGCGCGCGCCAATGTGACGGCCTTCGCGGCCGAGCTCGACGGCGCCGGCCTCGACGCGATCGTCTCCACGGCCTCGGGCTGCGGCACCACGATGAAGGACTACGGCTTCATGCTGCGCGCCGACCCGGAGTTCGCGGAACCGGCGGCGCGGTTCGCCGCGAAGGTGCGGGACGTCGGCGAGTTCATCGCCGGCCTCGGCGCACTCAAGCGCGTGCCGACCCCGCCGCTGACCGTCGCCTACCAGGCGCCGTGCTCGCTGCAGCACGGCCAGAAGGTCGTGCGGCAGCCCAAGGAGATGCTGGCACGGCTCGGCTTCGTGGTGCGCGACGTGCCCGAAGGCCATCTCTGCTGCGGCTCGGCCGGCACCTACAACATCCTGCAGCCCGAGCTGTCCGGCCGTCTTCGCGATCGCAAGATCGCCCATCTGGAAGCGCTCGAACCGGACGTGATCGCGGCCGGCAATGTCGGCTGCATGGCGCAGATCGGGTCCGCCACGGCGATCCCGGTCGTCCATCCGGTCGAGCTGGTGGACTGGGCGACGGGCGGTCCGGAGCCGGCGGCGTTCGAGCAGCCGGGTTGATGAAACGCCCGTCTTTGCTGGACGGATGCGCCGCGTCGCGCGGCGTCGCTGCACCGATGTGACGCGGCCCGGCGCGCACGAAATGCTTTGCATGCGCGGCCGTGTCGTGAAAAATGAGCGCGCCGTCGCGTGCTCACGAGCGCAGCATCGTCGTGCGAATCGTGGCGGTGTTGGCGAATCGGTTGCGTGAGCGCAAGATCGTGACTATCGAGAAGAACCCGCCCGATGCGATCGTCGCCGACTGTTTCGGCTCTTCCACCGGATCGCCGCGGGCTTCGCAATCCCGATCGAACACGCCGAGCGATCGCCTCGGTCCGACGATCGGGGGATCAGCGCCGATGGCCATGGAGCATCGCGGAATGGTCGGTTCCGGTGTCCCCGTCAGGAACGCCGCGATGTCGTCCGCGTCCCCGCGTGGTTCTTCTCACGGTCCGACGAACCAGGCCGTCGCGTAACGTCGAGCTCAGCCGAGATCGGGAGAACCTGCATGGCGAAGACAGCGAAGAAGTCACCGGCGAAAGCCAAGGCCAAAGCCAAGACCGCGGCGAAGCCGCGGGCTGCCGCGGCCAAGAAGCCGGCGGCCGCCAAGAAGACGACGGTCAAGAAGACCACCGTGAAGAAGACCACGGCCAAGAAGCCGGCGGTGAAGAAGGCCGCGGCCAAGAAGCCGGCCGCCAAGACGTCCGCCGCGAAGAAACCCGCCGCGAAGAAGCCCGCGACCAAGAAGCCCGCCGCGAAATCGACCCGCAAGCCGGCGGCCAAGACGTCGGCGACCAAGAAGTCGACGAGCAAGTCCTCGGCGACCAAGTCCTCGACCCGGTCGACGGCCCGCAAGCCGGCGGCGAAGAAGTCGACGGCCAAGACGCCGGTCCGCAAGTCGACCCGCAAGCCGGCCGCGAAGGCCGCGAGCCCGCGCAGCGTCGCGAAGACGACCCGCAAGGCCGCGCCGCGCAAGCGTGTGGCGGCTCCCGCTCCGGCGCCGGAACCGGTCGCCGCGCCGGTCGCCGTCGTCTGCAACGCGGTGGGGGCCGCGATCCGGTTCCGGGCGGATCTGCGGGCGGTGGCGTTGGAGGAG
>NZ_NPEX01000486.1 GCF_003258865.1 Rhodoplanes roseus | reverse complement strand
GTAGGGCTCGATCCGAGCCCACTCGGAATCGCTCAGCCAGTAAAGCTGCTTGCTCATCAAGGGCTCCGTACCCCCCGAAGCCCTTGAATCAGTCAACGCTCCGCACCGCAAGCCAATTGAGTACGGACCCTAGAGGGGAGTGTGCCGATAATCGACGCGTTAATTGGAGGTCTGCTTGAAATTCGCAAAATATCATAAAGGCTGCCACAAAGAGTCCTGGGTATGGCAGTCAACACGCCTCATGAGGGTGTCGGAACGGGTTTCTCTCTCACGGGCTCAACGCCGGCTCTATTGTCTGCATCGAAAGTGCTAGTTCGTTCATCAAAAGAGAACGTCCGTACTCGTACAATGCAAAGTCTAATCGGGTTGCGCCGCACACCGCCTCAAGTTCCTGGACAGACAGCGTCAACGCGCTCAGTGTCGGCTCCGAATTGACGTTGGAATAAGGAAGGCTTGTCACGGGTGGCCATCCCATCTTCTTAGCGATCAAAGCGACCGAATGGCCCATAAGCTCGGTGATGCCCACGACCGCACATCGCATGAGGTAGTCTTTCGCAAGTTGCACAGCCGTCGACTCTGAGTATTGCAGGCTAAGGGATTCAATCGTCTGCTCCAACGCAAATCTCCGACCTTCTTGAGGGGCTAAGTCGGCGGCCAAGCGGACGGGATCGCTATCGTTGACGATCGAGCGCACCTGAAAGTTCTCGATCATCGGCCGCGTCACCGGATCGTTGATAAACTCAAGAAACGATCGATGACGCTGCACTCGCTCGTAATGGTAGTGCGGGGGGGAGCGCAGCACGTGTTGAAAATGCGATATAGAGCGATCAATCGGGTTACGGAGAAACACAACCGTTTTCATCTCGCCACCATAGTACCCATGGAACGGGCGATAAAAGTGTCCAGAAAACAGGGAGTACGTCTTCAGAGAGTCGACCGGCAACTTGAGCAGC
Source organism: Rhodoplanes roseus (assembly GCF_003258865.1). GTDB lineage: Bacteria > Pseudomonadota > Alphaproteobacteria > Rhizobiales > Xanthobacteraceae > Rhodoplanes > Rhodoplanes roseus. The sequence continues at coordinate 1,627 of NZ_NPEX01000486.1, read as the reverse complement.
TCGCTCCAAAGGCCGGCTGGCGCGCGTCTCATTTCGGAGTGAGAGGCCAGCCATTCAGTTACGGTTGTTCCTGCCGTTTTGGGGATATGATTAAAATACAATGCGTCCATTCAGCTGACCTCGATATCGATCTTGGCGTCCAGCCATGAAGTGCCCGCAAATGTCGGAAGGTTCACATTCACCACATCAAATACGAAATAATTATCATGGCTTTCGTAATTGTTTTCCATCTTTGTGTAAGAGCTTACCAAATTGTAGGTGATGGAGTATGATCCAGGCCCGAGATTGCACGGGATACGAAACCGCGACTTGACTACTTGCCCAGGAAGTAGGTCGGTAAGAACTTGCTTCGTGTACCAGGTATTCGTCCCCCAGACGACATGTCCGGTTCGGTCACGAAGCAAATGCCCGATAACGAGGCGATCGATTGGCGCATTGATTTCAATAGTGCAGAGAATGTCGAGCACCTGCCCGATAATGGCTGTACTGACCGGCCTTCCGGTCGACGCATCAGCAAGGCTCATTTCCTTGAGCGTCGCCTTTTCGTCGCCCGATTTGGTCATCAACCAACCGTACTTGTCGCGCCGCTGCTCAATCGTGAGCTTCTCATTCTCCTTCTGGGCTATCATTGCATTGTAAAAATCCACGACCTCGTCCGGAAGGCCGTCTTTCACCACCCCGCCTTTGTCAAGCAGGATCGCACGGTCGCACAGCGCACGCACGTCGCCTGTACTGTGAGTGACTAACACAATCGAAGTGCCTTTCGCCTTGAACTGGCGGATGCGGTCGAAGCTCTTATGCTGGAAATAACTGTCGCCGACAGACAGAACCTCGTCAACGATGAGCAAGTCAGGCCGTACTGCAGACGCGATAGAGAAAGCTAAGCGTGCCTGCATCCCGGACGAGTACACTCTCAGCGGTAGATCAAAGAAGTCTTTAAGTTCGGCGAAATCTTCGATCTTGGGCATTAAAGTCGTCAACTCCCCCGGCGACAGGCCCATTAGCCCGCCAGCCTGGTATACATTCTGCCGTCCGGAAAACTCCGGATTGAAGCCGAGGCCGAGCTCAAGGATAGCACTTACGCGTCCACCGACAGAAATGGTTCCGGTTGTGGGCCGTGTCGTCCCGGTCACAAGCCTAAGAAGTGTACTCTTCCCGGCGCCGTTAGCCCCGATAATCGCGATTGTCTCGCCCGCGGGCAGACTGAACGACACATCGCGTACCGCCCAGTACTCGCGCTTGCGCGCAGTCTCGAAGCCGAACCAGCTCGCGAAGCGCTTAAGGCTGGACCCGTAGTCGACATAGCATTTGCCGACGCGGTCGACGTTTAGGGCTGTTCGGCTCATAGTGCGTCGATCAGCTCGTGACTAGCTCGCCTGAATAGCAGGAAGGATATCACGAACAGCCCAATCGAGAGGACGGCCGGACCGGCTAGCGAGACCAGATCGGGACTGCGATCGTACAACAGAGCCTGTTGATAGATCGAAACCAGCGCTACCATCGGATTGAAGTCTGCTATCCACCGCATCTGTGCTGGCAGAACTTCGCGCGTAGTTGCTCAGGGGTATGGCGGCGCGATGTCTCTGAGCAGGTTTTGACAAACTGGTACGTCGCTGATTCAACACTG
>NZ_NPEX01000485.1 GCF_003258865.1 Rhodoplanes roseus | reverse complement strand
ACGGCAGCCGACCAGGGGAGCCGGGCGCCGCCGGCTCCGACCGGCCGGGTCCGGACGACGGCGGGACAGAGCGCGGGCGGGTGATCCCGTTCGCGCCGCGCCGGCCCGCGGCCGGACCGCACCGCCCGTCGCAGTCTCCGCCCCCCGCCTCGGACCGGCGCGTCGCCGACCTCGCCCGCTACGAGACCGGGGAGGAGCCCGACGACTACCGGCACCGCATGATCACCAATGTGGCGGCGCTTCTGGTGCTCGCCGCCCTGACGGCCGGAGGCCTGTGGATCGCCTCCACGATGGCCGACATGCGCAAGAACCAGGATTGCGTGCTGAGCGGCCGCCGGGGCTGCACGCCCGTGCCGGTTCCGGCGGAGTCGCCCCGGCCCTGAGGGCGCCCGGCCGCGTCGCCGCCCGCCGCCCGGACCGGCCCTTGCCCGATACCGAATTCGGGCGGTGTGCCAGGGGATTGCGGTCCGGCGTGCACCGCGGTTTAGCGCGCATTGCGCTCCCCCGGTGTCTTGGCTATACGGACCGGAACGAAAGAGCGACCCATCGCCGCCGTTTGGGGGGCATGCGCACGCGCGTGCCGGCTGGATTCACGGCATTCAGAGAGTAACCGATGTCCTCGACGTTCGACACCGTCGCCAATATCATCTCGGAAACGTGCGACATTCCGCGGGACAAGATCACGCCGGAAAGCCACGCCATCGACGACCTCGGCATCGACAGTCTCGACTTCCTCGACATCGCCTTCGCGATCGACAAGGCGTTCGGGATCAAGCTGCCGCTGGAGCAGTGGACGCAGGAGGTCAACGACGGCAAGGCGACCACCGAGCAGTATTTCGTGCTCGGCAACCTCTGCACCCGCATCGACGCGCTCGTCGCCGCGAAAGGCGCCTGAGCGCGGCTCAATGAGACTCGAGTACTTCCAGCTCATCGATCGCATCGTCGCACTCGATCTCGGCGCGCGAACGGTCGAGGTGCATGCGCAGGTGCCCGAGACCAGCACGATCTTCGAGGGCCATTTCCCCGGTCATCCGCTGATGCCCGGTGTGCTGCTGATCGAGGCCATGGCGCAGACCTGCGGCTGGCTGCTGATCGGCCTCAACGGCTTTTCGCGCATGCCCTTCCTCGCCGCCGTCAAGGAGGCGAAGCTGCGCACCTTCGTGACCCCCGGGCAGGCGCTGTCGATCGCCGGCCGCCTCGTGCACGACGGCTCCGGCTTCGCCATGGCCAAGGCGTCGGTGAAGTGCGACGGCAAGACCGTGTCCGAAGCCGAACTCACGTTCCGCATCGTCCCTTTCCCGGATCCGAGCTTGCGCGCCGGCATGGAAGACTTCGCGCGGAAGATCGGGTTCCCGCTGGAGGCCACCGCCCATGGCTGACGCGTCACGCGAAGCCTGGATCACCGGGGTCGGACTCGTCTCGTGCCTCGGCGAAGGCGCCGACGCGCACTGGCAGAAGCTCGACGCCGCGACGCCCGTCTACGACACCGAGACCTTCGCGCCCTATGTGGTGCATCCGCTGGCCCCACTGACCCTCGATTCGCAGATCCCCAAGAAGGGCGATCAGCGCCAGATGGAGCAGTGGCAGCGCACCGGCACCTATGCGGCCGGCCTGGCGCTCGACTCGGCCGGCCTCAAGGGCAAGGCCGAGATTCTCGGCCGCACCGACATGATCGTCGCGGCCGGCGGCGGCGAGCGCGACTACGCGGTCGACAGCGCCATCGTCAGCGGGCTCGGCACGGCCGAGAACCCCGGCGCCTATCTCAACGAGCGGCTCACCAACGACCTGCGGCCGACCCTCTTCCTGGCCCAGCTGTCCAACCTGCTCGCCGGCAACATCTCGATCGTGCACGGCGTCACCGGCTCGTCGCGCACCTTCATGGGCGAGGAGGGCTCCGGCATCGAGGCCGTCCGCATCGGCCAGGCCCGGATCGCGGCGGGGCAGAGCGACGTGGCGCTGGTCGGCGGCTCGCAGAACGGCGAGCGCAAGGACCTGCTGATGCTGTTCGAGTTCGGCGGCTACGCCTTGAAGGCGCCGTACCGGCCGGTGTGGGACCGCGCCGGACAGCCGGGCTTCGCCACCGCCTCGCTCGGCGCGTTCCTGGTGATCGAGGCCCGCAGCCACGCCGAGGCGCGCGGCGCCAAGCCGCTGGCGAGGCTGAGCGCCGTGGTGAGCGACCGCGCCGCCCGCACAGAGGCCGGCGCCGTCCAGGCGTCGCTGGAGCGGCTGTGGAGCCGGCTGCCCGCGGTCGCGACCGACCGGGCCGCCGTGCTGTCTGGCGCCACAGGCGCCGCCGGAGCGACCGAGGAAGAGCGCGCGTTGCTCGCGGCCCGCGGCCTTCCGGTGCGGGCGACCGGCAGCGTCGCCGGCCACTCGATCGAGCCGCAATTCGTGTTCAACATCGCGCTCGCCACCCTGGCGCTCGGCCAGGGCCGGCTGTTCGCCCCGTGCGACACCACCGGCTTCGAGACGCCCGCGACCGGGGCCCTCGACCAGGTGGTGGTGACCGGCGTCGGCCATTGGCGCGGCGAAGGCCTCGCCCTGGTCGAGACGGTGCGGTAGGACGAGGCGGTGCGGTAGGACTTCGTCGGGGGGCGCCGCCGCTCCTCCACCCTCCCCTGGAGGGGGAGGGTCGGGCGTCCGCGCAG
>NZ_NPEX01000484.1 GCF_003258865.1 Rhodoplanes roseus | reverse complement strand
CCGTCGGCGCCGTGGCCGGTGGCGAGCACCAGATGCGAGGCGACGCCGCGCAGGGTCAGCGGGATCTTCGCATCGGCCGCGGCGGCGAGCGTGGAGGTCACGCCGGGCACCACCTCGTGGTCGATGCCGGCGTCGCGCAGTGCCGCGATCTCCTCGCCGGCGCGGCCGAACACCATTGGATCGCCGGCCTTGAGTCGCACCACACGGCGCCCCTCCTGCGCCAGTCGCACCAGCAGCGCGTCGATCTCAGCCTGCGGAACGGAGTGCCGGCCCTTGCGCTTGCCCACCGCGATGCGCTGCGCATCGCGCCGCCCCATCGCCACCACGGCGTCGGGCACCAGCGCGTCGTGGACGATCACGTCGGCCTCCAGCAGCAGGCGATGAGCGCGCAGCGTCAGCAGATCCTCGGCGCCCGGCCCGGCGCCGACCAGGAACACCTTGCCGGCCGGCGCCGTCGCCGCGCCCGCCTCGGCGAGCGTCTTGAGGGCGATGACGCGGGCCCGCTCGTCCTCCCCGGCGAGTGCGGCGGCCGCCGCACGGCCGCCGAACAGCGCCGACCAGAAGCGGCGGCGCGAAGAATTGTCGGGCAGCCGGTCCAGCACGGCCTCACGCACGCTCTCGGCCAGCGAGCCGAGCCGACCGAAGGTCGGCGGCAGCAGCGCCTCGATCTTGGCGCGGATCTGCTGGGCCAGGACGGGGGCGTGGCCGTCCGTGGCGATGGCGATCGAGACCGGGGCGCGATCGACGATGGCGGGCGTCGCGAAGTCGCACAGATGCGGCCGATCGACGACGTTGACGGGCACGCCGGCGCGTCGCGCCAACGCGGCGAGGCGGAGTTGCTCGGCCTCGTCGCCGGTGGCGACGAAGGCGAGCGCGGCGTCGCGCAGCAGATCCGCGGTCGGCGGACCGGCGACGTGACGGACGGCGTTCTCTTCGACGAAACGAGCGAGCGCCGCGTCGGGCGCTCTCGCGCACAACACCAGGCGGGCCCGTGTGCGGACCAGGAGCCGCAGCTTCTGCAGCGCCGCGTCGCCGTCGCCGACGACCAGCACGGTGCGCTCCTGCACGTCGAAGGAGACCGGAAAATAGCGGAAGCGGGGCATCGGGCGTCCTGCTGGTGCGTTCGGCGCTAACGGAGCCGGGCCGTCGTGATCACGACGTCGGCAGGCGCGCGGTCCGGGCCGCGGGCCAGGACCGTGGTGCCGAGGACGACGCCGAACGCGAACGCGAGCGCTGCGATGTCGCGGGCGAGAACGAGCCTGTCACGGGCAGTCATGCGGACTCCGAAGGCGAGATGCGGCCCCGCAGGGAGGCCGTGTCGCCTCAATAGACGGAGCGCCGCGCCGCAAACTCAAGGGTTGCAGCGAAAAAGAGTGCAACGCATTTGTTGCGCTGCGAAATCGAACGGGTTCTTCCCCTGGCCCTGTTGGATGGAGAAATCTCTTCTCGGTTCGGAGACGTTCCGATCAGGCCTCGCGAGCTCACTCGGTCCGGCACGCATATCGCCGGGCGTGGCACCGTCCGAGAAGCGCCGGGCCAGGGGCGTCGGGCGGGGGGCGTCGAACTCCGCGCCGGACCGTGCTGCCCGGCGGGGCGTGAAAAGACCCGCGGATTAGCCTTTAACTACAAAGGATATCTACGGATTCTCGCTTGGTCGTGTCGTGATAATCGGGCGCCTTCGAATTTGCTCGAATCGCCGGAGCCCTCTGTCATGAGCGGCCACCAAGACAGGCGGAGACCGAAGCGGTGCAAGGCGCTGCCGCGCACGGCCTCGGCCAAGCCCCTGCTGGACATCGACACGGTCGCCACGCTTCTCATGTATCGCGACATCGTGCTGGACCGCCCGGGGTGCCGGGAATGCGGCCAGAAGACCCGCGTGGTGTCGCGGGCGTTCAGCATCGCCGGCCCGCTGAGCCGAGAGATGCGCAGCTACGGCTGCCCGGTCTGCGGCCACGTCCAGGCCGCGACCCACACGCCCAACAGCAACCGCAAGCCGCCCGTCCACTGAGCGCCCGGCGCCCGCGTGGCTCAGCGCCGCAGCGCGCCGCGCACGCGGTCCAGCATGCTCACGAGACGCGCACGCAGCACCGCCCGCAGAAGCGCGCCGGCCGAGAGCGCCTCGCCGGCCGGCGGCGGCGCGGCGCGCGAGGCCGGGTCCTGCGCCATCAGCCGCGCGAGATTGCCGGCGAACATCCGGGTCAGGCGGCCGGCCAGATCCTCGACCAGGCCGCTGCGGCCCATCTGGGCGAACGGCCCCGACAGCAGGGCGCGCACCAGAATGTCGACCCGCGTGCCCTCGGCCGCGGCGACCACCGTGTAGGTCGCCTCGGCGTCGACGCGCGAGCGGGTGAGGCGGTCGCGCCCCGTGCCGGCGATGGTGCCGCGGCGGGCGGCCTCGTCGCGCGTCACCCGGGCGTCGCCGTCGAACGCCGCCGTCACCGGCCCGAGCTTCACGGTCATGCGGCCGGCGATGCGGTCGCCCGCCATGCCGGTGATCGAGGCGCCCGGGATGCACGGCACCACGGCGCCGACATCGGTGAGCATGCGCCACACGGCGTCGGGCGGTTGTGTCACGGTGAACGACTGCGCCAGCGTCAGCGTCGGTGTCGCGCCGCCTAGCCCGAGCGGCCCGGCCTCCGCCGGCGGCGCGGCGGAGGCC
>NZ_NPEX01000483.1 GCF_003258865.1 Rhodoplanes roseus | reverse complement strand
AAGCCGCAGGCGACGGAGAGGCGGTCACCCCCTCCCGCCGAGCTTCGCTCGGCGACCTCCCCCCTCCAGGGGGAGGTGTAAGGAGCGCAGTGGTCTGATGCGTCGCCTCTACCAAAAAATCTACCTCACCATGATCGGGGCGCTGGTGCTGCTGGTGCTGGTCGCCGGGGCGATCTGGCGGTTCGGGCCGGCCGGCCCGCCGGTCGGGCAGGCCTTCGAGCTCGCCGGCGAGCTGGCCGCCGTGGCGCTGCCGCCCGCCGATTCATCGCGTGAAAGCCAGCAGGCGGCCGTGGAGGAGCTCGGCCGGCGCCTGCGGCTCGATATCGCGCTCTACGATCCGGCCCGCCGGCGCATCGCCGCGGTGGGCGGCCCGCTGCCGCCGCCCGATTCGAGCCGCGACAACGGCTTCATCTACGGCCCGGGCGGGCCCGCCTGGATGATCCGCCTGCCGGACGAGCGCTGGCTGGTGGCGCGGCCGCCGCCGCGCCATCGCAGCCCCGTGCTGGCCCTGATGGCGGCGCTGGCGCTGATCGCCGTGGTGGTGGCGGTCGCCGCCTTTCCGGTGGTGCGTGGGCTGACGCGACGGCTGGAGACGCTGCAGGCCGGGGTCGAGACGCTCGGGGCCGGCCATCTCGCCGCCCGCGTGCCGGTCGAGGGCAAGGACGAGGTCGCGCGGCTCGCATCGAGCTTCAACCGCGCCGCCGCGCGCATCGAGGAGCTGGTCGGGGCGCACCGGTTGCTGCTCGCCAACGCCTCGCACGAGCTGCGCACGCCGCTCGCCCGCATCCGGCTCGGCGTCGAGCTGATGAAGACGCGCTCCGATCCGCGCCACTCCGTCGACATCGAGCGCGACATCGCCGAGCTGGACGGGCTGATCGACGAGATCCTGCTGGCGAGCCGGCTCGACGCCATCGCCACGCCGCCGGCCAGCGAGGAGGTCGACCTCCTGGCGCTCGCGGCGGAGGAATGTGCCCGTTACGACTGCACGCTCGACGGGACGCCCGTGACGCTCGCCGGCGATCCGCGCCTGCTGCGCCGGATGATCCGCAACCTCCTGGAAAACGCCGAGCGGCACGGGGCGCCGCCCGTGCAGGTCGTCCTCGGCACCGAGGCCGGCCGTGCCGTGCTGACCGTCGCCGACGCCGGGCCCGGCGTGCCGGAGGCGCAACGCGAGCAAGTGTTCACGCCGTTCTTCCGGCTCGCCGGCGATTCGCGGGGCGCCGGCCTCGGCCTCTCGCTGGTGCGACAGATCGCCCGCCTGCACGGTGGCGACGTGACGGTGGCGCCGCGGCCCGACGCGCCGAGCTGCTTCCGGGTTGAGCTGCCGCTCGTGCGGGCCTGAGCCGCACCGTCCTCGCACCCCTTGCAAGCCGCGGACGAACGTGGTCGTAGTCGGGTATCCCGACCCGGCCCCGAGGCGCCGCAGGACCTCGCCGATGCCCAGCCTGTTTCGCTTTCTCGCCGTCGTCGCGCTGATCGGCGGTCTCGTCTATGCGGGAATGCTGGCGCTCACGCTGTTCGTCGACGTGAAGCCGCGCGAGATCAGCGTGCCGGTGCCGCCCGACCGCTTCGTCAAGCAGCAACGCTGAGCATGGGGCGCCCCCCCAAGGGCGGCGCGTGGCCCGGCCGTCCGCCGGCCTCTCCAGCCGCGCCGAAGCCGCCGGCCGCGAAACCGGCCGCCGCCGAGAAGCCTGCCCCCAAGCCTGCCGCCGAGGCGGCGAGCCCGGGAAAGCCGGCCGCCAAGGCCTCCGCCTCGTCCAAGAAGCCCGCCCGCCGGGGCCGCCCGAAAGCGCCGCGCGTCACGGCCGACCGGCACGTCGACCTGTTCCTGGACATGATCGCGGCCGAGCGCGGCGCCGGCGCCAACACGCTCGACGCCTATGCGCGTGATCTCGCCGACGTGACGGGCCGGCTGAAGGCGGTCGGCCGTACGATTCCCGAAGCCCGCACCGAGGATCTGCGGGCCTATGTCGCCGGCCTCGCGGCACGCGGCTTCAAGCCCACGTCGGTGGCGCGAAAACTCTCGGCGATCCGCCAGCTCTACCGCTTCCTCTATGCCGAAGGGTTTCGCAAGGACGACCCCGCCGCCGTGATCGAGGGGCCGCGGCGCGGCCGCGGCCTGCCGAAGATCCTCTCGGTCGTCGAGGTCGACCGGCTGATCGAGACGGCGCGGACGCTGGCGGCCCGGCCCGCGCAGCCGACCGGCGAGCGGCTGCGGGCGCTGCGGCTGATCTGCCTGTTGGAGGTGCTCTACGCCACCGGCCTGCGCGTCTCCGAGCTGATCGCGCTGCCGGCCGCCGCGGCGCGCCGCGACGAGCGCATGCTGGTGGTGCGCGGCAAGGGCGACAAGGAGCGCATGGTCATCCTCAACGACGCCGCCCGCACGGCCATGAAGGAGTGGCTGGCGGCGCTCGCCGAGGCGGGTCGGCACGAGGGCGCCAAGTGGCTCTTCCCGTCGTTCGGCGAGAGCGGCCACCTGACCCGCCAGCACACCGCCCGCGAGCTGAAGGATCTGGCCGTCGCGGCCGGCATCCGGCCCGACCGCATCAGCCCGCACGTCCTGCGCCACGCCTTCGCCAGCCACCTGCTGCAGAACGGCGCCGATCTCCGCTCGGTCCAGATGCTGCTCGGCCACGCCGACATCTCGACCACCCAGATCT
>NZ_NPEX01000482.1 GCF_003258865.1 Rhodoplanes roseus | reverse complement strand
GCCGACATGGTCAAGGAGTTCGACGAGGCGCAAGGCGACCCGGAGCTGCTGCGCAAGTTCGTCAACACCTGCCTGGCGGAGTTGTGGAAGCCGATCGGGCAGGAGAGCTTCGCCAACGAGGGCCTGCTGGCGCGGGCCGAGGGCTACGGGCCGGAGGACCTGCCGGAGGCGGTCGTCGCCATCACGGGCTTCTGCGACGTGCAGGGCAACCGGCTCGAAGTGCAGCTGGTCGGATGGGGGCAGGCCGAGGAATCCTGGCCGTTCCTCTATGTCGTGATCCCGCGCGACCCCGGTCAAGCCGATGCATGGCGCGAGCTGCGCGAGCTCCTCGGGCGGACGTTCCGGACGCGCGACGGGCGGGTGCTGCGCATCGGCGCCTTCGGTATCGACACCGGCTATCACGGCAGCCAGGTGCACGCGTTCTGCCGGCGCAACCGCGGCCGCCGCATCTTCCCGACCAAGGGAATGGGCGGGAAACGCGCGCTCTGGACCGGGCGTGCCGGCAAGGCGAAGACCGGCGATCCGGTGTTCGTGATCGGCACCGACGCCGGCAAGGACGCAGTCATGAGCCGGCTGGCCATCGCCGAGCCGGGCCCAGGCTACATCCATTTTCCGGCCGACGACATGTTCGGCGCGGACTACTTCGCACAGCTCACCGCGTCGGAGCGTCGCGTCCAGCGCAAGCGCGGCGGCGTCACAATCGCGGTGTGGGAAGAGATCCCGGGCAAGCGCAACGAGGCGCTCGACACCATGGTCGGTGCGCTCGCGGTCCGTCGATCGTTGCCGAAGGCGATCCAGCGCAGCCTCGAATACGCGGTTGCGCCCGCCGTCACGCCGGCGCCGGCAAAACCTGCGGCCGACGCGGAGCGTCCGGCCGAGCAGGCCCCCGAGCCTCGGCCCGCACCATCGCCGGCGCCGCGATCCCGCGGCTGGCTCGGCGGCAAGAAATGGTTCTGACATGGCCCACGAGACCGAGATCGCCGCGCTCGAGCAGGCCTATGCGTCCGGCGTGCTGACCGTCGAGTACGACGGCAAGCGCGCCACCTACCGGAGCCAAGCCGAGCTGTTGTCGGCGATCTCGCGCCTCAAGGCGCTGCAGTCGGGCACGCCTCGTCCACGCGCCGGATTCGTGTCGTGGTCGCGAGGTGATCGGTGAAGGCCTCCATCTGGTTCGACCGCGCCGTCTCGGTCTTCGCCCCCGGGCTGGCGCTCGGCCGCGTGCGCAACCGCATCCGGTTCGAGGCGACCGTCCGCGCCTATGACGGCGCCGCTCGCGGCCGCCACACGGACGGCTGGAATACGCCGGGGACCTCGGCAGACGCCGAGATCGCCAAGGCCGGCCCGGTGCTGCGCGATCGCGCCCGCGACCTTCGCCGCAACGATCCCTTGGTCACCAAGGGCGTCGCGTCCTGGGTCAACAACCTGGTCGGCGAGGGCATCATGCCGCGACCGGCGACCGGCGACGAGACTCGCGACGCCAAGGTCAAGGCCGCGTTCGACCGCTGGTGCGACGAGTGCGACGCCGACGGGCAGCTCGATTTCTACGGCCTTCAGGCCCTCGCGGTCGGAGGCATGATCGAATCGGGCGAGATGCTGGCAAGGCGCCGCTGGCGTCTGAAGACGGACGGCTACCGCATCCCGATGCAGGTTCAGCTGCTCGAGCCGGACTTCCTCGATTCCTCGGTGCAGGGCGATCGCGGCGGGGGACTCGCCATTCAGGGCATCCAGTTCGACGCTGTCGGCCGGCGCGTCGCCTACTGGCTCTACGGCCAACACCCCGGAGCCACAGTGCTCACCACAAAGGCGCGTTTGCAGAGCGCGCCGGTTCCGGCGACCGAGATCGCCCACCTCTACGAGAAGAGCCGGACGCAGGTCAGGGGCGTCACCTGGCTCGCGCCGGTGATCCGCACGTCCCGCGATCACTCCGACTACTGGTTCGCCGAAGGGGTTCGCAAGAAGACCGAGGCGTCGCTCGTAGGCATCGTCATCGGCGAGGACGACACCGACTCCGGTATCAACCCGAAGACCGGCGAGGTGGCTTCGCCTGGTGTCGTCGACAACGATGGAAATCTCCTCGAGTCGATCTCGCCGGGCATGTTCGCCTATGCGCGGGGCGGCAAGGACATCAAGTTCACCCAGCCCGCCAGCATCGGCGGCTTTGCCGAAACCGATGCGGCCTGGGCGCGGCGCACCGCCGCCGGCCTGCGACTGCCCTACGAGCTACTCACCGGAGATCTGTCGCAGATTAACTTCTCGTCGCTGCGGGCCGGACTGATCGACTTCCGGCGGCTGGTGTCGATGCTGCAGTGGCAGGTGGTCATCCCAATGTACTGCCGCCCTCTCTGGCGGTGGTTCTGCCAGGCCGCCTACGTGGCGGGCGAGATCGACTCGCCCGACGTTCCGGTGGTATGGGCGCCACCCGCATTCAGCTGGGTCGACCCCTACAAGGACGTGCTCTCCGACGTCATGGCGATCCGCGCCGGCATCAAGACGCCGCAGGACGTGATCGCCGCCACGGGCCGCACCATGCAGGAAGTCATGGGCGAGCTGAAGGCGTGGAACGATCTGCTCGATCAGAACGACATGACCCTCGACACCGACCCGCGCCGCACCACCCTCAAGGGCCTGATGCAGAAGTCCGCGACCGAGGAGCTGATCGGC
>NZ_NPEX01000481.1 GCF_003258865.1 Rhodoplanes roseus | reverse complement strand
GCCGACATGGTCAAGGAGTTCGACGAGGCGCAAGGCGACCCGGAGCTGCTGCGCAAGTTCGTCAACACCTGCCTGGCCGAGCTGTGGAAGCCGATCGGGCAGGAGAGCTTCGCCAACGAGGGGCTGCTGGCGCGGGCCGAGAGCTACGGCCCGGATGATCTTCCGGAGGCGATCGTCGCCATCACGGGCTTCTGCGACGTGCAGGGAAACCGCCTCGAAGTGCAGCTGGTCGGATGGGGGCAGGCCGAGGAATCCTGGCCGTTCCTCTATGTCGTGATTCCGCGCGACCCGGGTCAGGCCGATGCATGGCGGGAGCTGCGGGAGCTGCTCGGGCGGACGTTCCGGACGCGCGACGGGCGGGTGCTGCGCATCGGCGCCTTCGGCATCGACACCGGCTATCACGGCAGCCAAGTGCACGCGTTCTGCCGGCGCAACCGCGGCCGCCGCATCTTCCCGACCAAGGGCATGGGCGGAAAACGCGCGCTGTGGACCGGGCGTGCCGGCAAGGCGAAGACCGGCGATCCGGTGTTCGTGATCGGCACCGATGCCGGCAAGGACGCCGTCATGAGCCGGCTGGCGATCGCCGAGCCGGGACCTGGCTACATCCATTTTCCGGCCGACGACATGTTCGGCGCGGACTACTTCGCACAGCTCACCGCTTCGGAGCGTCGCGTCCAGCGCAAGCGCGGCGGCGTCACCATCGCGGTGTGGGAAGAGATCCCGGGCAAGCGCAACGAGGCGCTCGACACCATGGTCGGTGCCCTTGCGGTCCGTCGATCGTTGCCGAAGGCGATCCAGCGCAGCCTCGAATATGCGGTCGCGCCCGCCGTCACGCCGGCACCGGCGAAACCTGCGGCCGACGCGGAGCGCCCGGCCGAGCAGGTCCCCACACCCCGGCCCGCACCATCGCCGCCGCCGCGATCCCGTGGCTGGCTCGGCGGCAAGAAATGGTTCTGACATGGCCCACGAGACCGAGATCGCCGCGCTCGAGCAGGCCTATGCGTCCGGCGTGCTGACCGTCGAGTACGACGGCAAGCGCGCCACCTACCGGAGCCAAGCCGAGCTGTTGTCGGCGATCTCGCGCCTCAAGGCGCTGCAGTCGGGCACGCCTCGTCCACGCGCCGGATTCGTGTCGTGGTCGCGAGGTGACCGGTGAAGGCCTCAATTTGGTTCGACCGCGCCGTCTCGGTCTTCGCCCCCGGCCTGGCGCTCGGCCGCGTGCGCAACCGCATCCGGTTCGAGGCGACCGTCCGCGCCTATGATGGCGCCGCTCGCGGCCGCCACACCGAGGGCTGGACCACGCCGGGCACCTCGGCCGATGCCGAGATCGCCAAGGCCGGCCCGGTGCTGCGCGATCGCGCCCGCGACCTGCGCCGCAACAACCCGATGATCGCCAAGGGCGTCTCGTCGTGGGTCACCAACCTGGTCGGCGACGGCATCATGCCGAGGCCGAACACCGGCGACGATGCGAAGAACCAGAAGGTGAAGGACGCGTTCGCCCGCTGGTGCGACGAGTGCGACGCCGACGGGCAGCTCGATTTCTACGGTCTGCAGGCGCTCGCGGTCGGCGGCATGGTCGAAAGCGGCGAGATGCTGGTGCGCCGGCGCTGGCGCCGTCGGGGCGACGGCTATCGCATCCCGATGCAGATCCAGCTCCTCGAGCCGGACTTCATCGACTCGTCGATCCAGGGCGATCGCGCCGGCGGGATGGCGGTGCAGGGTGTTCAGTTCGACGCCATCGGTCGGCGCTCGGCCTACTGGCTGTACGGCCAGCATCCGGGCGCCTCGGTGCTGACGACCAAAGCACGGCTTCAGTCGACCGCGATTCCGGCTGACGACATCGTCCACCTCTACGAGAAGACCCGCACCCAGGTGCGCGGCGTGACCTGGCTGGCCCCCGTCATCCGTTCGTCGCGCGATCACGACGATTACTGGTTCGCCGAGAGTGTGAGGAAGAAGACCGAAGCGTCGCTGGTCGGCGTGGTCATCGGCGAGGACGACGCCGACACCGGCATCAATCCGAAGACCGGTGAGCCGTCGCAGCCCGGCGTCGTCGACGGCGACGGCAACCTGGTCGAGTCGATCTCGCCCGGCATGTTCGCCTATGCGCGAGGCGGCAAGGAGATCCGTTTCACCCAGCCGGCCAGCACGGGCGGCTTCGCCGAGACCGACGCGGCGGCCAACCGTCGGATCGCCGCCGGTTTGCGCATGCCCTACGAACTGCTCACCGGCGACATGAGCCAGGTCAACTTCACGTCGATGCGCGCCGGCCTGATCGAGTTCCGCCGGCTGGTCTCGATGCTCCAGTGGCACACCATCATCCACCCCGGCCTGAGCCGGATCTGGAAATGGTTCTGCCTCGCCGCCTACACGGCCGGCGAAATCGACTCGCCCGACATTCCGGTGGAGTGGTCGCCGCCCGCCTTCACCTGGGTCGACCCCTACAAGGAAGTGCTGGCCGACGTGATGGCGATCCGGGCCGGCATCAAGACGCCGCAAGACGTCATCGGCGCCACAGGGCGCACGATGCAGGAGGTCCTCGCCGCGCTCGCTGAGTGGAACACCATGCTGGATGAGCTCGAGCTGACCCTCGACACCGACCCGCGCCGCACCACCCTCAAGGGCCTGATGCAGAAGTCCGCGACCGAGGAGCTGATCGGC
>NZ_NPEX01000480.1:1707-2687 GCF_003258865.1 Rhodoplanes roseus | reverse complement strand
GGAACGGGCTTCCGCGGCGCTCGGCGTTTCGGTTCGTGATTCCGGCCTGGACCGCGCCGTCGAGGGCGTCGTGTCCGGAGCCGCCGCGTCAGTGCAGGCCGCCGAACAACCAGATCAAGGCCAGCACCGGGATCGGAATGCCGATCATCCACAGCAGAAAATAACGACCCATCTGTTGCTCCTCCTCAGCGTCGTGTCTGCTCTGGAAACGCGCGGTTTTCGGGCGGGTTCCATCCGGTTCCGCGGCGCGGCCGCAGCTGCGCCGGCGGCGGCGCGACGCGGCGAACGAACTTTTCCGGTGTCACCGCGTTACCGATCCGACGCGCCGAGCGCGCGCATCCGGCGGGCCGCGACGGCTCGCCTCACGACATCCAGATCGACCGGATTGGAGCATCCCATGGCCACCGTGAACGGACCCACGAACACCGTCGACGATCTCCGCAATGATCTGCAGAGCCTCAAGGACGACGTCTCCCGCCTCGCGGGTCAGCTCTCCACCGCCCTCTCGTCGACCGGTGAGGATGCGTTCGGCGGCGTGCGCGACCGCTTCCGCCGCGTGCGCGACAATCTCGGCGACGCCGCCTACGAGGCGGGCGAGCGCAGCCGCGACGCGGTGACGGACTTCGCCGATACGGTCGGCTCGACCCTCGAGGACAACGTCAAGGCGCGGCCGTTCTCGACGCTGGCGCTGGCGCTCGGCCTCGGCTTCCTGTTCGGCGCGCTGTGGCGTCGCTGAGCCGGGACGAGCAACCGTGTTCGAGGGGATCGCACTCCGCTGGCAGGCGCGGCTCGACACGCTCGTGAAGAGCGGCGTGTGGGCCGCCATCGCCGGCGTCGGCCTCACCGGCGCGCTGCTGTTCGTCGGCGCCGCTGTGTTCCTGCGCGCCGAGGAGGAGTTCGGCGCGATCCGCACGAGCCTCGGCTTCGCCGGCTTCTTCTTCGTGATCGCGGCGATCGCCGCGATCGGCCTCGCGGTGGTG
>NZ_NPEX01000480.1:0-1697 GCF_003258865.1 Rhodoplanes roseus | reverse complement strand
CCGGCGTGCCGCCCGGCGCGAGGCGATCGTCGCCCAGTCGGTGGCCGCATCGGTGCCGCCGTGGTGGATGGACCCGCGTCTGCTCACCACCGGGCTCACGCTGTCCCGCTCGCTCGGCGGCCGGCGCATGCTCTCGCTCGGGCTCGTCGGCGCCTTCGTGGTCGGCCTGCTGCTGAGCCGGGGCGTCGACCGGCGCTGATCGTCTGCGCGCCGGCTCTCTCCTGCATCGTCGTCCCGGAACATTCACGACGGTGCCGCTTTGACGTCACGATCTCACCAAGGTGCGTGGAGGCCGCCCAATGTTGTCGACCGTTCTGATCATCGTCCTGATTCTTCTCCTCGTCGGTGCCTTGCCGACCTGGGGCTACAGCAGCAACTGGGGCTACGGCCCGGGCGGCATTCTCGGCCTGATCCTCGTCATCGTGCTGGTGCTGGCCCTGATGGGCCGCCTCTGATCGTCCGGGCGTCGTCGCGAGACGGCGCCCGACCTCTCCGGACAGCGGGACGCGAACCCGCTCCGTGCCGCAACGACGTCGACGACCTCGGCCGGCTCCGCCGGCCTTTTTCTTGTCCGATGCGTCGCCGCGTCAGCGCTTGCGAATCCGGAAGGTCAGCACGTCGCCGTCGCGATCCGACGCCTCCAGCGTGTCGCCGCTCTCCTGCACGAGATGCGGAATGTCGATCGCGGCGAGCGGGTCCGTGCAGGTGACCTCGATCACCCGGCCGGGGGTCAGCCGGGTCAGGGCCTTGCGGGTCTTCAGCGCCGGAAGCGGGCATTTCAGCCCGCGCAGATCGAGCGTGTCCATGGCGTGGTTCTCGCGAGCCGCGTGCGCCTCGTCAAGCCGCGCCACCGGCGTGCTCCTCCCGATTGGATTTGCTGCCGCTTCGGATTAAGAGGAGCGCGTGAGCGCGATGCGCGCAGGCGACGGGGGATGCACGTGCGGGTCATCGGATTCACCGGGTGGAGCGGCGCCGGCAAGACGACGCTGATCAAGCGCGTCATCCCGCGCCTGATCGGCCGCGGTCTCACGGTGTCGACCGTCAAGCACGCCCATCACGGCTTCGACGTCGACCATCCGGGCAAGGACTCCTATGCCCACCGGGTCGCCGGCGCCACCGAGGTGCTGGTCTCCTCGCCGCTGCGCTTCGCCCTGATGCACGAGCTGCGCGGCGCGCCCGAGCCGGAGCTGCACGAGCTCCTGCGCCGCCTCGCGCCGGTCGATCTCGTCATCGTCGAAGGCTTCAAGCGCGAGCCGCACCCCAAGATCGAGGTCCACCGCGCCGTCGTCGGCAAGCCCCACATCTTCCCGGACGATCCCGACATCGTCGCGATCGCCGCCGACGGTCCGGTGCCGGACGCGGCCGCCGCCGGGCGCCGGCCCGCCGTCGCCGTGCTGGCGCTCGACGACGTGCAGGCGATCGTCGATTTCATGGTGGAGCGGGCGATCCCGATCGACGAGGCGATCGCGCGGGCCGGGGCGGTGGCCGCGGGAGGCGCGGCATGCCCCAGCTGAGCGACGACGCCTTCGCGGTCGGCGCCCCGGTGCTGCGCATCGAGGAGATGGAGCGGCTGATCGCCGAGCGCGTCGAGCCCGTCGCCGGCGTCGAGACCGTGCGGCTGCGCGCCGCGCGCGGCCGCGTGGTGGCGCACGACATCGCGGCGACGCGCGACCTGCCGCCCTTCGACAACTCCGCCG
>NZ_NPEX01000479.1 GCF_003258865.1 Rhodoplanes roseus | reverse complement strand
GCCCGCCCGGGCCGCGAGCGCCTGCGCCGGTAACGCCACGGTGCCGCCCGCCCGGCCGCCGGGCGTGATCGACCGCTCGGTGATACGCGCGTCGAAGGACTGCACGGCGGCGGAGGGCGCCGTCCCGGCGGCGCGGGGCACCACCTCCTCGCCCGATCCGGGCTGGTAGTCGTAATCGAAGGGGCCGATCTCGGCGTAGTCGCCGGCCGTGATGCGGGTGACCGGCGCGCCCTTGGCGTCGGTGAAGAACAGGAACCGCTCTCTCGACCAATCGCTGAGGTCGCCGCCGGTCGGCAGCGTCGGAAGTCCGAAGCCCTGCTGCTTGCGGGTCCACACGTCCCACAGCCGGTCGATATTGGCGTGGTGCAGGAAGAAGATCGGGTCCACGGGCGACAGGTTGTCCTGCATGAAGCCGCTGCGCGGGGGGCTCAGGTAGAAGCCGCCGACACAATTGTGGACGCGGTTGTGCGGCTGGCCCTCCAGCACGCCGAATCCGGTCATGCCGCTGTGGAACAGCGTCTTGGCGCTCCCGAACGTGATGAAGTCCCGCGGCGCCAAGGCGTTCAGAACGGTAGGCAGCGACACGGTCCGCGCCGTCGAGGCGTCGAAGTCCGGCGTCTGCGGCGTCAATCCGCGCGCATTGGCGCGGTCGAAGAACATCGGATTGTTCTCGATGTCGAACCACAGATCAGCCGGGAACCTGAGCCCCCTGACCAGCAACGCACTCACCTGCTGCGGCGACGCTTTTTTCCAGACGTCGGCGACGGCGCCGTCGAAGGCCTTCCTGAACTCCGCGAAGGTGGCGACATAGGCCGGGTCGGTCGGCGTGAGCACGTCGTCGAACATGGCCTTCGGGACGCGCGGCTCCCTGGTCCAGTCCCAATAGGGCAGGGCGAACTCGGGGTCGCCGCTGAGCTCCCGGCAGGCCTGCTCGAACCAGCCGAGATAAGCCCGGTGCCAGACCAGGAACCACCAGTTTCCGTGCGGGCAGTCGATGGTGTGGACGAGGGCGTGCCGGTACCAGTTGCGCGGATCGCTCGGCGGCAGCGCCAGCATGGCGCGGATCGCCTTCTTGTAGCTGTCGAGCACACGGGGCGGGAAGCCGGGCTCGGAGATGTTGTGCCGCCGAAACCGGGCGCCGCCCTGCGCCGGTGCCGTACCGACCGACAGGCCGAAGGCGGTGGTGGCCGCGACGGCGCCGGCCGTGAAGTCACGGCGGGACATTCCAGACGGGATCGACGTCTCGGACATGGTCGGCTCCGTGCGTTCGGACCGGTCAGGACAGTCGGGTCATGGTTCCGTGAAAGATCGAGAAGCTGCTGTCCGGCCCGGTGATGTGGGTGACGATGGTGTCGGTCTTGTAGTCCTCGAGGTGGACGACCGTGGTCTTGTCGGCCTCCTGCCAGGTGACCAGGAACAGCCTGTCCCTGACCGGCTCGACCGCGATGGTCACGGTCTCGGATGCGCCGTGGCTGCCGTCGCTGCGGACTCCCGTGTAGGTGAGGCGGGTGTCGGACTCGAAATGGAGCTCGACGCGGAAGGCCTGAAAGTCGACAAGCCAGCGATGGCCTGTCCCCGGAAAGACCTCAGGCATTTCCGCTACTCCTGAGCTGCTTGATCTTAAAACACTACCTCAGGTCGTGCCGGATTGGCAAGACCTCCTGATGCGCCGCGGCCGCGATCTCGCGGCGCAGCCAGGCGAGGCCGTCGTCGGCGGCGAGGCGGCGCGGCCAGGCCTGGACGACGTCGAAGCCGGGCAGGGGCACGGGCGGGGTCGCGGTGGCGAGGCCGAGCCGTGCGGCCGCGGGGCCGAGCAGGCGGGCCGGCTCGGTCGCGACCAGATCCGTGGCCGACAGAATCTCCGGCGCCACGAGAAAGTGGCCGACCGTCAGCACCACGCGGCGGCGCGTCTTCGCCCGCCGTAGCGCGTCGTCGACGACGCCCGAGGGCTCGCCCGACAGCGACACCTGCAGATGATCGAGGGCCGCGTAGCGGGCGAGGGTCAGCCGCCGCCCGAACGCCGGATGGTCCTTTCGCGCCGCGCACAGGAACGTCTCGGTGAACAGGGAGGAGCGCGCGATGCGGGCCGGCGGCTTCGGAAAATGCCCGACGATCAGCTCGGCGGTGCCGTCCTCCAGCATGGCGAAGCCGGTGGCGTGGCTGGTGTGACGCACCACCAGCTCGATCGTCGGTGACGTCGCGCGCAGCGTGGCGGCGAGCCGCGGCAGGACCACGAAGGCGGCGTAGTCCGACATGCCGACCGTGAAGCGTCGGTGCGCGGTCGCCGGATCGAAGCTGTCGCCCGGCACCAAGAGGTCGCCGATCTCGGCCAGCACGGCGGCGACGCGGGGGGCGAGGCGCAGCGCCGCCGCGGTCGGCGACAGCCCCGCCGGCATGCGCACGAACAGCGGATCCGAAAACAGCGCCCGCAGCCGCGCGAGCGCGTGGCTCACCGCCGGCTGGGTGAGATGCAGCCGCGCCGCCGCCCGCGTGACGCTGCGCTCGGCGACGAGCGCATCGAGCACGACCAGCAGGTTGAGATCGACGCCGCGTAGATGAATCTGCTGCATGTCTCTCTTATAAAACATGAATTGGGCAGATGGAAGCGGCGCGCCTATGTGTCTCGATGTCGAGTCGGCGTGCGAACGGAGGAAGCTTCTTCCGTCCTCACCTTGAGGTGTGCCGACCAAGTCGGCTG
>NZ_NPEX01000047.1 GCF_003258865.1 Rhodoplanes roseus | reverse complement strand
GCCCGCCGCCCGCCAGCGCCGCCTGTTCGCCTACGTCGACCGTCTGCTCGCCGACCCAGATAACGCGCTCACCCCGATGGGTATTCCAAGCTGGGGCAGATCGCCATGCGGGAATATTGGCTGCAGACGAACGGCGTCTAAGGGGCCGGCCGCGACCGCCGCGCCCTGCTGACCTCGGCCCTTGCGGTCGCCGCCGGACCGGTGCGCGCCTCTTCCTGGAGAACCATATGCACGTCATCCTGCTCGGCGACTCGGTGTTCGACAACGGCAGCTACGTGCCGCACGGCGGTGACGTGATCACGGCGGTGCGCGAGGCGTTGCCGGACGGCGCGCGGGCAACGCTGCTCGCCCGCGACGGTGCCACCATCGCCGACCTACCGCGCCAGCTCGATCGGGTTCCGGCTGATGCCTCCCATCTCGTGATCAGCATCGGCGGCAACGACTCGTTGCGAGAGGCCGGGGTGCTGGATCAGCCGGCGCGCTCGACCACCGGGGCGCTCACCAAGGCTCGCCGACGTGCGTGATCGGTTCTGGAGCGACTACCGTGCCGGGCTCCGGGCGCTGGCTGCTATCAACGCGCCCAGCGCGGTTTGCACCATCTACGAGCCGCGGTTCGCTGATCCGCTCATGCGGCGCGTCGCTGCGGCGGCTCTGGCGCTGCTCAACGACGTGATAACGCGCGAGGCGTTCGACAGCGAGCTCGCTCTCGTCGACCTTCGTCTGGTGTGCGCCCGCGACGAGGACTTCGCCAACCCGATCGAGCCGTCGGCCATCGGCGCACGGCGGATCGCCGATGCGGTCCGGAGGTACGCCGAAGGGGCGCCACCGGCGACGCGCGTTTTTCGATGAGTCGGGGCTTCCTCTTGATCGCCCAAGGAACGTTCGCGCTGCCTGTGCGTTAACCGGCACTCCCCGGGGCCACGAATGTCGACGCGCTTCATCACCGAGCAGCGCACGGCAACGTCGCGCCACCTGTCTTCCAGCACATTCGCTCGACGAACCTCGCCGGCCGCCACACCCGCATGCGGCTGAGCGGTGCTGCTCTGTCCACGTGACACGACATGCAGGAATGATCATGCCGAAGGTCGACACCTCATCCTCTGTTCTTCGCCCGACCAGGAATGGTCCCACGCCGCGGCCCGGCACGGCCCGCGGCGAACGCCACGCTTTCACGGTAGGGCTGGAGGAGGAGTTCTTCCTCGTCGACGCCGGCCGGCTGTCGTCGGCGAGGCGCGTCGCGCCGGTGTTCTTCCGCCGCGCCGCGGCGGCGACGCGTGGTCGCGCCAAGCAGGAGTTCCTGCAGGGCCAGATCGAACTGATCTCCGGCGTGCATACCGACCTCGGCGCCGCGCGGCGCGAGATGGCCGAGCTGCGCGAGGCGGTCGCCGAGGTGGCCGAGGAGCACGGTCTGGCCGTGCTGGCCGCTGGCACCCATCCGAGCGCCGACTGGCGCAGGGCGCAGCAGACCGAGGCGTCGCGCTACGACCGAGTCATGGATCAGCTCCAGATCATCGGCCGGCGCGACATGATGTGTGGCTTGCATGTCCATGTCGAGCTGCCGGACCCGGGCCGCCGGATCGAGATCATGTGGCGCATGATCCCCCATGTTCCGCTGTTCTTGGCGCTGTCCACGTCGTCGCCGTTCTGGGCCGGCATGATCACCGGACTGAAGGGTTATCGTCTCGCCGCGTACGGCGAGCTTCCGCGCACCGGGCTGCCGATCGCCTTTCGCACCGAGGCGGAATACCACCTCTACGTCGACGCGATGGCACGGGCCGGCGCGATTCCGGACGCCACCTATCTGTGGTGGACGATCCGTCCGTCGAAGGGGCTGCCGACCCTGGAGCTGCGCGCCCCCGATTGCTGCACCCGCCTCGACGATGCCATCGCGATCGCGGCGCTCTACCGCGTGCTGGCGCGTCATTTATTTCGCACCTCGGCGGCGGACGAGACCACGACGCTCACCGCTGCCCTCGCGATGGAGAACCTCTGGCGGGCGCAACGCTATGGCGTGCAGGCCGGCTTCGTCACCCTCGATGGCCCCGAGCCGGTTGCGGCGATCCTCGAACGGGTGCTGCGACAAACCGCGGACGACGCCGATGCGCTCGGCTGCGCCGCCGAACTCGACCGCTGTCGCGTCATCGTCGCCGAAGGTACCTCCGCCGACGCCCAGCTCGCCGTGTACGAGCGCCACGGCCAAGCCGGCCACGGGGCGGGAGTGCGGGCGGTCCTGCAGTGGCTCCGCGACGAGACTATCGCCGTACGCGGCGATCTCGACCCAGCCGCAGTCGCCGCTCCGCCGCTGCCGCCGATCGGCGATTCGACCACGGATCGAAACCACCTCTGAACGGCGGCACGCGCCATCCCGGCCGGGCCTCGCCCGGCCGGTCCTGAACATCAACGCACGGAATCCTTCCCTTCATGCCGAACCCGCATGCCCCGGTTGTCGCCGTCACCTCGGATCTCCAGCAGGTCGACGACCAACAGCGTTACACCGTCAACGTCATCCCGGTGAACACCCTCGCCCGTGTGCTCGGGGTGGTCCCGCTCGTGGTGCCGCCGCTCGCCGACATGCTGGACCTCGACGCGCTGCTCGCCCGGGTCGACGGCGTGATGGTCACGGGCGGCCTCACCAACGTGTCGCCGGCCCGCTACGGCCGCACGCCGTCCGACGATGACGGCCCATTCGACCGCGCCCGCGATGCCACCACGCTGCCGCTGATCCGCGCCGCGATCGCGCGCGGCACGCCGATCCTGCTCACCTGTCGCGGCCTGCAGGAGCTCAATGTGGCGCTCGGCGGCTCATTGCGGCAGGAAAACCCGCATCGGCCGGAGCACCGCAAGCACGGCACGCCTGCGTCGGCCCGCACCGACGACGACCGCTACCGCATCCGGCAGGATCTCGATCTCGTGCCGGCCGGCCGGCTCGCCACGATCCTTGGCTCGGAGCACGCCCGGGTGAACTCGCTGCACAGCCAGCTGGTCGACGATCTCGCGCCCGGCCTCGTGGTCGAGGCGACGGCACCGGACGGCAGCATCGAGGCCGTGACGGTGGCCGATGCGCCGGGCTACGTGCTCGGGGTGATCTTCCACCCGGAATACTGGGCCGAGCGCGATCCGACGTCGCTGGCGATCCTGCGCTCATTCGGCGAGGCCGTCTCGGTCTACCGGGCGGCAGGCGGCGCAGCGCCCTGGGCCGCCACCGGACCAGGCCGAGGCCCGGCCCGGTGACAAGGCCAGCGGCGCCCGGTCGCGGCTGGAGACGCCAGGAGCTCCGCCGGCCATCAGGGCCACCACCACGGCGACGCCTTCGCCGTGCTGTTCTCCATCCAGAGCGGCGGACGGGGATCACAGTGGGGCTGCTGCGCCGCGGGTTCTCGAGAGCAAAATCGTCGACCCCACCCGATCAGCTTCGCGCGAGCCGCAGACGCCGAGCAGTATGCGCAACTCCGGCGCAAGCGGAACCCTCGAGCACGACGGACGCTCGGAACGGAGGCGGCCGGATCAGGGAAACGGAATGGACTCCGCCCGGCCACCTTCCGTGATGCTGGCCCTCTCGGGAGGCGTGGCCCTCGGCGTTTATCAGGCCGGTGCTTACGCAGCTCTGCATGCGCACGCGCATCTGCGGCCCGCATGGCTCGCCGGGTGCTCGATCGGACCCGTCAATGCGGCCCTGATCGCGGGCAATTCGCCGACACACCGGGTCGAGCGCCTCCACCGCTTCTGGCGGGCACGTGGTCGAGCCCGATGCGGTCACCCCGTCCGGTGTCGAACAGGACCGCATCCCCAGTAACGAGGTGCGTCGCTGTCAACGTTTTGGCGGGCTAGTAGTAATGGGTATAGAAGCCGTTCTGGACTGCGATATCGAGTGTGATTTCACAGCACGTTACAAATGAACACCCGAAAGTAGTATCTTTTTACCAAGACTTTACATCTCGCATTCACAGTTGTCGATGCGATCGGCCGGTTGCCTCGCTTGGGTTCAGTTTCAGCATGGAGGACGGGCGGCGCCCGCGGGTGAACAATGCTCTCCAAGTTCCGATTCACGATTGCGCGCCGAATCTACGCGGTCATCAGCCTCGGCTTCCTCGGCATCCTGGGGATCACCTGGCTGGACTCCGCCGAGCTGGCGTCGAGCCTGAAGGCGCAGCGCCAGTTCGAGCTGCAGCACCTGACCGATCTCGCGATCGCCATCGTGGCGGCCGAGGATGCCGCCGGAACGGCAGCAGGGTTGCCGGCCGAAGAGGCGCAAAAGCGCGCTCACGCGCGACTGGCCGCGCTCCGCTACGCCGGCAACGAGTACTTCTTCGTCGCCGACATGAACGGCCGCATGGTGATGCACCCGATCGCCCGCGAGCTGGTCGGCACCGACGTGACGAACCTGAAGGATGCCGACGGCGTCCGCATCGTCAGCGGCCTGATCGACCTCGTCCGGCGCGACGGGCGCGGCGTTCTCGCCTATGTCTGGCCGAAGCCCGGCTCGGACAAGCCGCAGCCGAAGATCTCCTACGCGGCCGGTTATGCGCCGTGGAACTGGATCGTCACGACCGGCGTCTACGTCGATGACCTCGAGGCACAGACCTGGGCGGCGACACGGCGCGCCCTCCTCGCCGCCAGCGTCGTGCTTCTGATTACGCTCGCCGTGTCGATGGTCGCCGCCCGCCGCATCACGACCCCGTTGCAGCGGATGACCGCGACGATGAAGAGCCTCGCCGCGGGGGCGCTGGAGGTCGCGATCCCGGGCACGGGCCGCCGCGACGAGATCGGGGAGATGGCCGGGGCGGTGGCCGTGTTCAAGGCCAACGCCATCGAACGGCAGCGCCTGGAGGCGCAGCAGAAGGAGGCGGAGGCGCGGGCCGAGACGCAGCGCAGAGAGGACATGCACCGGCTAGCCGACCGCTTCGAGACGGCCGTCGGGGGCATCATCGCGACAGTGTCGTCGGCCGCCACGGAGCTGGAGGCGACCGCCACCACGCTCACCCGCACCGCGGACACGACACAGCGCATTTCGGGGACCGTCAGCGTCGCCTCTGAGGAGGCCTCGACCAACGTCCAGGCGGTCGCCGCGGCGACCAACGAGATGAGCTCGTCGGTCGGCGAGATCAGCCGGCAGGTGCAAGCGTCGAGCCGGATCGCCGACGAGGCCGTGCGGCAAGCAGAGAAGACCGACGCCCGAGTGACCGACCTCTCGCAGGCGGCGACCCGGATCGGCGACGTCGTCAAGCTGATCACAGCGATCGCCGAGCAGACCAATCTTCTCGCCTTGAACGCGACCATCGAGGCGGCGCGGGCCGGCGAGGCCGGGAAGGGCTTCGCAGTCGTCGCCCAGGAGGTGAAGGCGCTCGCCGCCCAGACCGGCAAGGCGACGGGCGACATCTCGGCGCAGATCGCCGGCATGCAGGCGGCGACCGCCGACTCGGTCACGGCCATAAAGGAGATCAGCGGCACGATCGGGAAGATCGCCGAGATCTCGTCGGCGATTGCGGCGGCCGTCGAGGAGCAGGGGGCGGCGACGTCGGAGATCTCGCGCAACATCCAGCACGCCGCCACCGGCACCACGCAGGTGGCAGCGACCATCACCGAGGTGAGCCGTGGGGCGGAAGAGACCGGGGCTGCGTCGGGCGAGGTGCTCGGGGCCGCTGGCCAGCTCGCGCACGAATGCACCCGGCTGAAGACGGAGGTCGAGACGTTCCTGAGCACTGTTCGGGCGGCGTGACCCCGGGCGCGCGACCGACGTCGGGCAGCACTTGCCCCACGGGATTGCACGCGAAACTGAGCAGGACCGACTGCAAACCCGAGAAAAGACCAGCATTGCGAAGCTGACCAATTCCGACCGCAGCCCCGTGGGGTCTTGCCGGTAGTTTATTTCCTTCGGTCGGGGAGGGAAGTCAACGATCCAGAGTTCGTAGACCCGACGGCTTATATCCCCCCGTCGACGGCAGCGGGGCCGTGGATCCCCGGGCGCCGAGTGTTGCGCACATCAGGCCGATTGTCCCGCAGCACATTTCGAAGTCGGGCGGCCGAGAAGTGCAGACCGGGGTACGCAGGGATACGAATGTTGCCCGGACCCGAGCTGGCCTCTCACGTCGACTGATCATGCCCTCCTCCCGGAGAACAGCGATCGTCGCGCTTCATGGCAGATGCCCCGGCGCTGGCACGAACGAGAAAGCGGGCGCCGCTTGCTTCACGGCTGCCCGCTTGGTTGGCGCTCCTCACAAGCCGCGCGTTCCTCCCACGGCGACTCGCCGAAGCACCGCCCTCCTAAGCCGCCATTTCGAGCCGTTCGATCGTTTCGGCCGCAACCGGAGGCGCTCCGGGTCGGCCCCGCCCGAAGCTGCGCACCTCAGCAGCGCCGACGCGAGTAGAGCTTTCTGGGCCGGGGAGTTCAGCCGGAGGGCAGCCCGGCGGCCACTTCCTCGAACACTTCCCGTATCAAACGGTAGCGGTCGGGGTTCAAGGTCGGATGGCACCCGCGGTGCGCTTGCTTTCAAAGAGGTCCGTCGAGCACATACGAAATCCTCCTTGGGGAGGACTATCAAGTTGTCTTCTTGGGCGCTTCTCTCGAAATTGCACCAGCACATGCAGCGGTTCGGTCCACCGCGACTCATTTGCCCCGTCAGCCCGTCCACCGGTGCCCGCCGCTTGAATGAGGGCGCGTGTCCGTCGAGAGGCTGCGACACGCTCAATCGCCAGCACTCCTGATCTCGGAGATGTCGAAGAGCATGGTACAGGGGGCGGATGCTAGTCCGATGATGTTGGGCGGGAGTCAATTTCGCCACAAGGCAACGGTGGCAAGCTCCCGCTGCTGCTCAGATTACCAGGAACATCCAACGTCGTGCGCCGTTCACCCAAGGTGCGGTCGTCAGGGCCGGTGGAGGTATGGATGTATCATCACGTCAAGAAGCTGATGTACACGGTTCGGGTGGACGAGCCCGATCCCCGCTTCGGCAACATGCTCCTGGAGCAGTTCGGCGGAGCCAACGGCGAGCTGGCCGCCGCCATGCAATACTCCATCCAGGGTCTCAATTGCGACGATCCCGACCGCAAGGACCTGCTGATGGACATCGGCACCGAGGAGCTGAGCCACCTCGAGGTGGTCGGCACCCTCGCCCGCCTGCATCTCAAGCCCTTGAAGTTCGATCGCGAGGCGGCCGAGGCGGACCCGCTGATCGCCATCGCCGGAGGCGGCGGCGTCAATCTCTTCAACTCGCAGGGCAATGCCTGGACTGCGGACTATCTGAAGATCACCGGCGAGCTGGACGTCGATTTGCGCAGCAACATTGCGGCAGAGGCGCGTGCGAAGATCGTCTACGAACGCCTGATCAACTTCTGCGACGACGCCGGCACCAAGGACGCGCTGCAGTTCCTCATGACCCGCGAGATCACCCACATGCGGGCTTTCGCGGCTGCGCTCGACAGCATGGGAAAGCCGCGCTTCTCGATTGGCCGGATCGCCCCCACCGAAAAGCTCGTCGATCAGTACTTCAACGATTCGACCGGCCAGGGCGACCATGGCGAAATCGATGCACGAGGCCCCTGGAATCAAGGCGAGCCGTGGGAGCTGGTCGAAGCTCCGGCGTTCCAGGAGGTCCGGCTGGCCCCGGACGAGGGGGAGACTCCGGGAATCCACGCCGAGAGTTCGGACAATGCCGACTCCGAGGCGTTGCTGGAGGTGCTGCTCGAAGAGCTTCAGGATCTTCTCCACGCCGAGAAGCAGTTGCTCAAGGCGCTTCCCAAGATGGTCAAGGCGGCCCGGACCCAGACATTGCAGCTGCTGTTCGAGAAGCACCTGCTGGAGACGCAGGAGCAGGTCGAGCGGCTCAACGAGTGCTTCCGGATATTGGAGGTCCCGCCCCGCGCAAAACCGTGCAAGGGTATGATGGGCCTGCTCGAAGAGGGCGAGGAGATCATCAAGAAGGGAGAGAAGAAGGACGATGTGCCGTCCGACCTGTCCCTCATCGGCGCCGCCCAGAAGGTCGAACACTACGAGATGTCCGGATATCTCAGCGCCCGCAACCTGGCTCAGCAGCTCCACATGTCCGCGATCGTACAGCTTCTGAGCGTCTCTCTGGCCGAGGAGCAGAATGCGGACCAACTGCTCGATCAGGTCAGCAGGACCCTGATGTCGGCTCCCACCATGCCGGCTCCCGTGGTGTGAGGACGGCAGCCCGGCGAACGCGTTCGCCGGGCCTGCCCTCACGGGCCAGCGCTCGCCGCCGCTTGTCGCGTGAGTGCGCCCGTGATGGAATGGAGCGACGATGCCCCCGGGGCGCGTCTCACCAGGAACAATCGGACCGATCGCCGGTTGACGACGACAGCTCTTCGCCGCCATTCGTCACATCGTCATCGGGTCATACGCGTTCATGGTAAGAGCGATCATCTTCGACATCGACGGCACGTTGATCGACAGCGTCGATGCACATGCCGAGTCCTGGGTCCGGGCGCTTGCGCAGTTCGGCGTCGAGGCCGATTTCCACGATGTGCGCCGGCGCATCGGGATGGGCGCCGACCGGCTGATGCCGGCCTTCGCGCCGGATGATCTGTTGCAGCGGCACGGCAAGGACATCGAGTCCTACCGCTCGGATCTGTTCAAGCGCGAATACCTGCCGACGATTCGTCCGTTCCCGCGGGTCCGCGACCTTTTCGAGCGCATACGCGCCAACGGGCAGACGATCGTGCTCGGCTCGTCCTGCGCGGCCGACGAGATCGAGGACTACAAGCGGATTGCCGGTGTCGCGGATCTGGTTGACGCTCAAACCACGAAGGACGACGCGAGCCGCTCGAAGCCGTCACCGGATATCTTCCGTGCGGCACTCGATCAGATTGCGCCGATCCCGACCGGGGACGTCGTCGTCGTCGGGGACAGCGTCTACGACGCGCAAGCCGCGCGTCACGCCGGTGTCGCGGTGATCGGGGTCCTGTGTGGCGGCAGCACGGAACAGGCTCTGCGCGAGGCCGGCTGCGTCGCGGTCTACCGCGATCCGGCTGATCTGCTCGTCGGCTACGAGGATTCCCCGCTTGCAGCGGGTGGCAGAGTCCCTGTTCCAACCCCTGAGCTGCAACGGAGCGCTGATTCGTCGGACATACAGCAGCCTGACCAGGGTCAGGATCGCTAGAATCAGAATCGCCACGGCCAGATTCCGGTGCCACGAACTTCCGTGTCTTGGGCGTGATATCATTAACCCACGGTCCCTGGCTCTGAACCTGTTGTAGGCGGTCCATCACCTCTCCGTGCCCTACCTGCTGTAGGTGTCATTCTGCCGCTGCGAGCCAGCGGCGCGCTAATTGTCGCAGCCTCGTACCGGTGCCGCTTCGGCATAGCAATCAGGACCTAACTTAACGAAGCGCCGATCCTCTTTCCTCGTCCAAAAAGACGAGTTCGAGAAGAGCCTCGAACGCGTCCCCAGCGCTGATCTGGTCTTCTTTCCCATGCAGTCCATTCCATGCGGTCGCCATCAAGCCGGGTGCCATGAGGAGCAGCGGAAAGCGCTCGAGCGCGGTGGAATTCGAGCGTAGCTCACCTCCTTCTCGGGCGCGTATCGCCAAGCTTCTCAGAAACGCGGTCATCGGATCCAGCACGGTTCGCCGATAAACGGCGGCGATTTCGGGATGACGGGTCGCTTCTACGATGATGAGTCGAAATAGGCCTTCCAGCTGCGAGCCCTTGACCTTTCGCAGCACGGGAAGGAGCACCCGGCGAAGGAAAGCCTGCACCGGCTCTCCCTCGTTGAAGGGGAGCGTGGAAATGCCGACGAGGGGACCAGCGATAACCTGCGTCAGGACCGCTTCCAACATCGCGGCCTTGGTCGGGAAGTATCGGTAAAGCGTGCCCTTCGCTACGTCGGCGCGTGCTGCGATCTCCTCCATCCGGGTCTCGGCGAAGCCGACCTCGAGAAACAATTCCACCGCGGCAGCCAAGATCGCGGCTTCGGTTTTTCGCGTCTGCTCGGGGCTGGGTCGGCGTCCTCGCCGTGCAGCCGAATGTCGATCGATCTCTCTAGCATTCATCGACGAACCAATACACGAGCCGTGGAACTCTCACCACATTGGCGGGTTAATTGCGTGACTTAAGAGTCATTCAATTCTGGATGACGGTCGAAGGAACGGATCGGCTCGTGGCATGTGCCTGATCGTCAACGGACGGGAGGTCGCAGTTCCGGAGGACCCCCGGGTGTCCCTGCTCGATTTACTGCGCGAGCGTCTCGACCTCACCGGCACGAAGAAGGGCTGCAACCAAGGCGCGTGCGGGGCTTGCACCGTCCTGGTCGAGGGCGAGCGCATCGTCTCCTGTCTCGCCCTGGCGGTTCAATATGACGGCCGCTGCATAACGACCATCGAAGGACTGGCGGGGAATGGGGAGCTTCATCCGCTTCAGCAGGCCTTCATCGATCACGACGGTTTCCAGTGCGGCTACTGCACGCCCGGCCAGATATGCTCCGCCGTCGCCATGGTCGGGGAGGTCCGGCGCGGCGTTCCCAGCCACGTGACCAGTGATCTTGCGGCCGAGCGCGTCGCTCTGGATCGCGATGAAGTGCGGGAGCGGATGAGCGGCAATCTGTGCCGGTGCGGTGCGTACAACGGCATCGTCGATGCGATCTTCGACGCCTTCGGCGACAGCCCGGAGGAGGAGGCCCGATGACGCCGTTCCAATATGCGGGCGCGAGCGATGCCGCCGATGCCGTACGCCGGGCCGAGGCGACGGGGGCCAGGTATCTCGGGGGCGGCACGAACCTTGTCGACCTCATGCGGGAGACGATCGAGCGTCCTGCGGCGCTGGTCGACGTCACCGGGTTCTCGCGAGAGGTCATCGAGCAAGAGAACAGCGGCCTGAGGATCGGAGCCGCGACGCGCAACACAGCTCTCGCCGAGCACCCTCTGGTGCGGACACGTTACCCGGTGCTCACCCGCGCGATCGTCGCCGGCGCGACAGCTCAAATCCGCAACATGGCGACGGTTGGTGGCAATCTGCTTCAGCGCACGCGCTGCACGTACTTCTACGATGACGACGGCTCGCGCTGTAACAAACGCAGCCCCGGCCAGGGTTGCGACGCCCTCGACGGCTTCAATCGCGGGCACGCGATTCTAGGCGCCTCGAAAGCCTGCGTCGCGGTGAACCCGTCCGACATGTGTGTCGCGTTAGCCGCGCTCGACGCCATCATCCACCTCGAGAGCCCAGGCGGCGCCCGTCGTCTGCCGTTGACCGACTTGCACAGGTTGCCGGGAGAGAGGCCGGATATCGAGACGGTGCTCGCGCCGGGCGAGTTGATCACCGCGATCGAGTTGCCGGCGCTACCGATCTCGATGCGCTCCGGCTACCGAAAGGTCCGAGACCGCGCGAGCTACGCCTTCGCGCTGGTCTCTGTCGCGGCGGCGCTTCACATCGAGGACGGGCATATCGAGGACGTGCGTCTCGCGCTCGGCGGCGTCTCCCACAAGCCGTGGCGCGCCTGGAGGGCCGAGGAGGCCCTGCGCGGCCAGCCAGCGAGCGAAGCCATGTTCCGCCGCGCGGCCGATGCCGAGCTGTCCGAGGCCCGGCCTCTCAAGGACAACGGGTTCAAGATCGAACTCGCGCGGCGCACGATCGTCGCGATCCTTGCGCAGCTCGCGGGAGAGAAGCGATGAGCCTTCGGGAGAAGGCCAAGCAGCGTCTGCAGGCCACCGCGATGTCGATGGTGCAGAAGGCGGTCGCGCTGGCGCCCGACGCGTGGGTTCCGGGTGGCGATCCAGATCCGCTTATCCACCACAGGAACGGCCTGATTGGCGCCCCGATCCCGCGGCTGGACGCGCCGGAGAAAGTGACCGGGACGGCGCGGTTCGCGGCCGAGGTTCCGTTGGACGGCATGCTCTACGCGGCGCTGGTTTACAGCACGATCGCGAAGGGTCGGCTCGTTTCGCTCGATACGTCCGCCGCCGAAGCCGCGCCAGGCGTCGCACTGGTGATGACGCACCGAAACGCGCCACGCCTGAAGCCCTTACCAACCTTCACGTCCAACCTGCGGTCGGCGGCCCAAGACTCACTCCCGGTCCTTCAGGACGACCGCATCCACTGGAACGGCCAGCCGGTCGCGCTCGTGCTCGCCGAAACGCAGGACCAAGCCGATTACGCCAAGTCGTTGCTGCACCCAGTCTACGAGCCGGGCCATGCGATCACGCGCTTCGCCGAAGCGAAGGCCGCCGGCCTCGAGACGGGTGCGATGATGGGCATGCGGTTCAAGGACGAGATCGGTGACGCCGAAACCGTCCTCGCTGCGTGTCCAGTGACGGTGGACGAAGTCTATTCGACGCCCCGTCACAATCACAACGCTCTTGAGTTGCACGCGGTCACAGTCGTTTGGGACGGCGATGACCTCACCGTTCACGACGCGACGCAGAAGCTCGCTCATACGGCGTGGTCGCTCGCACACGCTTTCGATCTGGCCGAGCTGCAAGTCCGGGTTTTCTCGCCCTATGTCGGCGGCGGCTTCGGCGGAAAAGGTCTCTGGCAGCACCAGTTGCTCGCGGCGGCCGCCGCACGCCTCGCCGGCCGTCCGGTCCGCCTGGTTCTCTCCCGCGAGGGCGTCTATCGCATCGTCGGCGGGCGCACGCTGACCGAGCAGCGCCTCGCAATCGGGGCGCGGCCGGACGGCAGGTTCAAGGCGCTCGTCCACCTCGGGACGGTCGCGATGACGCCCCACAACAACATGCCCGAGCCTCTCATCATGGGGACGCGCGGCAGCTATGCGGCGCGCGCGCTCCGGCTCGAAGTGCAGGCCGCCCGCGTCGACATGATAGCCAACACCTTCATGCGCGGCCCGGGGGAAGCCGTCGGCACCTTCGCGCTGGAATCCGCCGTCGACGAATTGGCCGTGCGCTTGGGAATGGACCCGATCGAGCTGCGGCTGCTGAACGAGCCGGAGAAGGAGCCGACGAGCGGACTGCCCTTCTCGCTGCGCGAGGTCGAGAAGATCTTTCGCGATGGCGCCGAGCGCTTCGGCTGGAGCCGGCGCAGCCAGACGCCGGGCCAACGCCGCCAGGGCGAATGGCTGATCGGCATGGGCGTCGCGAGGGGGACCTATCCGCACAATCGCATGCCCGGCGGCGCAGCGCGGCTGACCGTCACGCGCGACGGCCGCGCGACGGTCGAGTTCGCCGGGCAGGAAATGGGCATGGGCACCGCCACGGTGCATGCCCAGGTCACCGCCGAGCGCCTCGGTCTGCCCATGACGCACGTGATTGCGACAGTCGGCGACAGCACGCTCCCGGGCAGGGTCATGGCAGTCGCCTCGGCACAAACCGCTTCGTTCGGCGCGGCGATCGCGGCCACGCACAAGAAGCTGGTGAAAGAGCTCATCGGGCTCGCCGGTAACGACGGCCCGCTCGCCGGGCTCTCTCCGGACCAAGTGGGCGGCCTGAACGCCGGACTCGCCAAGCTCGACGATCCGACCCGACACGAGAGCTACGCATCCATCCTGTCGCGCGCCGGCCAGGCAGAGCTGACGGTCGAAGCGACTGCTCCGCTGCCGCTCGAAACCATGCACTGGTCCATGCACTCGCACTCCGCCATGTTCTGCGAAGTGAGGGTCAACGCCGTCACGGGTGAAATCAGGGTGAGCCGTATCTTGGGGGCGTTCGACTGCGGTCGTATCCTCAACGCACGGACCGCGGCCAGCCAGTTTCGCGGCGCCATCATCATGGGCATCGGGCTTGCGTTGATGGAAGAAACCCAGTTCGACGAGCGTAATGGCCGGATCATGAACGCCAGCCTTGCCGAATATCACGTGCCGGTGCACATGGACGTGCCCGACATCGAGGTGATGTGGACCGACACGCCCGATCCGCATGCGCCCATGGGGGCCCACGGTGTCGGGGAGATCGGCATCACGGGGACCGCCGCCGCCATCGCCAATGCGGTCTTCAATGCCACCGGCAAACGCATCAGAGACCTGCCGATCACTCTCGACAAGCTCTTGTGACCCTGCCGATCAGCACATCGGCACGGCGCCGACGCCGGCGCCGAAAGGGCGAGACGCCCATGCGCGCCCGATCCAAATCACCTCAAGGCGAGACCATCATGCGCATTGACGCTCTGGAAGAGCATTTCGTCGCCCCGGATCTGGTCGCCCGTATAGACAAGGAGGTCGTCGCCTCTAGGGTAAGGCGTTCTCAGCCAGGGTGGCCCGCTGGAAAAGATCGGTGATGCGCTCGCCGAGGTCGGGCCTCGCCGGATCGTCGCGATGGAGGAGGCCGGCGCAAAGGTTCAGGTCGTCTCGCAGAGCGGTCCGAACGCAGACCTATTGCCGCCCGATGAAGCGCCCGCTATGGCACGGGCGTACAACGACCGGCCGAAGCAGATGGTGGACGCGCATCCGGATCGTTTCGCAGGCTTCGCCCACCTGCCGATGACGGCACCGGAGGCGGCGGCCGACGACCTGCAGTGTGCGTCTGATACAATCCGGACTGGCGGCCGCCATGCTCGGACCCATGCCGCTGGGCATCTGGAGCATCACCAACGTGACTGCCCAGAGCAGCGTGTTATCGTGGGACTGGCTCCCCGCCGTCGTCTGCGTGCGGGCTTCAGCCGCATCGTCATGCAGGGCATCGGCTTCACGCTTCTGGGAAACCCGACGTCACCGTACCCCTCCGCTCCGGAGGAACTCAATCGGTTCGACCGAGAGCGTCGCCTCCGCGCGATCGGGATCACGCCCGATATACTCGAGGGCCAGCGCGAGCTCAGGGATCGTGAGTGAACGACGGCGGCGGCGGCCTGGCGCTCACAACTGCCAAGGCGCGAAACGCGGAGTCGCGTTACGCCGGTCGGCAAAGCTTGCCCTCGGCGATCGACGAGGCAAGTTGGCCATTCGTCACGCCAGCCGATTCCGGAACAGCCAGGCCGCAAGCGGCACGGTCATGGCGGACACAGCGAGCATCGGCACGAAGTCGAACGCCACTTCGGAAAGACCAGCGCCTTCCAGGTAAACCCGGCGCACGACGTCGATTCCGAAGCGCAGCGGATTTGCGTAGGTGGCCACCTGCAAAATCGCCGGCATGTTGCCTACGGGCGTGAGCTGCCCGGAGAGCAGCATCAGAGGCATCACCAACATAAACGTATAGAGCATCGCCTGCTGCATGGTCAGCGACAGCGCCGATATCGACAAGCCGATTCCGACGGATGCGACCGTGAACATGAACAGCCCGAGATAGAGAAGGCCGACGGAGCCATTTATCGGAATCTCGAACCAGAACCGAATTATCAGGAATATGATCGTCGATTGAATTAACCCGACCAGGATGGACGGCAGCGCCTTTCCGATCAGAATTTGCAGAGGCGTGAGCGGGGTGACCAGCAACTGGTCGAACGTGCCCTGTTCGCGCTCGCGCGCGACGGACAGGGCGGCGAGCATGAGCGTCTGAATCATGCTGAGCGAGGCGATCAACGGCGGCATCAGGTTCCAGCGGGACTCGAGGTTCGGGTTGAACCAAGCGCGCCGGACGATGGTCAGTGACGGCGTTGTGCCGCGAGACGCGTTGAAAGACGCGACGATCGAGGAGACGTAAGCCGCAGCCAGGCCGGCGGTGGACGAGTTGCGGCCATCGAGAACGACTTGCAGCGGCACCTGCTGCCCGGATGCCAGACGCGCCTCGAAGTTCGGTGGGATCGTGATGGCGAGGAGCGCATCCCCGCTCTCGATCACGCCGGCGATTTGATTCGACCCAGTCAGCGTCGCCACCCGCTTGAACACGCCCGTTCCATCAATCCGCGCCAGCAGTTCGGTCGCCGCAACGCCCGGACTCTGGTTGAGCACGGCATAGGGCGCATAGGTGAGGTCGTACGTGGCGCCGTATCCGAACAACAGAGATTGCATCAACGCCGGAGTGAACAGCAGAACGCGGCTCGAAGGGTCTGTGAGAAGCGCCAGCAATTCCTTGCGGACCAGCGCCAGAGTCCTCGCGAGATACGAGACGAGAGACTGCATCGGGTCAGCCCAGACTCTTCTTGAGTAAGCGGCGGGTCGCTTCGATCAGAACCACGGAGTAGAGTACGAGGATGCCGCAGTCCCGAAGGATATCCGGCCAATAGTCGCCGACCATGAACAGGGTCTTGATGAGTCCCATGAAGTGGGTCGCCGGCAACAGGTGACTGATGACCTGGACCACCACCGGCAGGTTGCGCAGATCGAATACGAATCCGGACAGCATCATGGCCGGCATGAAGCTGGTCAGCAGCGCCATCTGACTCGCCGTGAACTGATTGCGGGTCGCGGCCGAGATGAACAGGCCGAGCTCGAGCGACACGGTCAGATAGAGTAGCGCGGCGACGATGATCACCCACAGCGAACCGCGCATGGGCACGAGGAACAGGACTCGCGCGGCGAGCAGGCACATCACGAGATCGACGGCCCCGACCACGAGGTAGGGCGCCAGCTTAGCGATCACTAGTTCGAAGGGCCGCACAGGCGTGACGAACAAGGATTCGAGCGTTCCGCGTTCCCATTCACGCGCCACCAGAAGCGAGGTGAGAAAAGCGCCGATCAGGGTCATCACCAGAACGATCACCCCCGGCACGACGAACCAGGTACTTTCG
This sequence comes from Rhodoplanes roseus, assembly GCF_003258865.1. GTDB lineage: Bacteria > Pseudomonadota > Alphaproteobacteria > Rhizobiales > Xanthobacteraceae > Rhodoplanes > Rhodoplanes roseus. Next base: position 15,525 of record NZ_NPEX01000047.1, on the reverse strand, counting down.
TTCGCCTCGTTGAACCAGGTCCGTTGTACGACGGTCACGCTCGCAGCCGCAGGGGGCTTGTTGCCGGCGCGATCGGCCTGTCGCTGCGTCGGGCCGGCAAGGGCCCCGCTCACGTAGCCCTCGATGGTCGCGGCGGTGGTGGAGTCCACGCCGTTAAGCACCAGCTGCAATCGACCGTCGCCGGATGCCAGCCGCCGCGAAAAGTCGACCGGCACCCGCAGGATCGCATCGGTCTCGGCGGCCCGAAGCATCCGTCCGGCCTCCGCCATCGAGGTGACCCAAGTGGGTGCCAGATAGGGAGAGCCCCGAAGTCCTGCGAGCGCATCGCGCGCGGTCGGGGAGTTGTCCTCCAGCACGACCGTGACACGCGCATTCTTGACGTCGAAGGAAATCCCGAAGCCGAATACGAGGATCAGGCAGATCGGCAGCAGGAGCCCGACGGTCAGGTTGCTGCGGTCACGCAGCATCTGACGCGTTTCCTTTCGGATCAGCGCCAGGAGCCTTGTGGCGAAACCAGAGGTGTTCACGTCGCTGCCCCCTGGGCTTCGCGGCGTGCGCGGCCTCGTTCCACAATGGCGATGAACGCGCTGTTCATATCGCCGGCAGCCTCTGCTGCCTGCTCGCGGACTTCCGTCGGCGTACCCAAGGCGAGCATCTGGCCGGCGTCCTGAATTGCGATACGATCGCAGTATTCGGCTTCTTCCATGAAATGAGTGGTGACGATGATCGTCACGCCGCTCTTGGCGAGGGCGGTGATGGTCCGCCAGAAAGCCCGGCGGGCGAGTGGATCGATACCGCTGGTGGGCTCGTCCAGGAACAGGATGTCGGGCTCGTGCAGGAGGCCTGTCGCCATGGCGAGGCGCTGCTTGTAGCCGGCGGGAAGGAGTCCGCTCTTGGCTGACGCATCCAGGCCGAACTGCGCGAGCGAGGCCTCGACGCGGGCCTTGAGAGCCTTGCCTCGCAGGCCGTAAGCACCGCCGAAAAACTCCAGATTGTTCCGAACCGTCAAGTTGCCGTAGAGCGCGAATCTCTGCGAGACGTACCCGATGCGGGCGCGCGCTTGCGCGCCCGCAGTGCGCAGGTTGCGCCCCGCGACCTGGAGCCGCCCGCTGGTCGCCGGCAACAGGCCACACAACATCCGGAACGTGGTCGTCTTCCCCGCGCCGTTCGGGCCGAGTAACCCGAAGATCTCGCCGCGGGCCACGTCGAATGATGTGCTCGCGACCGCCGTGAAGTCTCCGAACGTTCGCACGAGATCGCGCACGATGATCACCGGCTTGTCACCGCCACCCGCAGTCCGAGGCATGGCGACCGCTATCGCGGGCGAAGGCGTCGCCGGACTTTCCGTCTCTTGCTCATGATGCTGCTGAAGCAGCATCATGAAGGCATCCTCGAGTTCCTCCCGGCGTGCCTCGCAGCGCGCGCCGCGAAGCAAGTCGCTCAATCGCACGGGATCGGCTTCGGGTCGGCGGATGAAGCGAACGTTGCCACCGACCGGTACAGCATCGATGATCAGCTCCGGGGCGTCGATGAGGCGAGCTTGCAATTCCCGTGCGGGCGTGCCGCCGGGCGGAACGGCCGTGAAGGTCAGGCCGTGGGCGCGCGTCCGCAGGCTCTCGGGAGCGCCTTCCGCCAGCAACTTGCCCCGGTTCATGACGAAAACCTGCGCACAGCGTTCGGCTTCGTCCATGTAGGCCGTGCTGACGATGACGCTGAGATGCTCCTCGTCGACGAGTTGTTGAACGATGGTCCACAAGTCACGGCGTGACAGCGGGTCCACACCGACACTCGGCTCGTCGAGGAGAAGCAGGTCGGGAGACCGCACCAGCGTGCAGGCGAGCCCTAGCTTCTGCTTCATGCCGCCGGAGAGCTTGCCGGCCGGCCGGCCGGTGAAGCGCGTCAGGTCGGTCATTTCGAGCATTCGCGAAAAGCGCTCCCGGCGCTGATCCTGCGGAACGCCATGAAGATCGGCGTAAAGGGTCAGGTTCTCCTGCACGCTCAGGTCTTCGTACAGGCCGAAACGCTGCGGCATGTAGCTGATGCGGTCCTGCACTGATTGCGGATCGGCCGTCACGTCGATGCCGAGCACACGCAGCGATCCGGAGTCGGGCCCGAGCAGGCCGGCGAACATCCGCATGAGCGTCGTCTTGCCGGCACCGTCCGGGCCGACCAGCGCGGTCAGCTGTCCTGTGCGCACCATCATGGACAGGTCGTCGACAGCGGCAATGACGCCGCCCCCCGGATCCTCGAAGGTCCTTCTCAGAGCCTCGACCGCGACGATCGCGTTCCCGCTGCTCGTCATGGGCTCCGCCCGACCAGCAGACGGACAGTGACCGGTTGGCCCAGACGGAGGGTATCGGCGTCGTCTTCGACGACGACGCGAACCTCGTAGACGAGACTGGTCCGCAATTCTTCGGTCTCCACCGATTTCGGCGTGAACTCGGCAACAGACGAGATGTAGCCGACCGTTCCGCTGACCGGCCTGGCGGGATGGCTGTCGGTGAAGACCCGGGCCTCCATGCGCGGCTTGATCTTGCCGAGGTCCGGTTCGCTGACATAAACGCGCGCCCACTTCGGTTTCGTGAGCGCGAGCGCGTACACGGGCGACTGGGCCGTGACCATGTCACCGGGCTCGTGCAGGCGGGAACGCACCACGGAATCCGCAGGAGCCTGGAGCCGCCCGAGTTCGATCTGATGACGCAGTTGGGCCAGCTGAGCTTCGAATGCCTTGAGCTGGGCTTCGGCACTCGCGATATCTTCGGCCCGAGGTCCCTTGACGGCTAATTGCAACGTGGCGCGCAGTTCGTCGACCTTCGCCCGCGCGGCGTGGGCGTCGGCCCGCCGCTGATCGACGGTCTGCGCAGTGATTGCGCCGCTGTTGGTTGCCAGCAGGTTGGTCGCACGGGAGTAATCCTGGTCGGCGCGGGCAGCAGAAGCTTCGGACGACGCCAATTGGGCGCGCGCCTGTTCGATTTCTTCCGGGCGAGAGCCGTTACGGAGCTTGCGGAGCGCCTCTCGCTGGGCGTCGAGTTGAGCTTCGGCTTGATCAGCCTGAATCTCCAAGATCCGCGTGTCGAGCAGGGCGATCACCTGACCGAAAGTCACCTGGTCGCCCTCTTCGACGCGCATCTCCGTGATCCGGCCGCTGCCGTCGAAGGCGAGCGAGACCTGCCGGATGTCCACATTGCCGTGCAGCACCAACTCGCCGGCGTCGCCAGCGTGACGACGGGTCCACCAGCACCAGCCGGCGGCGACCACCACCGCCATAAGCAGAACGGAGATGAGGACTTTCTTCATTCCAGGCACTTCTCGAACGCGGCTTCGTTTAAAATTAAATTGAATTTAAGACGCAAGAGGTCTAATGTCGAGCCCCACTGAGAGGAGATGCGCGATTTCGGCGGCGCCGGACCGCCAGGTGTTTCAGCAAGCGCCTCTCCAGAAACGGGTTCGGCGTGTTCTTGTTGCACAGCTCCGACCGACGACTTGGCGTAGAAGCGGCTATCCCTGAGGCGCGCCGGATCCTGAGGCCTTGGTCCTGTGGCCCGGAACGGGCTAGAGACATCCGAGGGGCTGGGGATCGCATCGCCAGGGGGGCATTGATCAGCTCGACGGTATAGGACGAAATTTCTCGGCCATTTCCAAACAATACCAAATATGATCAGGGATCGCCATGAGAGGTTTGCGCGAAGGCTTGTGGGGCAGACCGAAGACCGACCGTCCGATTGAGTGGACGCCATGAACAAAGCAGTTCGCGTGCAGCGAGCCGACGGTGAGACGACCTACAATCGTATTCTGGAAGCGGCCGGCAAACTGTTCGCATCGAACGGCTTCGCCGAAACCACAAATAAGATCATTGCTGCGAGCGCCAGAGTCGATCTGGCTTCGATCAACTATCATTTCAAGAGTCGCAGCGGCCTCTATGAGGCCGTGCTGCTGGAAGCTCACCACCGGCTTATCAGCATCGAGAGTCTGCAACAGGTCGCCTCGAGCCATATGTCCGGGCCAGAGAAGCTCAAGAAGCTCATGGAGGGATTGGTGGAGAGCGCAGTCCTTGATCAGGGCTGGCATGCGAGGGTGTTGAGCCGGGAGCTGCTGTCGCCATCCTCCCACGTTCGGGTTCTGCAGAAGAAGGAGATCACCGCAAAGCTGCAGATCGTTCTGGGAATTCTAAGCAAGATCACCGACATACCCGTTGGCGATCCCTCGCTGCTTCGTTGCCTCATCAGTGTCATGGCTCCTTGTGCGATGATGCTGGTCGTAGGGCGCAATGTCGCCCCGGTCGCAGATGAAATCCGCCGCATGCCGCGTCGGGCTCTGGTCGAACATCTCTACAAATTCGCTATCGGGGGACTTGATGCAATTGGGCGGGAAAGCAGTGCGCGCCGGAAATAAGCGTTGGCGGAAGTAACAGCGCCAAGCCGCTTCGCTAGGATCAGGCGAAGCACGCCTTTTCCTAAAGAGTCAGCCCAATTGACGCGAGCTAGCGGCTTCTTAGGCGACGGCGGTCCCGTGTCCCGTAAGGATCGCGAGAAGCTCGCTCGCCGTCACTCAGGCAGAGAGAGACCAAGTCCCATGTCCTGATTATGAACTGCCTCTGCTCGTCAATGCAAGGTACCCATCCGGTAAAGGCCGCAAGGATGTCTTTGGGCAGAGATCCGGGGTAGTCAGGCCGCAGCCGCAGCGGCGGATGATCGCCACTGCGATCGCGCGAGCAGAAGAACGCCGCGGCCGGCGGATCGTGGCCGCTGAACGGACGATCGTCCCGGACGTAGGTCTACAAGCGGCCGGTACGCGTCTTGCCCTTCGCCAGAGCGGTACCGGCGTATCGTCGGCATGGATGCGTGCGGCTGCGAATACGTGGACACGGAGGACCAGATCTGCTCATGGGAGGCCGTGCAGACCAGTTGGAAACGCCGCCAACGGCGCGACCCGGGCGGACGCGTCGCGCCCCAATCGGACATCGCCGAGAAACGGGCCCGACAAACCGGACCGCGATCGCTCGGGCGCCGCGGGCACCCGGGGTTGATTTCGGTGACTTGATAGTCATATAATTTGATGCGTGGTGAGAAATGCCGTCCGCGATCCGCACACGCCGCTTCGAATGGCTCACGCCAAAGCGCTCCGGATCCCCACCTCTCTACCGCGGACCTTTACTGGAGACCTGTAAGCATATGCGAATGCGCGATAACACCGTCCTCATCACCGGCGGTACCTCTGGCATCGGACGAGGACTAGCGGAAGCCTTTTACCAGCTCGGCAACCAAGTCATTGTCACCGGCCGCCGCGAAGATCGGTTGAAGGAAATGTCAGGGCGTCATCCCGGGATGCGCTACTTTGTCCTTGATGTTACCGACGCCATCGCGATTCAGCAGACTGCGCGACAGGTGATCTCGGAGTTCCCGACCGTCAATTGCGTCTTCAACAACGCGGGTGTGCAGACGCGCATGAGCTTCGCCCCGGGGAACATCCTCGACCACGAAGCGATCCAGTCCGAGATCGACACCAATCTTCTCGGTCCCATCCGGGTGGCCGCGGCCTTTCTCCCGCACCTGGCTGCGCAATCCGGCGCGACCCTGATCAATGTCTCGTCCGGCTTGGCATTCGTTCCTGTGGAACGGTTTCCTGTTTACTGCGCGGCCAAGGCAGCCATTCACGCCTGGACGCTTTCGCTGCGCGCGCAACTGAAGAACTCTGGCGTCGAGGTCGTGGAGCTCGTTCCGCCCTATGTTGCCACCGAACTCGGTGGATCGGGCAGAATGGCGCCGCCTTCCGGCTCGGCCATCAACATCATGCCGCTGGAGGCTTTCGTTGCCGAAGCAATGCAGGGCTTGGAGTCTGGTGCGGATGAAGTCGTCGTGGGCGACGCGAAGAGACTCGTTGCGGCTACGTCGCTTGAAAACGCCAAAAAGGTCTTCTCGCTGATAAACTCGTGAGAATGCCATGATTCTGGTGACTGGAGCTGCCGGCAAGACCGGTCGTCATATCTTGAGGGGCTTGCGCGCGCTTCAGCGTCCCGTGCGCGCACTCGTGCACTCTGACGCTGCTCGGCAGCAGCTCGAAAAATTAGGCGTCGAAGAGACGGCTTTGGGTGACATGCTCCATCCGCCCACTCTTGCGGGTGCGATGGAGGGTGTCAACGCCGTGTTGCATATTGGCCCGGCCATGCATCCCAAGGAAAGCGTCATCGGCATCAATGTCATTGATGCCGCGCGTCAGTCCGGGGTCAAGCGTTTCGTCTATTCTTCCGTAGCGCATCCCCAGATCGAGGCCTTAGTGAATCATCAAGCCAAACTGTCAGTCGAACGATACCTAATTGAATCCGGACTCGCTTATACCATTCTGCAGCCCATGCACTACATGCAAAATGTCTCCGTCCCGAATGTGATCGGAAGCGGCGTCCTCGCACTCCCGTATTCGCTCGATATGCCCATGTCGTTCCTCGACCTCCTCGATTACGGCGAGGTCGTCGTCAAGGTGCTTGCCGAAGACGGCCACGAGCGCGCCACCTATCACCTGTGTGGTCCCGACCACATGAGTTACCGTCAGGTCGCGGAGTTGATCAGCCGCGAGTCCGGACGAAGCATCGAACCGCGACGGATCTCGCAGGAGGCCGCGATCGAGAACTTCCCGATCGTTCGCAGCCAGGGTGCATATGCGGCTCTCGGGGTCGAGCGCCTGTTCCTCTACTATGATCTCTTCGGACTCTCGGGCAATTCCAACATCTTGCGCTGGTTGCTGAGGCGCGATCCGACAAACTACGCACAATATGTGAAACGGGAACTCGCTGCCGCAAGGATGGGCGCGTAACCGCATCTTTGTGGCGCGCAAGTTCAAATACCGGGCTGCGCGACCAAACTCCTCGACAATCGCCGGTGTTCGCTCGCTACCTTGCTGCGGGCCGAGCGCTGCTCAATTCAGTTGAGCATGAGGGGTGCCCGGCTTAGCTTCGATTGCGTCTTCTCGCGTGACGCCACGCCGATAGCCGCCAGGGGTGATTCCCATGACCCTCCGAAATGTACGGGCGAAGGAAATCGGAGACGCGTAGCCGAGTTCGTCGGCGACGACGCTGATCGGAACTCCCTCCGCGAGGCGGCGCGAGGCAAGGTGCATTCGCCATTCTGTCAAGTAACGGATCGGCGACAACTCGAGGCAGGCCGTGAACTCGAGCGCAAACGGGGTGCGGGACATTCCGGCCTCAGTAGCGAGTTGCGCGACCGTCCAGTTGCGCTGCGGATCGTGATGGATCGCCTGCAGGGCGCGGCTGATGCGCGGATGAAACAGGCCGCGGAGCCATCCGCGCGCATCGGCCGCCTGGATACTCAGGTGGGTGCGCACCGCCTGGATAAAGATCAGGTCGGTCATCCGGCTCACGGCGGCCGCGTAGCCGGGCGTCCCTTTCGGAGGTTCGCTCGCCACCATGTCGAGCGCGAAATCCAGCCAGGAGCGAACCTTCAGGTGCTCCGCTCGGATATGCATGACGCTCGGCAGTGCCCTTAACAGCAGGTTGCGGTTCGGAACGGGAAATGCAGAAACCAGATCGATGACCAGCGTACGTGCGCCCGGCCCGTTGCCCCAGTAGCGCACCGGTCGCGGATACTGGTTCTGCGGCGTCCACACGGGATGTCCAATGGCGTCGAGAAGCGGCGCGATCGGGGTGCCCTTGAGCCCGGGGCTCGACGCAAGCGTATGCGGATCTCCGTGCGGGAACGCGATGAGATCGCCTCTTCCGAGCTCGATGGTCGGGCCCTCCGCGGGATTACAGAAGCAGGTCCCCTCTGCAACGATGTGACAGACGACACCACCTTTTCGCGGATGAGCGACGGACCACAATCCCGGCAGATTGAAGATGGCGAGCAGACTACTTTCCATATGCATGGCGGAAAGCGCTTCGCTCAGCGGATCAACCGGGGTCGGATCGACTGTGTTCTTCTGAATCATGGCCTTCCGCCGTGATGATCATTTCGGCAACCCGTGATCAGAAGTTAAGCTGAAGCCTCCCGATCTCGCAAGAGGAGTCGGGCTTCCGTAGTTCTACGCTGTCGCCGTTCCGCATAAGGGTGTGGCGATACCGAGGCCTCAAACAGCGCGCCCATCTGGTACGCTCGGTTAATAATCGAGAACTGTAGAGCGTTTCGCGCTCGCGCCACGCCTGCATTATGCGGCGGCAGGCAGTGGCTCTGCGACGCTGGGCGTCGCGGCATCGTGCTGTTTCAACCCGCCGAATGGACGATCCCCATGAGAACAACTCTGCTGATCGATAATAGAGAGGTCCCCGCATCCAGCGGTGAAACCTTCCAGCGCTTGAGCCCGATCGACGGGTCACTGGTGACGGAGGCGGCTGCCGCGACGCTGGACGACGCGCGGCTTGCGATCGAGTCGGCGGCGGCAGCATTTCCGGCGTGGGCGGCCCTGGGGCCAAACGCGCGCCGCGACATCCTGATGGAGTCGGCGCGGCTGCTGCAGGAACGCGTGAACGAGCTGATCGAGCCGATGATGCAGGAAACCGGCGCGGCCCAGCCGTGGATCCGGTTCAACGTCAAGATCGCCTCCGGGATGCTGCGCGAAGCGGCCGCGCTCACCACGCAGATCAAGGGCGAGGTCATCCCGACCGACAAGCCGGGCGCGATGACGATCACCGTGCGGCGGCCCGTGGGTGTGATCCTGTCCATCGTGCCGTGGAACGCGCCGATCATTCTGGCGGTGCGTTCGTTCGCCTTGGCGCTCGCCTGCGGCAACACTGTGGTAATGAAGGCCGCGTCCCCGAGCCCGGGCACACAGTTCAACCTGGTCCGCATCATGCGTGACGCCGGTCTGCCGCCGGGCGTCCTCAACTACATCAGTAACGCGCCCGCCAACACACCGAAGATCGTCGAATCGATGATCGCGCATCCGGCCGTGCGGCGGGTCAACATCACCGGCTCGACCGGGTCGGGACGTGCGGTCGCCGAGATCTGCGGCCGCCATCTCAAGCCGGTGCTCCTCGAGCTGGGCGGGAAGGCGCCGATGATCGTTCTGGAGGACGCCGACATCGAGCACGCGGCGCGGGCCTGCGCGTTCGGCGCCTACATCCATCAGGGCCAAGTATGCATGTCGACCGAGCGCGCGGTCGTCGAGAACAAGATCGCCGACGCGTTCGCGGAGAAGCTCGCCGCCAAGGCGAAGACCATCGCGACCGGCGATCCGCGCAAGAGCGACGCCCCTCTCGGCTCGCTGATCGGCAAGGCCGACGCGGCGCGGGTCAAGGACCTGATCGAGGACGCGGTCGCCAAGGGCGCGCGGCTCTTGGCCGGCGGCACGGCCGACGGCGCCCTGATGACCGCGAGCGTGCTGGACCACGTCACGCCGGAAATGAAGATCTACTACGAGGAGTCGTTCGGTCCGGTGGTGTGCCTGGTGCGCGTCGATGGCGTCGAGGAAGCCGTCCGGGTCGCCAATGACACCGAGTACGGGTTGTCGTCGTCGATCTTCACGCACGACGTGAAGAAGGCTCTTGAGGTGGCCTCGCGGCTCGATTTCGGCTGCTGCCACATCAATGGCCCTACCGTGCACGACGAGCCGCAGATGCCACTGGGCGGTATGAAGGCAAGCGGTTACGGCCGCTTTGGCGGTCAGCCTGGCATCAGCGAATTCACCGAGTTGCAGTGCATCACCATCGAGGACCCGTCGCAGCACTACCCATTTTGACGGGTCGCGCGCTACCCCACCGCGAGGCGGAGGCGCCTCCGGGGCCATGGGACGAATGGAGGGCCCGGCATTCTTGCCGACCGGTCGAGTGCGATCTGTCGGATGACGAGACAGCCGGACCGAACTTCCGATCGATGCTCCAGGGCATCATGCAGGTCACGCTGGCATTCGGCTCGACAAGCACCCGAAATCGACGCGAGCCCGGGACGCCATCGGCATTCAAAGGAGACATGAGATGGATTTTTATCGTCGAAACTGGTACTGGATTGGCATGTACCTTTTCGCTGCCATCGCGTTTTTCTTAGGCTTCGGGGGAAACAAGCTGTTCAGCGATATTCAGCTAATTTTGATATACAGTTTCATGGGATTTTTGGTCCACCAGTACGAGGAGTATGGCGCTCCGGGCGGGTTTCCCGGAATATTCAACGTCGTTCTCGGAGAAAGAGACGTCATCGATCGATATCCGACAAATGCCAATTTGGTGATGATCAATAATGTATTCATGACTTATCCGTTCTACATATTGGCCGTCATATTCCCTGGCGCCATATGGTTCGGCCTTATACAAGTGGGGCAGGGCATGGCGCAGATTCTCAATCACGGTATTTACAACAACTTGAAGTTCAAAAGCATATACAATCCGGGCCTCGGGGCGGTCATATTTGTGAACTGGCCGATTGGATTGTATTACATTTGGCATGTCTCCACAAACAACCTGGCGACCACGACCGACTATGTCCTAGGGTTTATCGGGGCGATCTTGTCCCTGGTGGTGCTGTGGGCGATACCAGTGTCAACTCTGAGAGACAAGAACACGAAGTATCCGTATGCGGAATCTCAAATGTACGGCGTTAATGACTGGGCCAAAGAAAAGGTCTTGCAAATCAAGAATTCCTAATTCTTGTTTCTGCTGATCCGCAATGGAGACAAAAGCCGACACTGAGAATGGGTGTCACAAGGGCGCTCTTCAGAAGTGTCGGCTTCTGTCGTGTCGGGTGTCCTTCATTTTTTTTAAATACTCACCTTGGATTCTAGGCCTCGAGTAGTCTCGATTCATGGATCTCGGATCCGGTTCGTCGATTCCGGGTGAATGATCCTCCGCCGGGTTCATGGTATTTTCCGCGGTCGGTTCCGGTTTGAAACACGTCAGGCATGGAGTCGGCGCGGCAGCAGACGTCCCGTGGCAACGTAGATCATGCCTCGGAGAACATTTGCCCGGCGCTCGTAATCGCCGACCAATCTACACCGCCCCGACCGTCCAGCCGCAGGGACGCTCGACCCCCCGCCTGCGCGGCCGCACGTGGAAGCCAGGCCCGCCGGTCATCCGCGAGACTCCGATCAGAGCCGGCGGTTGATGTTCGCTGGTGGCGGGACAAACCGGCCGGAGGCGCCAGGGTCGGTGGCTCGGCCGGCAAGCGCGGCGGGTTAACCGTTTCGATGCTGACGGCCGTAGGACTTTGTCGACATTCTCTCGAACGACTACCTCCCGGCTGAGCGGGGACCAACTCGCCGAGCTGGCGCAAATGGTCGAGACCGCCCGGAGCAGGCCGTCCATGGTGCGGTGCGCTGGCGAAAAATCTATCGTCGGTGCCTCGTTCCTGCGCGCGTCGGGGCCGAGTATCAGGAGCGGGCGATCGGCAAGATCTCCGACGCGCTCGGCATTTCCCATGACGAAATCCTGGTGCTGGCCGTTCGTCGATGCATTCGAGCGCCTTGCGCAATCGATTGGGGTGCTCGATAAGACACATAGCCGACGCATCGACCCTGCCTGTCACAGGCGCGGCGGTCACCTGGCAGTGTCAGCCCTTGTGGATCAATTGAACTCAGTCGGACAGGGTGCCTGAAACCCGGAACGGCGGATTCGCAGAGAAACCCGGGCCGTTTCGGCCTGGCAATACTTTGTGCCAGGCCGTCTTTTCACTGCGTGCGATCAAATTGCCTGCGCCGTTTGCATCTCGGAGAGCTGCTTTCGATACAGCGGCACTAGAACAAGAGCCACCACAAACCCGAAACCCATCAGCGTTCCCGAAATATAGAACAGCGTATTGATCGAGACGTTAAACCCGACGAGCACACCGGCGAATAGCGGACCAACGACCGACCCGCAACGTCCGAACGTGTAGCAAACCCCCACGCCCCAGGATCTAATATATGTTGGGTATACCTGGCTCTGGCTCGCTATGTTAGCAAACTGGATTCCGATAACACAGAATCCGGAGAGCCCCGAAAGCGCTATGACCCACATCTCGGAGCCGCCCGGCATTCCAATCAAGCCTACTACCAAGGCCCCTACTGCGAACAGCGCTGGAACCGGAGCAAAGCCCCATCTGTCCACCGGTCGGGTGATTGCAAGTGCGCCTAAGAAGCCGCATATCTGAAAGGCGGCCGTAGCCAAAGCTGCACGCGGGACCGACGTGCCTTGGCCGGTCAGCAGGAGCGGCGTCCACTGGTTGACAAAATACAGTTGCAGAAGCGCCAGGAAGTTCGAAACCCAGAGCAGTGGCGTTATCGCCGCCAGCCGTCCTAGAAACAGCGCTTTGAAGGAGAATTTCGGCGCATTCGCTTCGTCGCCGAGAACAAACTTCGCGTCTGCGGGTACATGCAAGCTGGGGCTAAGGATTTTAAGCAGCTTTGTAAGCTCGTCCCAGCGCTCCGGCTTCAGCGTCAAGAACTTTGCCGACTCCGGGAAGACAAAATATCCAATAACAGCCAGTGCGATTGGAATAAGTCCGCCGATCCAAAAGACGATATGCCACGAAGTGTGCCCTAAGACCAGCGCAGCCATAAGGCCACCAAGTCCGCCGCCCAGAGCGACCCCAACGACTCCCATAACGATCATCGTGGCCCGAATACGGCGCGGAGCGAATTCTGCAACAAGAGCGGTTCCGATTGCTAAAACGCCGCCAATTCCCAAGCCTGCCAAAAACCGCAGGATCATTAATTGATTCAGCGACTGCGCAAAGACCGCTGCGAGTGTCAGCACTCCAAACCACAAAGTTCCGGTGAGTATAATCGGCTTACGGCCGACCCGGTCTGCCAGGTGCCCGACGAGCACCGGTCCAAGCGCCGCGCCGAGCAGGCCTGATGCGAAGAGTGGTCCAAAGGCTGCGGGACTGAAATTCCACTCCTGCCTCAAAAGCGGCGCTACATACGCAACGCACACTGTATCGTATCCGTCGGTCAACATTATAACAAAAGAGAGAATAACAACTTTCCAATGAAGTGACCCCATCCGCTGTTCGTCAATCACCTTGGCAACGTCGATGACCGTACGCGTCATTATTCCCTCCATATTTATGGCCCCTCCGGAATACCAAGATGGTCTCGGAATCCCGGCGCGTTGAGCTCGGGGGCTTGTTGAGCCGTGATCGTCCGCGGGGCGATCGCATTGGGGTCGAGAGTAAAGGAGCCGCCTCTGAAGCGCTGCTCGTGAATCAAGCAGGCAGCACCGGTAAAAAGGCTACCGGAGGAGCGCCCTCTTCCACGCACCACTGATATGCGATCCCCCATGGAACTATCGAGGCGACCTGCATATGCAGTCGGATTTCGACCACAAAAAAGGGCTTGCGTGTTCTTATTTATTGACCCAGCGTCCTTCGCGTGTCGGGAGGGCGTAGACCTTTCATGCCGAGATTTATAACTGTTCCGGCTCAGATCGATGTTCACCGTGACCTTGGCCCGTGAGCCGTCGGCCCGCTCCATCACCACTTCCTCCCCCGGGTGGCACTGGGCTTTGTCGTATTTCGTTCCCGCATTAGCGTTCCTGCTTCGCCAAAACAGCACCGACCGGGGCGCCATCGCCCCGGTCGAGCAGTCGCAAGCGACGCTATGATGACGCCAAACTTCGCGTCAGGAACAATGGGCTCAATCCCGGATTAATAACTACAAAGTACTTCCACGCCCTGTTCACATCGTCGACTCGGGCAATAGCGTTCGTGATACGAGAACGTCCATGGTACGAGCGATCAAATTCGGCATCGACGGCACGTTGATCGACAGCGTCGATGCACACGCCGAGTCCTGGGTCCGGGCCTTCGCGAAGTTCGGCGTCGAGACCGACTTCGACGACGTGCGCCGTCACATCGGAATGGGCGCGGACCGCCTGATGCCGGCCTTTGCGTCGGATGATCTGCTGCAGAAGCACGGCAAAGGACATCGAGTCTTACCGTTCGGACCCGTTCAAGCGCGAATACCTCCCGAAAATTCGTCCGTTCCCGCGGGTCCGTGATCTGTTCGAGCGCATACGCGCCAACGGGCAGACGATCGTGCTCGGGTCGTCCTGCGCGGCCGACGAGATCGAGGGCTACAAGCGGATCGCCGGTGTCGCGGTGATCGGGGTCCTGTGCGGCGGCAGCACGGAACAGGCCCTGCGCGAGGCCGGCTGTGTCACCGTCTACCGCGATCGGCCGATCTGCTCGACGGCTACGCGCAGTCGCCGCTCGCCGCAGGAGGTCGAGTCCCTGATTCCAAGGCTCACACTTCGGCGGAGCGCTGATTCCTCATCGGATGTACAGTCCCGCCACGGTCATGGTCGGGAGCATGAGAATCGCCGCGACCACGATCCACGCGGCGCCGAACTTCTGGGTCTTGGACGTGACATCGCCGGCCCACAGGTCCTGACTCCAGGCGCGTTGTATACGGCCCGCTGACGCCGGCATGCTTCTATACCGACTCCGGGGGGCGAAACACGTGTGCTCAGGTGTGCCCGCCCACCATCCCCTGGTGCGTCATCCATCCAATGCCTTGCTACTGTTTCGGCCCCCCGCAACCGACCCACGGCCTCCGTCTGCTCCCCCCTCTCACGCCGGCTGCGCAGCGACGACTCTCAAGGGCGGACCTGTCCATCAAGACTTGGTCCGGCGGACGACCCGCAGCGGCCAGGACGGGCCGATTTGTGGCGACGACGACAGCGGTGCCTCGTGCTTCGCAGCCGGGTTTCGGTGCAGTTGTTGCCATGGCCCGGGTGACGGTCGAACCGGCTTCTCGCCCTTCCGGATCTAGTGAGACTTCGTCCTCTTGCGAGGGCGTCGCAGACGCAGTCCTTCAGTCCGGAAGCTGCGATCCTGTGGCGTCGTCGTAGGGCAGCATCCGTGGGCGACGGGATGCGGGCGGCTGACGACCAGTCGCAAGAATGTTGAAAGGCCGGGCGGACTCCGCCCTTCGCGCTGTCGCGTCACAATATCAGCGCGGCGGGAGAAAGATCCCGGCCCGACATCATACGCGATCGCGGTGCTCCCAGCATCCTTCCGCATGCGCCGTCTCTGGCCCGGATTGTCGGGGTCGGATGCACCCGCGCCCATCGCGCCGCCCGTGTGATGTCGCTCACAGTGGCGCCTGTTGTGACCAACTAGGGTAAGCAATCTGAAGAGCGGTCGACACGAAGAAAAGCGGAATGCCTGAACCAAATAGCTGCATCAGCGGCGGCGAGCAGGAACAGCCAGATAAGATTCGATGGATGGTATAGCGGACGCCATGAGCGCGAGAGTCAGTTGGACAGACATCGCGACGCTACTCCGAGTGACGATCTCGGACCTGAATTACAGACAAACCCCTGACGAGACGACAAGGAGAATCCCATGACCATGAAGAAGACCTTCGCGATCGTGACGGCGGTGGCGTTCCTGTCGGCGTCCCAGGCCTACGCATTCGGTGGCATTGGCGGCAATGGTGGGTTCGGTGGTGCCGGTAAGTTCGGTGGCGTCGGTGGCGCCGGCGGAAGTGGCGGAGCCGGCAAGAACTTCGGTGTGGGCGGCAACGGCGGCAACGGTGGAACCGGCAAGTTCGGCGGGTTCGGCGGCGGTGGTGGGTCCGGCGGGTCGGGCAATTTTGGCGGCATCGGCG
>NZ_NPEX01000478.1 GCF_003258865.1 Rhodoplanes roseus | reverse complement strand
GCTCGGCGCTGGCGCGCCGCCCCGGAACGACCAAGTCGGAATGTGTCTCGCACCGCCCCATCACTGCCCCTTCCGCTCGATGCCGATGGCCTTGGCGACGGCACCCAGCGCGGCGAGCTCGTTGCGGATCAGCGCGCCCGTGTCCTTGGCGCCTAGCACGCGCAGCGTCGCGCCCTGCTTGTCCATCGCCTCCTTGAACTTCGGCGTGGCGGCGGCCTCCATGAAGGCCTTCTCCAGCTTCTCCAGGATCGCGGGCGGCGTCTTGGCCGGGGCGATCAGGCCCCACCACAGGACCGTCTCCTCGGCGCCCAGCCCGATGTCGTCGAGGCCGGAGGCTTGCGGCAGCGCCGGGTTCTTGCCGGCCGAGGTGAGCAGCAGGCACTTGGCCTTGCCGGCCGCCGCATGCGGCAGGATCGGCGGCAGCGAGCCGCCGTAGAACGTCACGTGGCCGCCGAGGAAGTTGCGCGCCGTCTCGCCGGCGCCGCCGAACGGCACCGGGCGCACCTTTGCGCCGAGCTTCGAAAAGACCCGCTCGGCCGCGAGCTGCATGGTGCCGCCGAGCCCGTCGTTGCCGTAGGTGAATTTTCCGGGATTCGCCTTGATCTGGTCGACCAGCTCCTTGGCGTTGGCAGCCGGAAAGCTCGGCGCCGTGCAAAGAACGTAGGACGAGAAGCCGATCGACATCACGCTCGCATACGAGTCCGGCGTGTAGGACACGGCGAGGCTGTGCGGGCTCGTCGTCAGCGGCGAGTTCCAGATGAAGCCCAGCGTGTAGCCGTCCGGCTGCGCCGCCGTGATCAGCGTGGTGCCCACCGTGCCGCCGCCGCCGGCGCGATTGTCGACGATCACCTTCTGCTTGAGGATCGGCTCCACGGCCTCGGCGATCTGGCGCGCGAACACGTCGGTGCCGCCGCCGGGCGGGGCCGGCACGATCAGGGTGATGGGCCGGCTCGGAAACTCCTGCGCGGCCGCCGGGGCCGGCACCAGCGCCGTCGACGCGAGCGCCAGCGCGCCGAGCAAGCCGAGGCCGAGCGTGTCTTTGAGCATCGTTCTCTCCCTGATCATCGTCGTGATCATCTGATGTCGACGTCGTAGCTGAAGCGGTCGGCGGGCCCGTGCGAGCGCCGCCATTCGAGCGGGCCGCCGTCCAGCCCGAAGGCGGTGCGGTCGATCACCACGACCGGATCGCCGGCCGCGATCGCGAGGCTCCTGGCCACCGCCGCGGTGGCGCGGCCGAACGAGATGCGATCGGCGGCGCGCGCCACCGTGACGCCGAGCTCGCGCTCGTAGAGCGGATAGAGCAGGCCCTCGAACTTCTCCGCCGGCACGCTCGCGAGCGGCGCGAAGCGCGGCAGCGGCACGGCGATCCTGTCGATCACCAGAGGCTGGCCGTCGACGAGACGCAGGCGATCGAGCCACAGCACCGGGTCGTCCGCCGTGAGGCCGAGCGCCTGCGCCGCATCGCGGCCGGCCGGGCCGGTGCGTCGCCCGACCAGGCGCTGCGTCGGCGCCAGAGCCTTGCCGCCCTTGCCGGTGAGACGGAAGAAGCGGAACAGCGTGTTGCCGAGATCGGCGCGGCGCACATAGGTGCCGCGGCCCTGGCGGCGCTCCAAAAGGCCCTGCTGCACCAGCCCCTCGATCGCCTTGCGCATGGTGCCGAGCGCGACGCCGAACTCGGAGGCGAGCTCGCTCTCGGCCGGGATCGCCTCGCCCGGCTTCCAGGCGCCGTCCTGGATCCGCTCGGCGAGCGCGTCCTTGAGCCGCTGATAGATCGGCAGGCGCTGGTCGGATCCGACGCTGTCGGAGACGGCGTGCATGGCGGCCCTCGTCGCGGGAGCGGTGGTCACGGAGACGCTGGTCAGCTAGTCCTCTATAGGAGTATAAGACCCTTCGCATCCCTCTGGCAACCGATCACATGGCCGCCTCACCCACCGCCCGTCCCGTTCCGATCGTCGACACGCATGTCCACGTCTTCACCCGGGCGCTGCCACTGGCGCCGGGCCGCCGCCACAGCCCGAGCGGCGATTTTCCGCCCGGCGACCTGTTCGCCGTCACGGCGCCGTTCGGCGTGCGCGAGATCGTGCTGGTGCAGCCCTCGTTCCTGGGCACCGACAATTCGTATCTGATCGAGACGCTGGCCCTCGCGCCCGAACGGCTGCGCGGCATCGTCGTGGTCGATCCCGCCGTCGCCGACGCGACACTCGACGCCTATGCGCGGGCCGGCGTGGTCGGCATCCGGCTCAATCTGCTGGGCAAGGATTTGTCCGAGGTGCTGGGACCGGACTGGACGGCGCTGCTCGGGCGCATCGCGGCGCGCGGCTGGCAGATCGAGATCCAGGCGGAAGGCCGCGACTTTCCCCGCCTGCTCGACGCCATCGTGCCGCTCGGCGCGCCCGTCGTGGTGGATCACTTCGGCCGGCCCGATCCCGCCCTCGGCCTCGACGATCCGGGCGTCCGCCGCATTCTCGCCGCCGCGCCCGGCGGGCGGCTCTTCGTGAAGATCTCGGGGAGCTATCGCTGCGGCGGCGCCGACGCCTCCCCGTATGCGCGCGCGCTGCTGGATGCGCTCGGCCCCGCCCGCCTGCTCTGGGGCAGCGACTGGCCGCACACCCAGTTCGAGGCGGTGCGCACCTACGCCGACGGCATCCGGGAGCTGCACACATGGCTCACGCCCGAGCAACAGGCCGCGGTCGCGGACACATCGCGAAGACTGTTCGGGTTCGTGAGGTGATCAGGACCCTTTACCCTCCCCTG
>NZ_NPEX01000477.1 GCF_003258865.1 Rhodoplanes roseus | reverse complement strand
GTTTTCACGCGGCCCCGTGCCGGTGTTGGGATCGCCGGCGCAGCCGGCGAGCGACAGGGCCAGCGCGGCAGCCGCCGCCGTCGACACGAACACTCTCATCACGTCCCCCGTTCGCGGCCGCAGGACCGCGCGCCATTCCCCAAGCGTCTGCTTTCCGGGGGAACTTTGGCAAAACGAGGGTGCGGGGCGGCGCCGGTACGCGGGTGGTGAACGCTGCGCGCGTCGACCCTCCCCTCCACGGGAGGGTCGACCCGATCCGCTCCGCCCTACTCGGCCGCGGCGGCCTGCGTCTCCGGCACTTGCGACTTGTACCAGTCCAGGATCTCGGCGCCGGTCCACATCACCACGTCGCCGTGGCCGAGGATGTAGTCGTAGAGCTGCTCGAGATACTTGATCCGGTGCGGCACGCCGGTGAGGTAGGGGTGGATGGCGATCGCCATCACGCGCGGCGCCGTGGCGCCTTCCTGGAACAGCCGGTCGAACTGGTCGCGACCGCGACGCAGAATCTCGTCCGAAGGCTGCTGCTGGACGGCGCTGATGACGACGTCGTTGACCTCGACCGTGTAGGGCACCGAGACGACCCGCCCGGCGCGGGTGCGGATCGGCAGCGGCTGATCGTCCAGCACCCAGTCGGCGACGTACTCGATCCCCTCCTCGGCCAGGATGTCGATGGTCTCGTCGGTCTCGGTCAGGCCGGGGCTCTCCCAGCCGCGCGGCGGCTTGCCGGTGAACGCCTTGATCGCCTCGACGGTCGAGCGGATGGCGGCCCGCTGGTCCTCGATGCGGTGCATCGGCCGCTGCACGAAGCCGTGGCCCATGAAGTCCCAGCCGGCGTCGCGGGCGGCGGCGCAGACCTCCGGATAGACCTCGCAGCAGGTGCCGTTCAGGGCGAAGGTCGCCTTCAGGCCGCGCGAGCCCAGCGCATCGATGAAGCGCCAGAAGCCGACCCGGTTGCCGTATTCGTGCCAGGCCCAGTTGGGCACGTCGGGCAGCAGCGGCTGGCCCATCGGCGGCGGCAGCACGGCGCGCGGCATCGCGCCCTCGGTCTGCCAGCTCTCGACATTGACGATGGTCCACACCGCCACCCGGGCGCCGCCGGGCAGCTTCAGGGGCGGCCGACGATGGATCGGCTGGTAGGGGATGCGGCCGCGCAGCGTGTGGCCGAGGGTCTCGCTCATGGTGCGCCTCTCCTGTTTTCGCGACGTGTTCTTCTCACCGGACCGTCGGGAGGCCGAAGCCTAGCAGGCGCGCCGGCGTTTGTGCCCGGACGCCGCCGCATCGAAGCGTTGCGGCGGCGGGGGAGCAGGCCGCCGATCTCCGCTTCGTTCCCGCGCAGGCGGACACCCAAGGGCGGCACGACGCGAGGCTCCGGATGCCCGCCTGCGCGGGCATGAACGGCTGGCGCGTGAAGCGCGGCCACCGAGCCTCAGACCGGCCGCAAGGCATGCCGGGTATAGAGCGCCCGCTGGTCGATGCCGAACGTGTCGGCCAGCCAGTCGCCGATCAGCTCCTGGCCGAGGGTCGGATTGTCGTGCTGGCAGTGCTCGGCGCCGGTCTCGTCGGCCGACACCAGGCGGAACGTCACGTCGAGCCCCTTCGCCCGCGCATAGTCGTGCACCAGGGTGGCGGTCTGGACACCGAGCACGTCGTGGCCGCCGTGCACGATCAGGTACGGGCACGTCATCTTGTCGAGCACGCCTTCGAGGCGGAACGGCTTCGAAATTTCGGTCACCTCGGCCATGGTCTTCCCGCCGAAGACCCATTTCATGTGGCCGGCGAGGCCGTGGTCCTCGCCGCGGCTCTTTGCGCGTTCATGCAAGTCCCACTGAGCGCCGTGCGAAATACAGGCGGCGAGCCGCGGCTCCATGCTGCCGGCCCGCGCCGCGTAGTAGCCGCCGAGCGACGAGCCCGACACCGCGATGCGGTCCATGTCGACGTCGCTGCGGGTCGCCAGCCAGTCGATGCAGGCGCCGACCGGCACCTCGTAGTCGAAGCGGGTCGGGATCTTGTGGCGGCGCAGCGTGCCGCCCTGCCCCGGCCCGTCGACCATCAGGACCGAGATGCCACGCTGGACGGCGCCGCGCCCGACCATGAACCACAGCTCGTCCTTGATCGAGTCGAGGCCGCCGAAGGCGATCAGCACCGGCTGCTTCTCGACCGCGAAGGGCGCCCGCACGAAATAGCCGCACAGGCCGACGCCCTCGTAAGGGATCTCGACGATCTCGCCGGGCGGCCGCAGATGGAGGAAGAACTTGTGGCTCGCCGCCTCCATCTTCTCGAAGGTCGGCAGCCGGCGGGGATCGTCCGGCTCGAGCCAGAACTCGGCCGAGCGGTAGTAATCGGCGGCGCGCAGCCAGCAGTTCATCGCGGTCTGCACGTGCCCGGCCGCGAGCTCCGCATCGCCGCGCGAAACATTGCGGTCGGCGACGATCATCCATTCCTTGTGCCAGCTCTCCAGATCGCCCGGCACCATCCGGCTGGCGGCGAGAAAGCACTCCGAGACGGTGCCGCCGCCCTCCTGGGTCTCGCCGAGGCCACGGCGGAACTGATAGCTCGGCCACGGATGCTCCGGCCAATGGTGCCAGCCATAGGGCTCGTAGTGGCCGACCGCGTCGGTCGGCGGCGCATCGATCAGCTTCGCCTCGGTCACTTCGCTGACGGCCATGGGGGTCCTCCGGGAAGAATTCTCGTCTCGTGACGCCGGCCTGTGTTCCGTCATCCTGAGGTGCCCGGCGCAGCCGGGCCTCGAAGGATACGGCCACCCAAGCC
>NZ_NPEX01000476.1 GCF_003258865.1 Rhodoplanes roseus | reverse complement strand
CGACGGCGGCCGGCCGGCACGATGCCGCCGCCGGCCGGGCACTCGCGCGAAAGGTCGGGACGGTCGGCAGCGCGACGCTGGCCTCGCGGGTGCTCGCCTTCCTGCGCGATGCCGGCATCGCCGCCCTGCTGGGGGCCGGGCCGATGGCGGACGCCTATTTCGCCGCCCTGCAGGTGCCGAACCTGTTCCGCCGCCTGCTCGCCGAGGGCGCGCTGAACGGTGCCTTCGTGCCGCTGTGGCTGCGGTTGCGGGACAGCCGGGGCAGCGCGGCGGTGCAAAGCTTCGGTGAGTCGGCGCTCGGCCTGATGGCCGTCGGGCTCGGCATCGCGACCGTGCTGCTGATGCTCGGCGCTCCGCTCGTGGTCCATGTCATCGCGCCGGGCTTCGCCGTCGACGGCGAGCGCTTCGCCCTCGCGGCGCAGCTCGTGCGGCTGTCGGCGCCTTATGTCGTGATCGCCGGCTGCGTCGCCGTGCTGGGCGCGATCCTCAACGCCGAAGGGCGGGTGACCGCGGTGGCGTTCGGGCCCATCGTGTTCAACGGGGTGCTGATCACGGCCGTGCTGGGGCTGCTGCTCGGCGGCGCGGTGGCGGTCGCGCATGCCGGCGCCGTCCTGGCGATCGCGATCGTCACGGCCGGGCTCGCCCAGACCGTGCTGATCGGCGGCGCAGCGCTGCGCCTGCCCGTCCGCCCGCGCCGGCCCCGCCTGTCCGCCTCGCCGGAGCTGCGCCGCCTCGTCTCCCTCGCCGGCCCCGGGCTGCTGGCCGGCGGCATCCCGCAGATCACCTTGATGGCGGGGGCGATGATCGCCTCGCCGTCGCCGGCGGCCGTGTCGTGGCTCTACTATGCGGACCGGCTCTACGAGTTTCCGCTCGGGGTCGTCTCGGTGGCGATCGCCTCCGTGATGGGACCGGTGATCGCCGCCCGGGTGCGCACCGGCACCGGCCCCGAGGTCGCCGCCGCGCAGGGGCACGCCATGGAGCTCGCGCTCGGTCTCGCGCTGCCCTCCGCGGCGGGGTTCGTGCTCCTCGCCGAGCCGATCGCGCGGGCCTTGTTCGAGCGGGGGGCCTTCACCCCACACGACACCGCCATGGTCGCGGCCGCCCTCGCCGCCCTCGCCGTGGGTCTGCCGGGCCACGTCGTCGAGAAGGTTCTGGGGGCGTTCTCGTTCGCCCGCGAGGACACGCGGACGCCGATGTGGGCGGCGCTGGCCGGCCTCGCCGCGTCGAGCGCGGGCGCGCTCGTGCTGTTTCCACGCTGGGGCCATGTCGGGGTCGCGGCCGCCATCGCGGCGGGCGGCTATGTCGGACCGGCCGCGCTGGCCGTGGTGCTGGCCCGCCGCGGCTGGCTGCGCTTCGACCCCACTGCGGCCGGCCGGCTGCCCCGCATTCTATTGGCGACGGTGGCGACCGTGATCGCACTGGCCGCGGCGCGGGGCCTGGCCGATGCGGCCGGGGCTCCGGTCGGAACGCTCGGCCGCTTCGCCGTGCTGGGCGCGCTTCTCGGAGTCGGGCTGGCCGTCTACCTCCTCGCACTGCGGGTGCTCGGCATCCTGGGGCCCGGCGATCTCGTCGCGGCGCTGCGCTCGCCCCGCGCTCCCCCCTGAAAGCATATATCCGCCCGGCCCCTTGCGCCCCCTGGCCTCGCATGGCAAACCGCCGGCCGCGACCAGAGGAGTGTACGATGGCGTTCAAGGAACGGGTGTTTTCCGGCGTTCAGCCGACCGGAAACCTGCATCTCGGCAACTATCTCGGCGCCATCGTCAATTTCGTGAAGATGCAGTCGCGCTGCGAGTGCATCTATTGCGTCGTCGACATGCACGCCATCACGGTGTGGCAGGACCCGGCCGAGCTGAGGAAGTCGATCCGCGAGGTGGCGGCCGCCTTCATCGCCGCCGGCATCGATCCCAAGACGCACATCGTGTTCAACCAGAGTCAGGTGCCGGAGCACGCCGAGCTCGCCTGGGTGTTCAACTGCGTCGCCCGCCTCGGCTGGATGAACCGGATGACCCAGTTCAAGGAGAAGGCCGGCAAGGACCGCGAGAACGCCTCGCTGGGCCTCTACGCCTATCCGAGCCTGATGGCGGCCGACATCCTGGTGTACCGTGCCACCCATGTGCCGATCGGCGAGGACCAGAAGCAGCACCTCGAGCTGACCCGCGACATCGCTCAGAAATTCAACAACGACTACAAAGCCGACATCGAGGCGGCGGGCTTTTCCGACGGCCTGTTCTTCCCGATGGCCGAGCCGCTGATCACCGGGCCGGCGACCCGGGTGATGAGCCTGCGCGACGGCACCAAGAAGATGTCGAAGTCGGATCCGTCCGACTATTCGCGCATCGCGCTCGCCGACGACGCCGACACCATCGCCCAGAAGATCAAGAAGGCGAAGACCGACCCCGAGCCGCTGCCGAGCGAGGAGAAGGGCCTGGAGGGTCGCCCGGAGGCCGACAACCTGGTCGGCATCTACGCGGCGCTCGCCGAGGAGCCGAAGACCGCCGTGCTGTCGCAGTTCGGCGGCGGCCAGTTCTCGGCGTTCAAGACCGCCCTGATCGACCTCGCGGTCGCCAAGCTCGGCCCGATCGGCGCCGAGATGAAGCGCCTCACCGGCGACGTCTCCTATATCGACGGAATTCTCGCCGACGGCAGCGCCCGGGCCCGGGTTCTGGCCTCCGAGACCATGCGCTCGGTCAAGGAGATCGTCGGCTTCGTCGGGAAGTGACGGCCGTTTCTCCACCTCCCCCTGGAGCGGGGAGGTCGACCGCGCACAGGCCGGTCGGG
>NZ_NPEX01000475.1 GCF_003258865.1 Rhodoplanes roseus | reverse complement strand
GACCCGGAATCCAGCCGCGGGCTCGGCATGTGTCGCTGGATTCCGGGTTCGCGGCTTCGCCGCGCCCCGGAATGACGGTGGCCTCACCCCGCCTTGTTGGGCGGCCAGCTCTGGGTCTTGATGCGGCTGGTCCATTCCAGAAAGTCCGCGAGGTCGTCGAGCTCGCGGTCGGAGAGGTTGAACTGCGGCATCTGGCGGCGGCCTTCGGCGCCGGAGGGCTGCGACTGCATCCACGCCTTCAGCATCTCGCGCGCCGCGGCGGGGTCGTCCTTGCCGCCCCAGCGGTCCCACACGTTGCCGACCTCGGGGGCGAAATAGGCGCCTTCGCCGAGCAGCGTGTGGCAGTTGATGCAAGAGTGCTTCTCCCACACGTGCTTTCCGCGCGCGACGCTGGGCGTCAGCGTCGCCGTGTCGGTCGAGACATTGGCGATGTACCAGTGGCTGTGGGCGGTGAGGCCGATGAAGATCGCGAAGAAGAAGGCCGAGCCGCCGTAGAAGACGTTCCGGGCCGCGGACTTGGTGAGGCGTTCGGCCATCGCGGGTCCTTTCCGACCTGACAAGCGAGCTGCGAGCGAAGCGCGTGCGGGAGACGGCGCGACGCTAGCAAAGGCGGCCGATCGTTCTTTGCCGATACGCAAGCAACTCGGCGAAGCGCGCCGCCGTGGCGCGGCCGCGTCTGTCGTCGGTGCGAGGGCCGATCGTGAAAAGCGCCGCTGTTTGCGGCGGGGCAATCACCGGGCGGGAGCCGTGGTGTAGATCCTGCGCCGGGGCCGCGGCATGGCGGCCGGACGTCACGTCACGGAGCGACCAGCATGAACGACGCCCAGCTCGGCCTCCTGGTGGCGACGCCGATCATCGTGGTGTTCGCCATCGCGCTGCGCCGCATGGGCGCGCTGCGCACCACCGGCGCGGTCGCCGCCGTCGCCGCCTCGCTGGCGATCGCCGCGGTGCTGTTCTTCACGCAGTAGGGGATCACTCGCCGGCCAGCCGCAGCGGCGGGCTCGGGCCGCGCTCGGCGGCGCGCAGGCGCTGCTCCTCGCGGGCCATGTAGTCGCGCGTGATCGGCACCACGCCCTGGCGCTTGGCGAGCTGGATCTGGAACACCATCATGTTCTGCTCGCGGAACGCCATCTCGGAGGCGGCGAGATAGAACTCCCACATGCGCACGAAGCGGCAGTCGTAGAGCCGCAGCGCCTCGTCGCGATGGGCGAGGAAGCGCCGGCGCCACGCCGCAAGCGTCTCGGCGTAGTGCAGCCGCAGGATCTCGATGTCGGTGACCAGCAGGCCGGCCCGCTCGATCGCCGGCAGCACCTCGGACAGCGCCGGGATGTAGCCGCCCGGGAAGATGTACTTGGCGATCCACGGATTGGTGTAGGCCGGTCCTTCCGAGCGGCCGATCGCGTGCAGCAGCATGACGCCGTCGTCCGAAAGGGCGCGGGCGGCCGCCTGGAAATAGGCGTCGTAGAAGCGCACCCCGACATGCTCGAACATGCCGACCGAGACGATGCGGTCGAACGTCTCGGCGACGTCGCGATAGTCCTGCAGGCGGAAGCGCACGCGGGCGGAGAGGTCGCTCTCGCGGGCCCGGGCGCGGGCGACCCCGAGCTGCTCGGTCGACAGGGTGAGGCCGGTGACGTCGGTGCCGCCCGTTTCGGCCAGATAGAGGGCGAGGCCGCCCCAGCCGGAGCCGATGTCGAGCACGCGCTGCCCCGGCCTGATCAGGAGCTTGGCGGCGATGTGGCGCTTCTTGGCGAGCTGCGCGTCGTCGAGCGAGGCGTCCGGCGTCTCGACATAGGCGCAGGAGTATTGCCGGTCGGAGTCGAGAAACAGCGCGTAGAGCCGGCCGTCGAGGTCGTAGTGATGCGCGACGTTGCGGCGCGAGGCGCCGCGCCGGTTCCATTGGGCGAGCTTGCGGGCGAGATACCGGATCATCACCAGCGGCTGGATCCAGGGGATCGGATAGCGCACCGCGACGGCGGCGGTGACGAGCCGCAGGAAGTCGGCGATCGAGCCCTGCTCGACCACGAAGGTGCCGTCCATGAAGGTTTCGCCGAGCCGCAGCTCGGGATCGAGCAGCACGGCCCATTCGGCCGCGGCGCTGGTGAAGCGTACCGCGACGGGTGGCCCGGCGCCGTCCCCGAAGGCGAAGACGGAGCCCGCCGCGGTGGTGACCCGAAGCGAGCCGTGACGAATCAGCTTGGAGAAGGCGAGACGCAGGAGACGGTCCATCGGCGAACCTCACGACGCCGTACCGGAGGCACGGCCACGGCTCGTCGTCCGGGGGGCGCGACCGGAATCCGGCGCCGCCCGGGGCTTTCGCCGACCGGCTCGTGTCTCTCGCAGTGCAACAACCTAATCCTTCCGGGTAGGGTGCTTCAAGGCTCCGTGCCCTGCCGGAGCCTTCGAGAAGCCAGAATTTGCCTCACAACTGCGCGAGAGATAGGTAGGGCCGTCGCCTGCGTCGGGCGGGCGGCGGAAGTGGAGCGCTGCGGCCGGTCGAGGCTGCGCGGCACGGCAATTTCAGCGAGAAGCGAGGGGTTTTCGGGGATGGCGGTCTTGGTGAGAGCATTCGCGGTGGCCGGCGCGCTGGCCTGCGGGCTCGTCCCGACGATTGCGACGGCACAGACGGATCTGGCGGCGGGCAAGAGCCCGGCTCAGATGTTCTCGTCGGATTGCGCGGCGTGCCACCGGTCGGCGTCCGGCCTGTCGCGCGGCAAGGATCCCGGAACGGTCGCCCGCTTCCTGCGCGAGCACTACACCTCGAACCCGAACAATGCGGGTGCGCTCGCCGGCTATCTGGCCGGAGATCGGAA
>NZ_NPEX01000474.1 GCF_003258865.1 Rhodoplanes roseus | reverse complement strand
GTGGTTGACTCCGTCAACCACGCCTTTTCTCTGTGGCGGCTCGCCCGGGAGGTCGAAGTCGGTGGGGATCGCGTTCATCGGACCTTGAGTGCGGGTGTGGCTGGCGCCTCTTCGGGGCGGCGGGCCCCGGAAGGGTTCATCCCCCAAGGTTCGTCCGCCGGGCGCGACGCTCGCGTCACCCGCCGAACACGGCTTCGCCCGAGGCCCGCTCAAACGAGCGGCCCCGGGCGAGGACGCATGTCGTCAGGCCGGAATCCGGCGCTCGCGGCGGGTCGCGTTCCGCTCGAAGAACAGCGCCTGGCTCACCACCGCGGATACGGTCGCGGGCTGGAACGGCTTGGCGATCAGGAAGGCCGGTTCCGGCCGCTGGCCGGTGAGGAAGCGCTCCGGATAGGCGGTGATGAAGATCACCGGCACCTCGAACGTGTCGAGCAGCTCGTTGACGGCATCGAGGCCGGAGCTGCCGTCGGCGAGCTGGATGTCGGCGAGAATCAGGCCGGGACGCTTCTTCTGGGCGATCTGCACGGCCTCGCTGTGGGTGCGGGCGATGCCGACCACATGGTGGCCGAGGCTCTCGACCAGCCCTTCGAGGTCGAGGGCGATGAAGGTCTCGTCCTCGATGATGAGGACGTCGGTGGCGATCTCGGCGGCGAGCTCGCGGCCCGCCTCCTCGACCAGGCTGCGCACCGTCGGCAAATCGGTGTCCAGGATCTCGGCCGCGTCCTCCTCGGAGAACCCTTCCAGCGAGACCAGCAGGAAGGCTTGGCGGGCCCGCGGCGTGAGCTGGCCGAGGCGACGCTCGGCCGGGGTATCGGAGTCGACGAGCTCGGAGGCGCCGTTCACCGGCAGCGAGTTCCAGATCGCCGCGAAGCAGCGGAACAGGGCGACCTTCGGCTTGTCCGTGTCACCGAGGATCGACGGCTCCTTGATCATGGCCTCGAGGGTCGCGGCGACATAGGCGTCTCCCGAGGTTTGGCCGCCGGTAAGCGCACGCGCATACCGGCGCAGATACGGAAGATGGTGAGCAACCATTTGCGCCGACGACAAAGCTTGAACTCCCGATTGTTTTTGAGTGCCCGACTGTGGCGAGACACGGGGAACGCTTCGGCCATATAAAAGTTCCCTAGCCTGGAACTATGGCAGGTTTCCGGAGTTGGTTCAAAGTTCGCGGGGTCCGGCGTTCACCCGGGGTGTCTCGGGGCGGGTGTCGGTGTGAGGAAGTGATGAAAGATAGAAAGTCGTTGCGGCCGGAAGGGGCACTGCAGGTGAGGTCTACGACGGGGAGGCCGGATCCAGCTTTGAATCGCGAAATCCAGACCAAGATCGGCCAGCAGCTCCGCGCGATTTACGACGATGTCGTCGATCAGGGCGTACCCGACCGGTTCGCCGAGTTGCTTCGCAATCTCGACGCTCCCTCGGTGCGGGCAAAGGCAGCGGACAAGGATTCCGGCGAATGAGTCGGGAGTCCTCCGGACGATCCGCATCACGCGACGACGCCTCCGTGCGCGAGGCGATGCTCGCGGCCGTTCCGAGCCTGCGCGCTTTCGCCATCTCGTTGTCGGCCAATGTCGACCGCGCCGACGATCTGGTGCAGGAGACGTTGCTGCGCGCCTGGGCCAATCTCGATTCGTTCGAGCCCGGCACCAACATGTCGGCCTGGCTGTTCACGATCCTCCGCAATCTGTTTCGCTCCGAGTATCGCAAGCGGCGCCGCGAGGTGCCGGACTCCGACGGCGCTTATGCGGACAGCATGAAGACGCAGCCCGAGCAGTCGAGCAAGGTGGAGTTCGAGGAGTTTCGCGAGGCGCTCGGCAAGCTGCCGTCCGACCAGCGCGAAGCTCTCGTCCTGGTCGGTGCGTCCGGCTTCTCCTACGAGGAGGCGGCCGAGATCTGCGGGTGTGCCGTCGGCACCATCAAGAGTCGCGTCAATCGCGCCCGCACGCGTCTGGCCGAGCTTCTGGCGATCGAGAGCATCGAGGATCTCGGGCCCGACCGCGAGCTCCGCGCCGTCTTCTCCGGCGGCGGCAGCTGACGTTCGGCGCCCCCGCGCCCCTTCCCGCTGTTCTCCATTCGGCGTCCATCCGGTCCGATCCCGGCGGCCTCGGCGAGGCCGACCCACGTGCCGTGTCGGTTCGCAACGCCCCCGGCGGGCCCGGCCGCGATCCGGCGAGCGGCTCGTCGCCGGCCGTCACGCGAGCCGTGCCGCTTCGGCGACGATCAGCATAACCTCCCCCGCCTTCCGGCTAGTACCGCCTTCCTCGGGTCGGCTACACCCGACTCCATGCTTTGGCCGTGAATCCAGTCCAGGCGGTGGCGTGGCTCGACACGGCGATTCCGGTTGGGCCATAAGGATACCGAGGCCCGCGCCCGCGGGGCCCGGCGGAGGACCCCAATGGCCGAACGATCCTTTCGCACCGACCCAACGGGCGCCGTGCCGCAGGGCGAGGCGCCCTTGCGGCGGCTCCTGCGCCAGCCGCTGCTGCGGCTGCTCGCCGTCAATCTCGCGATCGGCTTGCTGATCGCGATGCTGGCCGTCGCCGGCCTGCTGGCGCTCGACGCGCATCGGCTGCGCAGCTTGGTGCTCGGCGACCAGTCGCCCGTGGTGGCGGTCGGCCTCCTGCTGTTCGGCTTCGCCGTGACGCTGGGGAGCTGGGTGATGGGCAGCGCGATCATGCGGCTCGGTGACGACGAAGGCGGGC
Organism: Rhodoplanes roseus; assembly: GCF_003258865.1. Taxonomy (GTDB): domain Bacteria; phylum Pseudomonadota; class Alphaproteobacteria; order Rhizobiales; family Xanthobacteraceae; genus Rhodoplanes; species Rhodoplanes roseus. Next base: position 146 of record NZ_NPEX01000474.1, on the reverse strand, counting down.
GCGATTCCGGCCGGCCGGTCGCCGCGCCGGTCGTCTCCGCTGCGGGCGAGGCGATCCGGGTGCCGGTCCGGGCGAACACGCCGCGCCGGTGATCCGGGCGGACCAACGGGGGCGGGGAATGCATGTGACGGAACGGCCGCGGCGCC
>NZ_NPEX01000473.1 GCF_003258865.1 Rhodoplanes roseus | reverse complement strand
CGTCAGGGCGCCGGCCGCCACCGCCGTGACGGCGAGCGCGGCGGCGAGCGCCCACACGACGTTCGGGGCACCGAGCCGCTCCAGCAGCAGCCCGCCGCCCAGATTGGCGGCGATGAAGCTGACCGAGCCCCACATGCGCACGGGCCCATAGGTGCGGCCGCGCTCGAAAAGGCCGCGCAATGCGAAGGCGTCCGCGAAGGGCAGGATCGCGGCCTGGGTCAGCGAGGCCAGCGCATAGGCCGCCAGGATGGCCGGAAAGCCGTGGCAGGACTGCAGGATCACGAAGGCCCCGGCGGTCAGCCAGGCGGCCGTGACCAGGGGTCCTTTCAGCCAGCCGAAATGGTCGGCGATGCGGCTGGCGACCGGCACCACGACCGGCCGGGCCGCCATCGCCAGCGCCAGGACGAGGCCGATCTCGCGCGAATCGAGGCCGCGATCGGCGAGCCAGACCGGCAGGAAGGGGAGCTGGATGCCGCCGAACACGAAATAGGCGGCGTAGAAGACGCCCATGCGCCGGGCAAAACCGTCGTCCGGCAAAGTCGTGTTGTGTAACGGCATCAGGTGGATTGCGCTCCGGTGGCGAGTCGTGCAGATGCTTTAAATCGCGGTCGCCGAAAGTGAAATCCGGTTTTGCGTGCGGCTCCGCTCCACGCAGCGCCCGCCGGCAGGTGCCGGGGGGGCGATTTCGGTCCTGCCGGTCCTGCGGGCCCGATCAACGGATGACCATGTCCGACGCGCTCTCCGCCTACCCCCCGAACGCCGATCCGGGCGAGATCGAACGGACTCCGGCCGACATCGAGTACGAGGCGATCAGCGACGCCCTGCTGGAGACGCGGCGCGGCCGCTGGTTCCTCGACGAGCACGCGCGGCGCACCCGGCTCGAGGAGATGGACCTGCTCGCCCTGGTGCTCGGCCGCATCGAGGTGGCGGTCGCCGAGGCCCGCGAGGAGGCGCGCGCCAAGCCCGCCGAGGCGCCGTCTGCGGGGCCCCTGCTCGACGCGCTGCCGGAGACGCTCGGCCGCATCGAGGCGCGGCTCGCCTTCCTGCCCGACCCCTCGACCGACCGGACCGAGGAGGTTCTCGACGCGCTCGGCCGCCTGCACGAGGCGGTGAGCGCCCGGCCCGAGCCGCAGCCCGCCGGCGTCGACCCGGAGGCGGTGGCGGCCGCCCTCGCCCGCATCGAGGCGGCGATCGCCGAGCAGGAATCGCCGCCGGCCGTGGCCCCTGAGGACCTCGCGCCGCTGTCGCGCATCGAGACGGCGCTGGAGACGCTGCAGGCCGCGGTCGAAGCACAGGCCGTCGCGGCGCAGGCCGCCGCCGCGCAGGCTGTCGCGGCGCAGGCCGCCATGGCGGCACAGGTGCCGACCGAGCCGGCGGTCGATCCGCAGGAGATCGCGAGGCTCGCCCGCATCGAGGAGGCGGTCGAGGCGCTGCGGACCGCCGTCGTCGAGCAGAAAATCCCGGAGCCCGAGATTCGGGCCGAGGATCTCGCGCCGCTGTCGCGGATCGAGACCGCGCTGGAGACCCTGCAGGCCGCCGTCGCGGCGCAAGCCGTCGCGGTGCAGGCGGTCGCGGCCCAGGCGCCGGCCGAGCCTGCGGTCGCGCCCGAGGAGATCGCCCGGCTCGCCCGCATCGAGGAGGCCGTGGACGCCCTGCGCACCGCGGTCGCCGAGCAGAAGCTCCCCGAGCCGGAAATCCGGGCCGAGGATCTCGCCCCGCTGTCACGGATCGAGACCGCACTGGAGGCGCTGCGCGGCGCGGTCGCCGAGCAGACACGTCCCGAGCCGGAAATCCGGGCCGAAGACCTCGCCCCTCTGTCACGCATCGAGACGGCGCTGGAGGCGCTCGGCACCGCAGTCGCCGCGCAGAAGATCCCCGAGCCGGAAATCCGGGCCGAGGACCTGGCGCCGCTGGCCAGGATCGAGACGGCACTCGACACCCTTCAGGCCGCCGTGGCGGCGCAGGCGCCGGCCGATCCGGCGGTGGCGCCCGAGGAGATCGCCCGCCTCGCCCGGATCGAGACCGCGCTGGAGGCGATGCGCACCGCCATCGCCGAGCAGACGCTGCCGGAGCCGGACGTGCGGGCCGCAGACCTCGCGCCGCTGGCCCGCATCGAGACGGCGCTGGACGCCATCCAGGCCGCCGCCCCGCCGGCCAACTGGACCGAGGATCTGGTCACCGCGCTGCGCCGCATCGAGACGGCGCTCGGCCACGAGCGGGCGCCCCCGGCCCTCACCGTGATCCTGGAGGATCTGGTCGCCGCCCTCACCCGCATCGAAGCCGTGCTGATGCGCGAGCCCGACGCCAAGGAGGCTGCGGCAACGGCCCGCAAGGAGTTCATCGCGGCGATCGACCGGATCGAGAGTGCGGTCGAGGCGAGCCTCGGGGTGCATCGCGAGCTGCCCGAAACCGCCGAGATGCGGGCCCAGATGGTGTCGCTCGCCGGCGCGGTCGAGAGCGTCGGGACGGCCGTGGCGGCGCTGTCGGCCAACCCGGCGTCGGGCGACTACAACGACGACATGATCGAGCTGATGCGCGAGCAGAACGCGTGGCTCGACCGCCTCGTCCAGGTGCTGAGCCGGATGCCGCTGCCCGGTGCCGCCCAGGCCGTGACCGACGAGGCCGCAGCACCGTCCGAAGACTCGGCCGGTTCCGACGAGGCGACGCCTGCCCACATCGCGCTGGTCGCGCTTCCGGCCCCCGGGATCGTGGCGCCCGACGTCGTCGAAACCGGGGTCGAAGCCGGGGTCGTCGAATCGGTGGTTGTGGAGGCCGGGATCGTCGAGCCCGTTCCAGCCGCGGCGCCCGAGCCGGCCGCCGCCGACGCACCCGCGGCTGCGGACCAGGCGGCCG
>NZ_NPEX01000472.1 GCF_003258865.1 Rhodoplanes roseus | reverse complement strand
CACCACCCGCTCGGGAGCAGCATCATGAAACAACGAGAGTTCACGAAGTGCCTTCGCTGCGGCAAGGGCGTGATGCATGCCGGCGCGATCACGTTCTTCCGCGTCTCGATCGAGCGGCTGGTCGTCGACCTCGGCGCGGTGCGCCGCCAGCACGGTCTCGAGCTGCAGATCGGTGCGCTCGCCCAGCACATGGGCCCCGACGAGGACATCGCGAGGCCGATTCTCCCTGCCGTCGCGGGCCTGGTCTGCGAATCGTGCGCCATGGCCGGCGACCCGCTTTTCGATCTCTGGTCGAAGGCGACCGATGCGGCGGAACCGGAGGGCTCGTCCTCATGAAGACCGAGTTCTTCCACATCAGCCCCATCGGCCTGCTGATGACGGCCGGCATCGGGTTGTTCCTGGACCAGGCGCTGACGTGCGGCATCGCCGCGGGCGATCCGTCCCGGGCCGCCGCGTCGGCCTTCATCGCCGCCCTGCTGGCGATCGCGCTGCGCTCGGATCTCCGGGTGCGGGTCCAGGACGGTCGTTACGTCCGCGGACGCCTCGGCCTGTGGCGTCAAAGCGACGACGCGCCGCCCGTCCGCCGCATCGAGCGGGTCGGCCCAGTTCAACCGCTGCACTGAAAGGAACGAACTTGAGCACCAGCGCACCGAACACCCCGCCCGGAGTCGTCGCCATCGTGATGGCGGAAGACGGCCACGTCATCGCGACAGCGACTGATTTCCACCGAGAGGCGCCGGGCGGGTTCGAGCTCTGGGACGGACAGCGCATGCGGGCCGCGAAGGAGGCGCAGTGGAAGGCGATCGACGCTCTCTGCTCGCCCGTCGTCTCGAAGGCTCTCGACGACTACACGACCGAGCAGGTGTTCCGGAAGATGCAGGAGAAGAACAACGTCCGCATCGTCCTCATCGCCCTCGGGCATCCCCCCGACGCCCAGGCCGACTTCGACCACCGGAGCCGCCGCCGATGAGCCGCCACCCGATTCCCGACGCCGCCCTCGACGATCGCCTCGGCATCGTCGGCATGACCGGATCCGGCAAGACCTACGGGGCCGGCACCTGCGTCGAGCGCATCCTGGCGAAGCGCGGCCGGGTGATCATCCCGGACCCGCTCGGCGTCTGGTGGGGGCTCCGGCTGCTGGCCGACGGCAAGACACCCTCGGCCCACGAGGTGGTGGTGTTCGGCGGCCCGCACGCCGACCTGCCGGTGTCGCCGCAGCACGGCGCGCTGATCGGCGAGACGGTCGCCGGCATGCGCGAGAGCGCGATCCTCGACCTGTCCGGGTTCGAGACGGCCGCGTCCGAGCGGCGCTTCATGCTCGCCTTCCTCGACGCGCTCTATCGCAAGGCGACGGGCGAGCCCGTGCATCTCGTGTTCGACGAGGCCGACCTGTGGGCGCCCGAACGCATCCTCGATCGGGAGGGCGACGCGACCAAGCTGCACGGCATGATGCAGACCGTCGTGCGGCGCGGCCGGATCAAGGGGCTCACGTCCTGGCTGATCTCGCAGCGGCCGGCGGCGCTGTCGAAGAGCGTGCTGTCCCAGGTCGACGGGCTGGTGGCGTTCCGGCTCACGGCGAGCCAGGACCGTAAGGCGCTCGGTGCCTGGATCGAGGGCCAGGCCGACCGGGCCGAAGGTGCCGCGATGCTGGGCCGGCTGCCGACCAAGGCCCGCGGCGAGGCGGTCGTCTGGCTGCCGGCCCGCGGCATCCTGTCAGACGTCGCATTCCCGGCGAAAGCGACCTGGGACTCCTCCCGCACGCCGAAGCGCGGCGAGACGCGGGCGCGCATCGACCTTTTGCCGCTCGATCTCGGCAGCCTGAAGCAGCGCCTCGCCACCGTCGAGGCGGAGAACAAGGCCAACGATCCGAAGGCGCTGCGCGCCGAGTTGGCTCGGCTGCAGCGCGAGCTGAGAGAAGCGTCTGCAAAAGCCGCCCAAAATATTCAAAATCAATGCAAGCCCGACCCGGACGCACTGGCCGATGCGGAGCGGCGCGGCTATTCCCGCGGCGAGGCCGCGGCGCTCGAAGCCTGGCGGCAGACCGACACGACCGTCGGCCGGGCCATCGACCACCTGATGACCTGCGGCGAGCAGCTTCGGGCGATGCTGGAGAAGGTGCGCGCCGACATGGCCCAGCGCGTCGAGTCGCGCGCGACGGTCGCTTCCTCGAAATCGCCGTCGCGTGCCGAGCCCGCGCCCGCGCCCGCGCCCGCCACGTCCGGCCGCCCGCTCGCCGCACACCGTCCGCCGGCCGGCGCGGGCATCCCCCTGCCCCGGGCGGAGCGGCTGATTCTCAGCGTTCTGGCGCAGTATCCGGACGGTCGCGCCAAGAACCAGATCGCGATTCTCACCGGGTATGCCGTCGACGGGGGCGGCTTCAACAACGCGATCTCCGCCGCCCGCTCAGCCGGCCGGCTCGAGGGATCGGGCGATCGCCTCCGCATCACCGACCGCGGCCTCGCCGACCTCGGCGCGTTCGAGCCGCTGCCGACCGGCCACGCTCTCCTGCAGCACTGGCTCGGCAAGCTCGGCAAGGCCGAGCGGGCCGCCCTGTCGGGGCTCGCCGAGATCTATCCGCGGGCGATGTCGAAGGACGATCTTGCCGCGCGCGCCGGCTACGAGCCGAGCGGCGGCGGGTTCAACAACGCGCTGTCCCGGCTGCGCACCCTCGAGCTGATCGAGGGCCGCGGCGAGCTGCGCGCGTCGGATGCGCTGTTCGGATAGCAGGAGGACTTCATGCCGCGAGTGTCGATCGTCTCGTCTCCCGAAAGCGCGTTCGCCGCCGCCCTCGGCGGCCGCGGCTTCGGCCCCTGCGTCACCGGCCTCGGCGCACGCCCGGCGCCCGTCGCCGGGCCGAAG
>NZ_NPEX01000471.1 GCF_003258865.1 Rhodoplanes roseus | reverse complement strand
CGACACGAGGCCGGCCGCGACAGTGGGCGAGGCGTGCCGATGCCGGCGCCCGCCGTCACTCCGCCGCGACGGCCGGCGTCTCGGCTTTGAGCCGCTTCAGGTCCGGCGGCACCGCCTCGTCGACCAGGGCGGCGAGCGCCTCGTCCAGCGGCATCACGGTGGACTTGTCGGAGCCGAGCCGGCGGATCGAGACGGTGCGCTCCGCCGCCTCCTTGCGGCCGACGACGAGCAGCACCGGCACCTTGGCGAGCGAGTGCTCGCGGACCTTGTAGTTGATCTTCTCGTTCCTCAGGTCGAGGCCGACCCTCAGGCCGAGCCGGCGCGCCGCCGCGATCGCCTCCTTGGCGTAGTCGTCGCCGTCCTGTGTGATGGTCGCCACCACGGCCTGCACGGGCGCCAGCCACAGCGGGAAGTGGCCGGCGTGGTGCTCGATCAGGATGCCGAGGAAGCGCTCCATCGAGCCGCAGATCGCGCGATGCACCATCACGGGCGTCTTCTTGCTGCCGTCGGCGTCGATGTAGAAGGCGCCGAAGCGCTCCGGCAGGTTGAAGTCGACCTGGGTGGTGCCGCACTGCCAGTCGCGGCCGATGGCGTCGCGCAGCACGTACTCGAACTTCGGCCCGTAGAACGCGCCTTCGCCGGGGTTCACGGCGGTCTTGATCTTGCCGCCCGACTGCGCCTCGATCTGCTGGAGCACGCGGCCCATCACCTCCTCGGCGTGATCCCACGACGCGTCGGAGCCGACGCGCTTCTCCGGACGGGTGGAGAGCTTCACGACCAGATCGGCGTCGAAGCCGAAGTCCGCGTAGGTCGTGAGAATCAGGTCGTTGATCTTCAGGCACTCCTCGGCGAGCTGATCCTCGTTGCAGAAGATGTGCGCGTCGTCCTGGGTGAAGCCGCGCACCCGCATCAGGCCGTGCATGGCGCCGGACGGCTCGTAGCGGTGCACCACGCCGAACTCGGCGAGGCGGATCGGCAGGTCGCGATAGCTCTTCAGGCCGTGCTTGAAGATCTGCACGTGGCCGGGGCAGTTCATCGGCTTGATCGCGAACCAGCGCTTGTCCTCGGCCTCGTCGCCGGCCGACTGCGCCGCGAACATGTTCTCGCGGTACCACTCCCAGTGGCCCGAGGTCTCCCACAGGACCTTGTCGAGCATCTGCGGCGCGTTGACCTCGTCGTACTCGGCGGCGAGCCGGCGACGCATGTAGGCGATCACCGACTGGAACATCGACCAGCCCTTGGCGTGCCAGAACACGACGCCCGGGCCTTCCTCCTGGAAGTGGAAGAGATCGAGCTCGCGGCCGAGCTTGCGGTGGTCGCGCTTCTCCGCCTCCTCGATCTGCTTCAGATAAGCGTCGAGCTCCTCCTGCTTGGCCCAGGCGGTGCCGTAGATGCGGGTCAGCATGGGATTGTTCGAATCGCCGCGCCAATAAGCGCCCGCCACCTTCATCAGCTTGAAGGCGGTGCCGATCTTGCCGGTCGAGGTCATGTGCGGACCGCGGCACAGGTCGAACCAGTCGCCCTGCTTGTAGATCTTGATGGTCTGGTCCTCGGGGATCGCGTCGACCAGCTCGACCTTGAAGTTCTCCCCTTTGTCGCGAAACACCTGCTTGGTCTCGTCGCGCGACCAGACTTCTTTCGTGAAAGGTTTGTCGCGCGCGATGATCTCGCGCATCTTCTTCTCGATCGCCCCGAAGTCGTCCGGGGTGAACGGCTCGTTGCGGAAGAAGTCGTAATAGAAGCCGTTCTGGATCACTGGGCCGATGGTCACCTGGGTGCCGGGCCACAGGCTCTGCACGGCTTCGGCCATCACGTGCGCGGCGTCGTGGCGGATCAGCTCCAGCGCGCGCGGATCGTCGCGCGACACGAACTCGATCCTGGCGTCGTGCTCGATCGGATCGGCGAGGTCGGCGAGGGTGCCGTCGAGCGCCATCGCGACGGTGCGCTTGGCGAGCGAGGGCGAGATGCCCTTGGCGATGTCGAGACCGGTGATGCCGGTGGGGTACTCCCGACGCGCGCCATCGGGAAAGGTCAGGGCGACCATTGGAAAACTCCTGTTGCTCACTCGCTGCCTACGAACGCAGGTAAGCGGATTCTGTCGATGCGTGAGGGATATAGCAGCCCGGTACGGGAGCGCAAGGCAGGCCGGCGGCAGGCGGTGCGACCTCCCGGTCGCCGCGCCTGCCTCCCGGGATCCGGCCGGCTCGCGTCGCCTCCCGCCTCTTGGCGCCGCGCCGAAAAAATCTCGCGCGGCTCGGCGTATGGATGCCGGCGTGTCGAGCCGGCCGTGTCGCGACTGCGGAAATCCAGCCTCAACCGCGCATCGGAGAACGAGAATTCGCGCAGCTCGAAAGTGATTTGTTCGACGGTTCTGCTGGCGCGTCACGGCGGTTTGCTGAAACCGTCGTGGAAAAACACCGCTGCCGATACACTTCGCGTAACGAATTCTTAAGACTGATCACAAAGTGGCCAAATTGCAGAGTCACGGTTTTGTCCGGGGACAGGGGGAGCTCGAGCGAACACCACACACATCGACATCGTCTGCGCTTCGGCGTTGCCGTGGAGTTCGGTCCGGTCGGTGCGATCGGGTCGGCGCATCGCCACCGCCGTCGCGGCCGGTCAGCGCCGCAGGCGCTTCGAGGAACGACGCGCGTCTCGACGCGCGACGCGGATGCCCGCGCGTGTGGCGGGGTCCGGAGCACGGGGACAACTTCATGGATGACGGCCTGCAGCGGGCACGCTGGCGGCTTGCCTGTTCTCGCGTCCTGACGGCGGCGGTCTTCGCCGCGGTCGTATCGTCCGTGATGGTTCTCGCGCTCGAATGCGTGTCCTCCGCCGCCGCGCAGGCGCGTCCGCCGCGTGCGGCGGCGG
>NZ_NPEX01000470.1 GCF_003258865.1 Rhodoplanes roseus | reverse complement strand
GGGCGGGGCGCCGGCGGGCGGGCGTCGATGGGGCGCTCCTCGTGCGCGATGCTCTCCTGCTGGAGGAGCCCGAGGCCGACCGCGGCGAGAAGGCCGACGGCGGCGAGCGGCACGGCGGCGGCGCGGCGCCGCTCGAACAGGCCGGCGAGCAGCAGGCCCGCCGCTATGCCGCCGGCGAGCGTCGACAGCACGGCGGGCCGGCCGAGTGCGCCGAGGCGGGCCGTCCAGGCGGACCAGCTCCCGGCGCCGGCCGGGGCCGCGGTGGCCGCCGCTCCTCCGGTCTCGATCGTCAATGCGAGAATCTCGATCGCGTCGCCGGCCGTCACCGTGACGGCGAGATCGACATGCCCCGTGGCGGTCGCGCCGGCCGCGGCGAGCCACAGCGCCTTCAGGCGGAAGCTGCCGTCCGCCTGCCGCGGCTCGGCCGTCACGGGGCCCCGCGGGGTCTCAATCTCCAGCGTGGCGTCGGTGACGGGCCGGTTGGTGGCGAAGTCGTCGAGCCACAGCGCCAGCTCGTCGCCGTTGAGGACCGCGACGAGCTGGAACGGTCCGCTCGTCGCCTCGCCGCGCGGCAGCACATGGGCCGGCGCGATCGGCTGGTCGCCGTGATCGTGACCTTCGTGGGCGACGGCGGTCGCCATTCCGGCGAGCAGCGCCACGAGCAGCGCGGCGGTCGCCACGGTCGCGTGAACCGCGGCCGCGCGAAACATGCGGGAAAGCATTGAAGAAACGTCCTTCGTCCTGGAACCGGGCATGGATCACGGTCCGGCGCGAAGGGCCGGGATCGTGGTCGGTGTGGAAGCGGGGTCAGGCGAAGGATCGAGGGGGACGTTTCAGGCCAGACGAGACGGCGTCGTCGAGCGACGGGGCGGGAAAAACGCCAAGCACCACTGCGGCACGCGACGGCCATACGAGGCCGGCAGCGGCGGGCACGACCGAACAACAGATGCTGCAGGGACCGCCGCTACAGCAGCCAGGAACTGCGCAGCCGCCGCCCGAGGGCGCGCGATCGCCTTGAGCCGCCGAACCGCCGATCGCAGCGGGTCCTGAGGAACCAGGGCCGCCAGTCGCTGCGCGCGATCCGTCGTGCACCACCAATGCCGTGTCCGGGACCTTGCCGCACGCGGATGCTCCTGCGATCGTACGGATTTGGTCGGGCGATATGGCCAGCGCCAGCGGAGCATGGACGCGCTCCGCGCTTCCGTGACCATGCCCGGGATGGGCCTGGGCGGGGTCTGATCCGGCCACCACTAATCCGACCGCGACCGCAACGAGCAGCGAGGCGAATCCCAGCAGCCGCAAGAACGAACGACACATCGACCGGGGGCTCCTTTCCCCTAAGCTACGTGTTCTTACGGTAATCTGCAATCCCGCAACTTGGCGGGGGGCGCGGCTGGGAAGTCAGGTTAACGGCCGGGTGGGTGGGATTTTGAGTTGACGGGAGAGGCGTGATTCCCTGGGGCTCCGGTTCGAGCGGGAGCACGCCCATGGGAACCTTGACCGACATCGTCCTCGACGAGGAGCTTCCGCGGGCGCGGCTCGGCCTGCTGTTGCAGCATTTTTCCGAGCTGGAGGACGAGCGCGAGCCGTGGCGGGTGATGTATCCGCTGTCGGAGGTGCTGCTGCTGGTGACCTGCGCCACCATCGCGTCCTGCGACGATTTCGACGATATCGTCGCCTGGGGCGAGCATCATCTCGGGGTCCTGCGGCGGTTCTCCGCGTTCCACCACGGCATCCCCTGCGAGCGCTGGCTGCGCTGCCTGGTCAACCGGGTCGATCCGCTCCTGTTCGGGCGCTGCTTCCAGGGCTGGGTGGAGGCACTGTGGCCCGGCCGGCACGACCTCATCGCCATCGACGGCAAGACGGCGCGCCGCACCCATGACCGCGGCAAAGGACTCAAAGCCCTGCACACGCTGTCGGCCTACGCCACCACGGCGCGGCTGGTGCTGGCGCAGACCAGTGTCCCGGAGAAGGCGAACGAGATCACCGCCATTCCCGAGCTCCTCGATCAACTCGCCGACGCCAAGCAGCTCGCCGGCGCCCTGGTGACCATCGACGCCATGGGCTGCCAAGCCGACATCGCCGCCAAGATCGTCGCCCACGGGGCCGATTATCTGCTCGCCCTGAAGGGAAACCAGCCGACCCTCGAGGCCGACGTCGCCGACTACTTCCGCACCGCTCCGGCCGGCGAGACCGTGGTCGAGACCACGGTCGAGAAGGGCCATGGCCGCATCGAGACCCGCATCTGCACGGCCTCCGGCGTGGTCGACTGGATCGCCTCGGCGCGCAGCTATCCGGGCCAGCCGCGCTTCACCTCCATCAAGACCATCGTCAAGCTCCTGGCGCGCGTCGAGCATGCCAATCGCTGCAGCTTCGAGACCCGCTTCTACATCTCCTCCGCGCCCCTCGACATCGACCGCCTCGCCGCCGCCGCACGCGGCCATTGGGGCGTGGAGAGCATGCACTGGCTGCTCGATGTCGCCTTCAAGGACGACCTGTCGCGCTACCGAGCCGGACACGGCGCAAAAAACATGGCCGTCGTCCGACGCTTCGCCCTCGGCCTCGTGCGCGCCAACAAGCACAAGGGAAGCGTCAAGACACGCCGAAAATCCGCAAGCTGGAACCCCAACTTTCTGCTCGAAATCCTCCAGCAAAAATGACCGTTAACCTGGATTCCGGACCGTGTTGGCGGGGGCGCGTGTGCGGCACCGGCTCGCTCGGAGTGGAGTCGGTCGTCGTCCGCGCTTCCGATCCAACGACGGTGTGTCGGCCGAAACCGATGAAATGGCACTCACGTAGTTGCTCAGGGGTATGGCGGCGCGATGTCTCTGAGCAGGTTTTGACAAACTGGTACGTCGCTGATTCAACACTG
>NZ_NPEX01000469.1 GCF_003258865.1 Rhodoplanes roseus | reverse complement strand
CGGCGGCCGGGCCGCCGTCTCCGGGAGGAGCGCGATGGCGCGCTACGATTTCCGCAGTCCCCGCCTGTTCGTCGATGCGGCGCTGACGCCCGGTGCCCGGGTCGCGCTGGCCGCGCCGCACCTGCATTATCTCAGGGACGTGCTTCGCCTCAAGCCCGGCGATCCGGTGCTGGCCTTCAACGGCCGCGACGGCGAGTGGCGGACCGCTCTCGCCGAGGAGGGCCGGCGGGCCATGGCACTCGCGGTGGTCGAGCGGATCCGGGCCCAGACGCCGGCCGGCGACCTCCACTACCTGTTCGCCCCGTTGAAGCGGGCCCGCCTCGACTATCTGGTCCAGAAGGCGGTCGAGATGGGAGCGTCGCGGCTGCAGCCGGTGGTGACGCGTTATACCCAGGCCGAGCGGGTGAACACCGAGCGCATGCGGGCCAACGTGGTCGAGGCCGCCGAGCAGTGCGGCATCCTGGCGCTGCCCGAGGTGGCCGAGCCGGTGCCGCTCGACAAGGCGCTGGCGGCCCTCGATTCGGGCCGCCGCCTGGTCTTCTGCGACGAGGACGCGCCGGTCGCCGATCCGCTCGCGGCCCTGGCCGGCGTGCGAGAGGCCGGTGCGGCCGCCGCGTCCGTGCCGGTCGCCGTGCTGATCGGTCCCGAGGGCGGCTTCTCGCCGGAGGAGCGCGAGTTGCTGCTGGCACGTCCGGGCGTCGTCCGCCTCGCGCTGGGCCCGCGCATTCTCCGGGCCGACACGGCGGCCGTCGCAGCCCTCGCGCTGGTGCAGGCGGTGCTGGGGGACTGGGGGTAGGGCGCCTACGATCGGCCCGCTGCGGGACCGGAGACGGCCGGCCGTGCCGGCGCCAGCGACAGTTCGAGCACCACGTCCGTATAGGTCGTCCGCGGCGCCATCGCCCGGCCGACCTTCTCGAACCGCACGAGCCCATAGCGTTCCATCGTCTTGAGGGTTCGTGAGAGGTTCGATTTCGCGCGGCCCGTCGCCTGGGCGAGCTCGGTCAATGTTTGCGGCCGTGTCTGCGCGATGACCTGCAACAAGGCTCGGTTGCGATCAGAAAGCACCTTCGCGAAGCTCTCGATCGACGAGAACCAGATCTTCGGTTCCCCGCGCGCGGGCTTGTGCTCGCCACGCGCGATGGCCAGCGTCCGTTCCTTGAACTGCTCGTAGGTCGCGATGCCGACAGTCAGTGTCGTCACGTCCGAACTCCAAGTTCTTCGAGGACGCCGTCCACCTCCGCCCAGAAATCGGCGAGAAGCGTGGCGGCGTCGCGGTAGTCGTAGGGCCTCACGACCCGCAGCCGGTGCCGGTGGTCGTGCGTTGGCGAGCGGCGTCCCGTCCGATCGGTGAGGCCATGGGCGTTGTCGAAGCCGACCAGACGCTCGCCCGTCGGCCCGTGCAGGGTCAGGCTGTAGACGGGGCCGTGCGGTCGGTCGACGCTCGCGGGAACCCGCCCGACGACGAAGCGGACGACGTAAGCACCTGCCAGATCTACCGAAAAGTCTCGCCGTCGAGGTCCAGAAGGGTCTCGAAGCTGGTGTCTCGTGTCGGCATGATTGATGTTGTCATACGATGATAACCCGGGCCAGTGGCGAGTGACCCACCAGCGTCCCCCCTGTGCAGACGGGCCACACCTGCGGAGCTTCGTGCGGGGAGAGGCGGGGCGGCTCTTGACCCTGCCGGACCACCGCGGCACGGTCGCGCACGGGGAAGGCAGGGGGTTCGGCCATGAGCGCCACTCGGAAATACGTCCGGTTGCTGGCGACGGCTGCGGCCGCGGCGCTCCTGTGGGGCGTCGCGGCCGAATCGCGGGCCGCGAACCTGTTCGAGCTGAACTTCTGGCTGTCCGGCCCGCGCTACGACGCGGTGGTGCCGCTCTGCGAGGAGTCGTGGCCGCTGCTGCAGATCCAGGAGGCCTTCGCCGAGAAGGAGCGCCGGTTCTGGAACTCCGAGCTGAAGATCGTCGGCTTCGAGCGCGTCCACGAGGTGAAGTTCATGCCGTGGGCGTCGGGCACCATTCCGCGCCGCTTCTGCTCCGGCCGGGTGCTCACCAACGACGGCCACGCCCGCACCATCCACTACTCGATCGCCGAGAACACCGGCTTCGCTGGCGCCAGCACCGGGGTGGAGTGGTGTGTGGTCGGGCTCGACCGCAACTGGGCGTTCAATCCCTCCTGCAAGATGGCCCGGCCCTGAGGCCTGCGGCCTCGGCTGGAGTTCTCCCGAGACGACATCGGCCATCCGCTGCCGCGCCCGCGGCAGCGTGCGTCAGGCTTTCGCGCGTTCGGCGAGCGCCGCCTTGACGCTGAGAAAATCGCGCCAGGCGAGGCGCTTGGCGAGCGGCTGGCGCAGCAGATAGGCGGGATGGAAGGTCGCGATGGCGCGGATCTCGCGCTTGCCGGTGTGGTACGTGAACCACCGGCCGCGGGTCTTCATGATCCCCTCGCGGGTGCCGATCAGGGTCTGGGCGGCGGGCGCGCCCATGCAGACCAGGACGTCCGGATCGGCGAGCTCGATCTGGCGCTGCACGAAGGGCAGGCAGATCTGGGTCTCCAGCGGGGTCGGGGTGCGGTTGCCGGGCGGCCGCCACGGCACCGTGTTGGCGATGTAGGCGCTGCTCTCGACGGGCCCGTGCCGGTCGATCCCGATCGCCGCCAGCATGCGGTCCAGGAGCTTGCCCGAGCGGCCGACGAAGGGCAGCCCCTCCAGATCCTCGTCGCGGCCCGGCGCCTCGCCGATGAACATCACGGGGGCGCCCGGCTTGCCGTCGGCGAAGCACAGCTTCGTCGCCGTCGCCTTGAGGGCGCAGCCCTCGAAGCGGGCCAGGATGGCGGCGAGGTCGTCCAGCGTCGCGGCGGTGCGGGCGGCCTCGCGGGCCGC